>NC_019702.1:319113-638227 GCF_000317085.1 Synechococcus sp. PCC 7502
TCCAAGTTCTTCTTGAATATTAGCAATAGAAAATGGAGAGTCAACGGCAAAGTAGCAGTGAATTTGCCAGCCCGTTTGAGATATTAAGAATAGGGTACCTACTACTGATAACAAGTCATCAACTTGCTCAAATACAGTAATAACAGTTTTCATATATCTGATTGGTCGCTGTGAATATTAAAGGTACACTATTGAGTAGAGGTGTTAGTGCATAATAACTCGAAATTTACCCCTTAAAACTTGACCCGTAACTGTCCAGAGATAGTAGAACTGTTATAGGCACTGTCCCCAGTTTCTAGACGACGCACATTACTGAAAACATAGCCCAATTCGGCTTCAATATTGTTAGAGATTTTGGTCGTACACCGCACCTGATAACTTTGGGCAGGGGTAAATGCTCCATTCAATCGCTGTTCACCAAGGGTAGTTGCTAAACGACAGCGTAGAAAATCGACTAAATCTCCCTCCCATGCTACTTCGCCGTTATAAACTAAAAAGTCTGGTGGAGAAAAGTAACCACTAGTAGAGTTAACATCACGGGCGTAAGCCCAAGTAAATAAATTGGCGGCGATCGCAAACTGCCCGAACTTATGCTCAACACGAGTAAAGGACTGTTGTTCGGTATTGCCGTCATTGTAATTGCCCCAGCGATATAAAGAAAATAGACTGGTATTAGGATCAATTTGCCAGTAAATATTAGGACCAAAGCGGCGGGTAGTAATTTGATTATTCAGGGTAGCGGCATTAAACTTATAGGGTTTTTGTTCGACAAAGGCAAATACTGTTACCCCTGCTAATACAGGAACAGCAGCAGTAATCTCAAAATTAGCAGTGGTAGGGAGCCGATCAAAAATATTTAGTCCAGCGATCGCAGTTAGATTAACATCCCCAAATTGTTTAACAACACTAAGTTGGAGGGGGATATTCCGCACCGATGGATTGCCCTCTAAATTAAAAGAGTTGTACCCAGTCTGGAAGCCTAGAAGCGTGCCATCGTTAAATCGCCATTGCCAAGTTGGTTCTATGGTTACGTTATTTTGTCCAAAGTTGTCACTAAAATTTTGAAAATTGATTTTGACATTATCAAATACGAAGTAATCATTAGTCACAGATTCTGCTGGTACAGAAGGCTGCGGAGTTAGTGTGGTAACTGGTGGTTCCTGTTTTAAGGCGGGATTAAAGCCACTGGGAGTATTAGCAATCAGGTTTTGTTCCTCTGCCCAAGCTGACATTTTTGTTCCGAAACTCTCTAATCCAATTTCTAAGCCCAAATTTAGAGCGATCGCCGTCAGAATCAAAAATTTATATAAGCGCATAAATATAAATAATGGTGGCAGAAAAATAAACTATCAGGATTATATTTTCTTCTTAACTGAGATTTAGTAGCCTTCTTTCCTAAATTCTTGGGGTGATTGAATATTGGTTCCCCTTGCCCAGATTCCTAAACGCTGCTCTTGGGCATTTTTTTGAGCCTCACTATATCCTTCACAGCCCTTACCCGATGGATTATAAAACTCAGCATAACCTTGCTCCACTAAAAGTTTATTAATGTTGCCCCGATCGCTGATAATTTCCGCCACAAATCGACCAATGCGATCGCGCCCCAAGATATTTAATTCAAAGGGCTGGTTTTCAACTAGGGCTTTTAATACTTTTCGTGCTTTCTGCCCCTGCACTTGTTTGAGTTCTGGTGCATCAATGCAGGCTAGGTGTACCTGAGCTTTAATCCCCTCATGAATAATTGTGATGTTATCGCCATCGTAAAATTTGACTGTATTGAATGCCCAAGCGGGAGAGCAGTTAATAATTACGCTAGTGATCAGAACAAGGAGTATGACTAAAATTTGCGGCATTAAATCCAATTGCGCTAAGTATCTTTCTAAATATCTCTATGGATAAAGGATTTGGGATTACTGCCACTATAGTCTGCCACGATTTGTCCATGTCCTTGGAGATGATATTTATAGGTTACCAGTCCTTCTAAGCCTACAGGACCACGGGGCGGCATTTTTTGGGTACTGATTCCTACTTCTGCACCAAAACCATAGCGGAAGCCATCGGCAAATCTGGTAGAGCAGTTATGATAAACCCCTGCGGCATCAACATCACTGGCAAAAATCGTCGCCACTTCAGGATTAGTCGTAGCGATCGCCTCGGTGTGCTTAGAACCAAAGGTATTAATGTGATCAATGGCTGATTCTAAGGAATCTACTATTTTAATGGACAAAATTAAATCACAATATTCCGTTGCCCAGTCAGTTTCAGTCGCAGGAATCAAATCGGGATATAAACTCAAGGTTTGATCGCAGCCCCGCAGTTCCACATTTTGGGCTTGCAAGGCGGGTATGACCTTAGCCAGAAATTCGGGAGCGATCGCCCGATGGATCAATAAAGTCTCAATGGCATTACAGGCAGAGGGATACTGAGTTTTAGAATCAACTGCGATCGCCACAGCTTGATCAATATCTACAGTTTGATCCACATATAAATGACAAATACCATCAGCATGACCGAGGACAGGAATATTCGTATTCGCCTGAATAAATCGCACAAAATCATTAGAACCACGGGGAATAATTAAATCGATATGCCGATCCATTTTCAGAATTTCCATAGTTTCAGATCGAGTAGTCAATAACTGCACCACCTCTGGAGCTACGGCTGAAGTTTGTAATGCTTTATGGATAATTTTGGCGATCGCCTCACAGGATAAAACCGCTTCACTCCCACCTTTTAGTAACACTCCATTACCCGATTTAATCGCTAAGGCGGCAATTTGGGTCACAGCATCGGGACGTGCTTCAAAAATTACACCCAATACTCCTAAGGGGCAGGTGATGCGCTCTAAAATTAAGCCTGTATCTAGTTCACGATGAATTTGTCTAATGCCTGTGGGATCGCTTAGGCGGGCAACATCTCTAACTCCCACTGCCATCGCTTTGACTTTATTAGGATTCAGTTTTAACCTGCTAATTAGTGGGGCTGCTAAATTTGCGGCTACGGCATTTTCCACATCCTGAGCATTAGCTTCTAAAATTTGATCGGCATGGTTATTCACAGCATCAGCGATCGCTTCTAAAGCTGAATTTTTAGCGGCATGATCAAGTTTTGCCAGACTACGGGCAGCAGATTTCGTGATTTGAACTGTCTCTAAGAGCGATCGCATAAAATTACTTCAAAATACCCGCCTATTATATCCCAGCTTCTCAGAATGCAGGATTAACCATGAGGATGAGGCAAATTACAAAAACTTTGTAACCGATTTTTATTAATTACATACAAAACGTAAATAAATAATATTAACAATTTACATAGAATAGATATATTAAACATTTAGACAAATCTTTAGAGATTAGTTAGAGCAACTTTAGTTTTTTAAACTTAAGAAGTTTCTTATAAAAAATACAAAAATTAATTTAAAAACTAGATAAATACGGTAAATACTATGAATGAAATTGGTAAATATAGTTTTAGATGTAATCTCACCTTGGGAGACATTTATCTACAAGTTGTAGTGTGGTTAGGTGTAATTTTTGCCAGTTTGGCATCAGCCTTAGCTCTCATGAGCAGACCACTATACTCATTTGCGGCAGTGGGCTTGATTGTAGTCGTATCTCTACCTTTCCTGCTCTTTGCATTTGTGACGACCCTATTTAATCACATTGAAATTACACCTGTAGAGGCAAAAGTTACCAAAAGTGTAAATGCAGCAAAACCAGCAGCACCAGTTACGAAGCTTAGTCATGTCTAATTTAACTTTCTAATAAAATTCATTTGATAAAATTGAAAAGTATTTAGCTCAAGCTTATTCCTCCATCATGGGGGATTTTTTATGGGAATTTTTGAGCATTCTCTAAGATTATTTTAAAATTATTTCTCAATGTTCTTCTAATGGGCTTTGAGCTTTACTTCCCAAGAGACCTATGACTTAAATCTTCTGTTACTCGGTATTGATTTAGGAACTGCTGTCCTGTTCTTGTTGCTACTTGAAATTGTTTGGCTACTTTACGAATTGATGTGTTTCCTGAGTTATATGTGGATACAATCTTTTTTCTTAGTACTAATAAATAGGGTGTCATTTTTACCCTTTTTTTCTAATGTACTCACCTATTTTTTTTTGTTATTCCATTCCGCAATAGGCTGTAAGGAGGGAAACCCCCCCCTTTTTTTAGCTAACTTTTAGGACTAGGCTTCATCTAAAGCGGCAATACCCGGTAATACTTTACCTTCTAGTAGTTCTAAGCTGGCGCCACCACCAGTGGAGATATGGCTCATTTTGTCAGCAACTCCAACTTTTTCCACAGCCGCCACAGAATCACCACCACCGATAATAGTAATAGCTCCTGTTTCGGTAATTTCTGCTAATGTGCGGGCGATCGCCTCTGTCCCAACGGCAAATTTATCAAATTCAAATACCCCCATTGGACCATTCCAAATCACGGTCTTTGAGTCTGCCAGAGCATCTTGGAATAATTTGATTGAATCACTACCAATATCTAACCCCATCCAACCATCGGGAATGTTTTCAATACTGACGGTTTGGGCATTGGCATCGGGTTTGAAATTATCAGCTACAACTACATCAGTTGGTAATAATAACTGCACTCCTCGCTCCTTTGCTTTTGCTTCTAAGGATTTGGCTAATTCTAACTTGTCCTCTTCCACTAAGGACTTACCAACGGCTAAGCCTCTGGCTTTGTAAAAGGTGAAAATCATCCCACCACCAATAATCAGCTTATCAACTTTTTCTAATAGAGCATCAATTACACCGATTTTGCTGGAAACTTTGGAACCACCAACGATCGCCACTAAAGGACGCTTAGGAGTATCGATCGCTCCACTCAAATACTGTAATTCCTTATCTAATAAAAATCCTGCTACGGATGGATGTAAAAACTCAGCTACTCCTTCAGTAGAAGCATGGGCACGGTGAGCGGTACCAAAGGCATCATTGACATATAAATCTGCTAATGAGGCTAATTTATTTGCAAATTCCCGATCATTTTGTTCTTCTTCAGGGTAGAAACGGATATTTTCTAAAAGAATAACACTGCCATTTGGAGCATCATTAATTGCCGTAGCTACTGCTTCCCCAATGGAATCATCGGTTTTAATGACTGTTGTGCCTAATAATTCTGATAATCGAGTAGCGATCGGGTTAAGCCTGAGTTTTTCGGTGATACCTTTAGGTCTGCCCAGATGACTAACTAAAATTGCCTTGCCCCCAGCATCGGTTACATATTTAATTGTGGGTAAAGCGGCTCTAATTCTGGTATCGTCGGTAATTGCTCCCGTATCATTTTGTGGAACATTAAAATCAACTCTGACTAAAACTCTCTTTCCTACTAGATCAGTAGCATTTAAGTTAGCTAAAGTTTTCTTAGCCATAAAATAAACTCCAAATATTAAACGTAGTTAATCAATTCGTTATAAATTTTACAGAACAACTATGTGCAATATTTCTTGATTTGTATTTTTATAGGTTGGATAGAACTTGGCATGATCAAAACGGACTCTACTCAGCGATCGATCGCTTACTTACTTCCTACTATAAAAATAGACTTAATTAAATGGGGTGAAGGGGTTTAACCCCTTCGTGGGGGGCAGCCCCCAAACCACCGTACTATAATCTTAAACTGGGAAAGGAGTAGAAGAATTAATTATAGAACCATCAACAGAAGAGAGCTTTTTCTATATTTTAACGGGCTTTAACCACTCGGATAAACTCTGAACCAGATATTAAAGGTATCTTATTAACGAATTGCACAGTGTACGATCGCTCTTCTATTTGCTTAGAACCATCGGGATAAAAGTAAGTATTTGTACCAACAAAACTCATTGAAGTATCTGTTTTAGAAGTTAGCTCCAAATTTTCTACGGTAACTTTACTAAATTGTTGGAAAAAGTTGGGATCAAACTGTGAAGCTAAGGGTTGAGTAAATAAATCTTTGGCACTTTTCCATTCTTGATTAGAAACATGGTCATAAAGACTTTGAATCACAATCTCGGCATCCTCCACAGCTAAAACTTCAGGTTGACTAGGCACAGGACTGGTTTTATTGGGAGTAACTGTGTCAGGCTCACTAGGCTCAGGTGGGGGGGAAGGAGTTGGTTCGGTCTTAGGGGTAATATTTTCTACAGGATCATTAGGCGCAGGCTTGGGAATAGTAGGATTAGGAGCAGGGGGAGTTAAATTTTGATCAGAATCTTGCTTAGAAACTTGCTCAGACGATTGGGGAGATCGGGTTAACCAAAAGCCTAAAATAATTCCCAATGTTAAAAATAAGCCAATTAACAGAGTTTTATAGAATTCGCTGAACTTATTTGGAGTTTTTGACGCAGTAGGCTCTGGGGGAATATAACGAGGCGAGATCGCTACGGTTGGCTCATAGTAAGATGTAGGTGCAGAATTTGAATTTGGTTGTACTGCAATTGGTGCTGTCGGATTGGTGGAAGATGGGGTAATTGTTTGTAAAGCCTGCATAACTTCGGTGGCAGTACCATAGCGATCGCGAGCATGGGGAGAAATTGCCTTTGATAAAATTGCTGCTAAGTTGGGACTAACTATAGTTACATATTGCTGCCACAGCACCTCCCCTGAACTATAATCCGTCTCCATTTGATGGGGCTGTTTTCCTGTCAATAGATAAATGGCTGTTAATCCTGTAGCGTAGAGGTCACTACTATAAACTGGTCGTCCTGCGGCTTGCTCTGAAGGCATAAATCCGGGGGTTCCAATTGTAATCGTACTTACTAAATTGCCCGCCACCGCTAAACTAGTGGACATTGATTCTTTTACAGCCCCAAAATCTATAAGAACTGGCTTTTGGTCTAGTTGGCGAATAATTATATTATCTGGCTTAATATCTCGATGAATAATACGTTTGCTATGGACATAATCTAAAACAGGCAGGAAATTAAGCAAAAAGTCTATAACAAAGTTCTCACTATAACTAGCTTGCTTCTGCATAGCATCACTTAGAGTTACCCCATCAATCAGTTCTTGAACTAGATAGAAGTCCTGATTTTCTTCAAAATAGGCATAAAGGGAGGGGATTTGAGGATGATTTCCCAAGTCTTCCAAAATAGCGGCTTCTCTGTGAAATCGAGCTTTGACTAATTGATAGACTTCAGGATCATGGGAAATTGGGCGGAGTTTTTTAATAACACAGTGCCGACCCGATGGCATTTGAGTATCTTCAGCAACGAAGGTTTCGCCAAACCCGCCTGAACCTAGGGATCGTAAAATTTTGTAGCGATTGTTCAGTAGCATAACTGAGGATAAATTGCCAAACCTTGAACTCAGATCAATACTACTCCTTTTCCAGTGAAAGATTAATGGGGGTGTAAGGAATAAGCCTCACGAAAGAGTTTTGCCCTTTAATCCCGTATATACAAACCCATAAAAGCCTATACCGAAATAATAAATTAGTTATAAATTGTGGAGATATAACAAATGACCTAACTGACTTGGCAAGTAATTTATAAAATGGGTATGGCTGGACTCTAACCAGCGACCGATCGCTTAGAAGGCGATTGCTCTATACAACTGAGCTACATACCCAAAACCTGACAAATACCTATGGATAAATTGTCGGCTCTACATTTTACATCAAATATACCCAAAATTGTCTAGCTTAGAAGCTGAATTTGGAATTGCTGGTAATTTTTAAGCTGGGCTACCGAACTATAAATATCTGTGTCAATATAGTTAATGGTGAATTAAATTCTGTGCCAATGCCTGCTACTCTGTTTCAAGTTTCCAAAAAGAAGTTAAAAAATCCGCCGTTAAAGGTTTGTAAGTTGGGCGATCGGAATCTGCGTCAACCTGCTAAGCGCATTACTAAAGTTAATGATGAAATTAGGGCGATCGCACTACAAATGCTACAAACTATGTACAGTGATAATGGCATTGGATTAGCGGCTCCGCAAGTGGGAATTCATAAGCAAATCATAGTTGTGGACTGTGAGCCAGATAATGAGTCTGCACCGCCTTTGATTCTCATTAATCCTGAACTTAAATCCTCTGGCGGCGACATTATCACTGGCGAAGAGGGTTGCTTGAGTGTGCCAGATGTATTTTTGGATGTGCAACGTCCTGATCAAATTACAGTCAATTTTCGTGATGAAGAGGGCAAGCCTAAAACTTTAACCACCGACGGCATTTTAGCGAGAGTAATTCAGCACGAGTTAGACCACTTAAATGGTGTGATGTTCGTAGATCGGGTACAAAATGCGATCGCCCTCAAAAAAGAACTAACTAAACATGGATTTTCCGTTGATGATGTTCAGGCTATTAAATCATAGGTATTAATGAGGAAATGAGGAACTAATGTATCTTATAGTTTGTCTCTACCTGAATATCTATTCCATGAGAAAAATCATCTCTTGTTAGGGCTATCAGGAATTTTTTTTTAATACCACTAAGCTTGTGATCTACCCCATAAATTCACCTATTAACTCAGAGTGGATTAGCGATCGCACTCAAGCTCTTCAACCCTACCTAGTCAATAAAGCAGAGAGGGGAATTATTGGTAAAAGTCGCTATGCGATTCGATTGCGTCAAGATATTAAAAATGCTAGTAGCGATCGCCAGCCTGTAATCATTATTGGGGAAGCGGGACTGGACAAAGATAATATTGCAGCTTTGATCCATTTTAATTCAGCATTCCGTCGAGAAGCGATCGCAAAAGTGAATTGTCGTTTACTTCAAGCCAGTGGGGCTGAACTATTTGGTCGAGTTGATGGGAATTTAGGCATTCTGACATGGTTAGGACAGGGTACTTTAATTCTAAATAATATTGAAGAATTACCCAAGGAATTGATTCCTAAAATCAAAGAACTCTTAGAAAAAGGAACATTCAAGCCCGTTGGTAGTTCAGAATTAGCCCCTGATTGTCTGTGTGAAGTTCGCATTATCCTAGTATCGGAAAAACATGAGCCAGCCTACGCACCCTGCCGTAAACATACAATTAAAGTTCCTGCTTTAAGAGTGCGAAAATCGGATATCAAGCTTTATACCGAATATTACATTAGTCTATACTGTCGCGATCGCGGGCTTACCAAACCAAAGCTCACCGAAGAAGCTTTACGCAGTTTACAAAACTATGACTTTCCTGAAAACCTTAAAGAATTGCAATCCCTAGTATCAAGAGCGATCGTGCAGTCCTTAGGTGCAACTGTTTTAACTGAATCAGTATTCTGGTCAAATAAACCGAAGAGTAAACGATTTCGCTTTAACTTACTCAATGCCAATCCAAATTTACGAAAATTTTTACGCAGTGATTGGTTCCCAACTCGCTTAAATTATTGGGTGGTTTTGCCTCTTTATACAATCGTTGTCATAATTCTGTTTTTAGCTCCTCAAACTCGAGATCGCAACTTGGCATTGAATTTATTTTGGGCATGGTGGTGGCCCCTAATATTGATCGCATTTCCGTTTGTAGGTCGTCTTTGGTGTTCTATTTGTCCATTTATGATCTATGGAGAAGTCACGCAAAAACTATCCCTATGGCTGTTTCCTCGAAATCTGAAGCAATGGGATCGAGCTAAAAGTGAACGCTGGAGTGGCTGGTTCCTGTGGGGATTATTCCTGCTGATTTATCTATGGGAAGAATTATGGGATTTACAAAATACCGCCTATCTTTCTGCCTATTTGCTGCTATTAATTACGGCGGGTGCTGTGATCTGCTCTTTAATTTTTGAACGGCGGTACTGGTGTCGCTATCTCTGTCCAATTGGTGGTATGAATGGTTTATTTGCGAAGTTATCAATCACAGAACTAAGAGCCGATCAAGGAACCTGCTCCGCAGAATGTACTACCTATCAATGTTATAAAGGTGGAGTTCAAAAGGGAGAAGGCTTAGAAACCAATGGCTGTCCTTTATATTCCCATCCCGCTCAACTGCAGGATAATCGGGACTGTGTGCTATGTATGACTTGCCTAAAAGCTTGCCCCCATCGTTCCGTAAAGCTAAATCTGCGTCCACCTGCCATTGAGTTATGGACAACTCATATTCCCCGCAATTATGAAGTGGCTTTATTACTGTTACTGCTGGGAGGAGCATTTCTACATCGATTACCTGAAATTCAATTAGCGATCGCTTGGCAATTTGAGATAGATAATTTCTTGCCACATTTATGTTTATCAGTTTTGATTTTATTGGTTTCTGCTTTAATTCCTGTGGGTGCATATTGGATCATGCGATCGCTCTATATTTTAAGTGTAAAGTTAAGAGGATGGAAAAAGAACTCCAGTTCAGAATCACAAATTTCTATCTGTAAACCTCGACCTTTCATCCAACTTGCTTACAGTTATTTACCTTTGGTGTTAGGCGGCAATTTAGCACATTATCTCCGCTTATTTCTCCAAGAAGCAGGGCGAATTTTACCAGTTTCATTTGCTACCTTTGGCATGGATGGTTCAGCTTTACCCATATTTATTGCTCATCCTGCGGTAATTAGTTTTCTGCAAGCCACAACTTTGCTTTTATCCGTAATTCTGACTCTTGCCTTAACTCAAAAAATTGCTCGTCAGCCTTGGCGATCGCTGATCCCTTTTCATATCAGTACTTTAATCTTGGCGATCGCATTGTGGAAAATCATAGTTTAGCCTAAATCACCACCTCACTAAAAAACTCAAAACCTATTCATAAAGTTAGAGAGTTAGAGCCATATTAATCAATCAAACCAGATAAATTCCTAAAAGGATTAGATTTCCTTGCTTACACGACATTTGCCTTAACTCAAAAAATTACCCCGTGCTACTTAATAAAAACCGAATCCTGTTTTCAATTCGATTTGTGAATAATCGGGATTGAGTTCTGCAAACCTAGTTTATTTCTGGAAATTAATTAAGGAGTTTCGATATACTATAGATTCGCTTTAATTGCGCTTTTATATTGGGGTAAGATGTGCATTTTGATCTAAAAGAGATAATCCAATCCTTTGGGTATGTCGGTGGTTATTTAGTAATTTGGGGAATTATCTTTGCTGAGTCTGGACTACTAGTTGGATTTTTTCTGCCCGGTGATAGCCTTTTATTTACATCGGGATTTTTAGCCTCCCAGAACTTGTTAAATATTTGGATTTTGATTGCTGGGGCATTTATCTGCGCTGTGTTAGGGGATAATGTCGGGTATATAACTGGGAAAAAATTTGGGCGATCGCTATTTCAAAAAGAAGATTCCCGTTTTTTTCATAAGCAAAACCTGATCAAAGCCGAACAATTCTATGAAAAGCACGGTAAAAAAACTATTGTGTTGGCTAGATTTACGCCAGTGATTCGTACCTTTGCGCCAATTTTAGCTGGAGTAAGTGAAATGACTTATAAGACTTTTTTTACCTATAACGTCATTGGTGGATTTATATGGACATTTGGTTTAACTATTTTTGGCTATTTTTTGGGTAAAGTCATCCCTGATGTGGATAAATATCTACTACCCATAGTCGTTGCAATCATAATTATTTCCCTGCTACCTTCGATTATCCATCTGTATGGGGAACGCAACCAGAAAAAATAGGTAGTTTAAATTTCCTGTAAACGGAGATCGCCTGAATATCGATTCCCAAACGCTATTTATACTTTCTTCTCACGGTAAAAAACCTTTTGAAAATAAGGGGGTAAAATAGTGATTAAAATAATCAGCAAATAGTGATGATACAAACAGTATCCAAATCCCTAAGCCTTGAAGAGTTCCTACAGCTACCAGAGACGGAGCCAGCTAGTGAATTCATTGACAATGCAATTATCCAAAAATCAATGCCCAAAGGTTCGCATAGCATCATTCAGGGTGAACTCATTATTGCTATTAACGCTGTAGTAAAACCACAAAAAATGGCTAGGGCATTTCCTGAACTTAGATGTACATTTGCAGATAGAGTAATTGTCCCTGATGTATCTGTTTTTAAGTGGAATCGAATTCCCAGATACCCAAATGGGAGGATTGCCGATGAATTTGCCTTAGCACCTGATTGGATAATTGAAATCTTGTCTTCCGATCAAAGCCAAACTAAGGTAATCAAAAAGATTCTGCATTCCCTAGACTATGGAACTGAGATGGGCTGGCTGATTGATCCCGCAGAGCAAACGATCTTTATTTATACTCCAGATCAGCGATCGCAAAGCGTAGATAAACCTCACGAACTCATACCAGTACCTAGCTTTGCAGTTGGACTAAATCTAACGATCAAGGACTTATGTGATTGGTTAATTGATTAGTTTAATTTATTAGCAGGTTGGGGTTCGTAAAGGAACTCAAAGGTATTGCCATCTGGGTCTTTACCATAAAAAGAAGCAGTACCGTCTCGGTGATCATGGATTTTACCCGCAGGAATACCTAATTCAGTTAAATGAGCATGGTGTTTTTCTAATTCAGGGCGATCGCTAAAAATAAAACCAAAATGATTACTCGCCTGTTTATACTCTGGACTGAGTAAAGCTAAACCATCGGCACCTGCTTTTAAATATGCCCAATCGGGGTCTTGCCACGCCAACTCCATCCCCAAATTTTGATAAAACTCCACCGCCTTAGGAATATCTTGGACACAAATGGCAACATGTCCTAAACGCTTAAGTTGCATTGACTTTTTACTGAATAACGTACTCTTTTATTTTAAGCTTTATCCCTAACTTTGACAGGGTTTAGATATTCTCTAGCACTCCCTTAAGAACCGTAACGGCATATCCTTTAATTTGAATGCGATCGCCAATTTGAGCTAGTTCTAGTTCACCTGTACGTTTGGATAATTGCTTAGCTTTGAGGGTATATTTTTGTAATCTCTGCGCCCAATAGGGAGTAAGGCAGCAATGGGCAGAACCTGTAACGGGGTCTTCATTAATTCCAGCATTAGGAGCAAAAAACCTTGACACAAAATCGTAGGGATGATCTGGATTAGCGATCGCAGTAATAATTAATCTTTCTTCTAGTTCGACAATCTGAGCAAAGTTGGGGGCAAATTCTAAAACTTGGGATTCTGTTTCTAATAAGACCGTAATATTTTCCGCAGCAATACCAATTACCTCATGATTATAATTAGCAAAGATTTTCTCCAAAATAGCATGCGATCGCTCAGAACAAGGCTCAAAATAGCTGGCAGGAAAATCCATTACGATCAAATCCTGCTCATACCTAATATGTAAATCACCACTGCGGGTTTTGAAGGTGAGTAAAGAGTTAATATCCACTTCATTGATCGCTTTAAGATAATGAGCCATAGCTAAGGTGGCATGACCGCATAGATTCACTTCTTGGAGTGGCGTAAACCAACGTAGATGAAAATAATTGGGACTAATTCTTTGGGCAAAGGCAGTTTCCGATAGATTCATTTCGGCAGCAATTTTCTGCATCAGGCGATCGCTGGGAAATTCTTCCACTAAGACCGTAGCCGCAGGGTTGCCTTGAAAGGGAGATTTAGTAAAAGCATCAATAATAAAAATTTGCATCTGAAGGTATTAAAAACTTTTAGGTATTAATTCTGGTTCCGTAGAAAAACACGGGAATTTCTCGAAAAAATTAGCTTATAGATGGAACGGAAAAGGGTTTGATTTAGTCTAAAACGTAAAGGATTAAAAAAATACATCAAAAAGGCAGAAAAAGGCAAATTATGCTCAAGTTTACCATTCTCATCTTGGGGTTAATATCATCTGTGGTTACAATCCTTGGCGGTAAGGCGATCGCTCAAGTTCCCATAGAACCAAATAATTCTGACAACTCAGTTATTATTCCTAATCGTCCTTCTACCCAACCGAATAACCAGCCCAATGGCGTAATTTTAACTAATCCCACAGGCACAATAGTCTCAGAGCAAAGGTTTTCATGCCAACTCCAAAGCGGTCAATATACAGTTATGTACCAACCTAAAAGTCAACCTGGACAGTTCTATGCTTGGGCAATTCCGAGTGTAATGGGTGGTGGTTGGTCATCCCAAAGGCGTTGCAGTGAAATTAGTCGTCGCTTAGAGCAGTATCGCCCTGATGGTTTAGCAGAACTTCAAACAGGCACAGAAAATGGCTACAGCGTCATTTGTGCAACCACTGATAGAAACCCTACTTGTCGAATTGTCTTAACTGTTCCAGTGGGAGCCGATCCTAATAATATTCGCGATCGCGTATTTGGCAACTTAACTACGGCAGATAGTGGTCAAAGGACTTTAAGAGTAAATACTTATGTTCAAGGTAATCGTTCTAGTTTAGGTGCGTTGGGTGGCTTATTATCGATTCCTGTATCTGGAGCTAGAAGTAGTTTTCGTAATGATGGTATTGAACTTAAGCCCTTTTTAGACCGTGCTGATGGGGGGACAGGAACAGAATTAAGTATGTCCAGAGGTTTGCGGTTTAGACCTAATCAATTTTAGTTGTTGATCGCTCCACGGCTATTTATGATCTTAGGAATTACTTTAGTCCTCTGAATTACTTAAAATTCACATTTTTTACTTGATTGGCTTCAGATAGTTCCGAAAAGCATAATCAGCAACCTGATAGCCCAGATTTGTTCCCTGCACGTCCGCATTACGAGTATGAACTCCTCCCCAAACCCGAGCATCTACGTTTTCATTAGAAAGTTGAGAAAAACTACTATAACTACGAGTCACTCCACCTGCGGGGTAAGTAAAACTGAACTTTAGATCATCGCTAGAGAAGAAATTTTGTAAAACTTTTTCCGCCGCTCCAGACGTTACAGAATGTCCTGAAATATAGTCGGGATGGGCGGGTGTGATAATTAATGATTCCCAGTTGGCATCGGTTATAACACCGCGTATACCTGCTGCTTCAGCATTACGAATTGCCGTTACGGGTCGCCAGTAATTATACTTATATTTAACGGAATAGCCTGCCACATAGGCATCAGAAATCGCAAAATTAACTAGGGCAAACAGTCTGGCATTATCAATAGTGCTATTTCTCCTAGCGATCGCCGCAGATCGAGCAGCAGCATTCCAAATTACAGGTGTATTAACTGTCCAAAAAATTGCAGTCGCAGTCTGATCAGGGGTTCGAGTTTTACTATCTTTACTGCCAATATTTTTAACTTCATTAAGCTCTTTGGCATAAGCCTCACTATTCCAAGCCAAAGGAGCAGGGGTGGTGAACTGATTAGGGCTTAAAAAAGTAAAAGGTTTAAGATTGCGCCACTGAGTAAAGACCGCAGGTACATATCCCGGTGGTGTTGGCTCCCAGATACCCGCAGCCTTTTCAGCTTTATATTCTCCCTTGGCATCCCAACCATCTTTGCTGCGAATTTCCAAGATTTTTTCAGCTACTTCTTTACCTAGATTTATCCCATCCGTCTTAGCATTTCCATCTTCAATTTTTGATAATGAGTCAGATAGGGCTTTGTCTAATCTAGCTTGCTGGGCTGGATATAAGTTTAGAAGAACTGTGTGGGCTGCTGACGATACGGCTGCTTCCTTTGAGGCTCCGGGGGAATTAGTATCAACAAGATAAGGAGTATAACGGCGATCAATAGAGTTTACAGCATCAAAAACCGCCCCATGAACTATACCAAGAGCCCTTGCCTGTAAAGGAGCATCCTGCTGGGTTACTGCTACAGCTGTAGTATTCCATGAAATCACTACATCATCAGCTTTGGCTGGTTGAGCAAGTGTAGCCACAGGTACAGTCGCGGGGAAAATTCCCCCTATACCTAAAACAACCAATAAAGATATCCCCGTCATCACTAAAAATCGTCTGAGATTTTGCCAATTTTTTATGGATTTGTATGTCACATTTGTACCCCTAATATTCAATCAATTTACCGTAGATTTATATTATGGATTGTAATTATATTCTGTCAAGAAATAGGTTTCAGAGCATTATGTCTTGATCTTTTACTGGGCTATAGACTGAAGATAAAACTTCTTCAAGATTCAGATTGATTACCCAGAAATTTAATCCAAATAGCTATAGCTTTTACCTTCTAGAAGTTTCTGCTTTAGTTTGAACTCATATCGCATCGGCAGTTAGTAATCCAATTAAAATCGGATTAACTAGCTCAGGCACTTCATCTTGGGGGCAATGTCCAGCGTTAGCAATGGGAATAAATGTAGAGACACAGGGAAATTTCATTAACTCTTGTCCAAGGGCGATCGGCTCCCACGGATCACTTTCTCCCCAAAGTACGATCGCTTCACAGGGCAGAATTGCTAGCAAACTCTCAGGGGTGGGTCCTTGGGAATAGCTTACAAATGCCACAAATACATCCACAGCGTTGGCATTTTGAGCGGGGGTCACTAAAATATCAACTAGCTCATCAGTAATTGCCTCTTTGTGAATATATGCTTGGTTCAGAATTTTACGAACTATCTTTGGTTTGCGAACTTGATCAAAAAATAATTTGGCGATCGCCCGATTGGCTAACAGATTTTGCAAAAACTTTGTGCCGACCCGCCGATACCAAGGTAGGGTTAACTGTTTATCTTCTTGGAGTAATCGTAAGGAGCAGTTAATTAAAATTGTTTTGCTTACTAATTCAGGGGAAATAATGGCTGCCTGCATAATAGCGATCGCCCCAATAGAATTACCAACTAAAACTGTAATGCCACCAATTACCTCACGGCAAAAGTCACTGATTAAAGTTCCCCAGGTCTCAAAGTTATACCTAAAATCAGCACTGGGCTTAGGCATGTCAGAGGCTCCAAACCCAATTAAATCAAGAGCGTAAACTCGACTAACTGTGGCTAAAGCAGGAATATTATGTCGCCAATGTCCAATAGAGGCACCAAATCCGTGGATTAACAAAACCGCAGGTAAATTAGTTTGATTTTCACCTTTGCAGGTATAGGAGACTTGATAGGTCTTTTCGTGAAAATGCCACTGCCAAGTTAGTTTCTCCATTAGATTTATATTAAGAAATATTTCTACCCTATTATTTATTATAGTAGGCTTTCCCAAATCGGTTTTTATGTCATTTCCACTCAACTAATTCAGTCTACGGTCTATCCAAGGACACCTTTGCATTCATTGGGCTACTAATGTCCACAATAATACTTGCCTCATAACTGATAGAGTAAAGCTCCGTTCTGATTGGAAGTCCTTTGTTATACGGTTGATACGCCTTTGTCATGCCACCGAGGGGCGTGGTTTGAATTTCCCCATCACAGGAGGTGAAAGGAAAACGCGTACAACGAGCCCAAACGAAAACGGTTCTTCCCTATTCCAAGGCAACAGATACATCATTCGGGCTAATGGGCAGTAATTAAAGAAAAGATTCGTTGCAAGACCGATAGTAGTTATGTACATCAGAATCACCATGTACGGAACATAAGTCCCAATAACGACCCAAACAAAATATGCAATTCTGACCTGCGCTGGGAATACTGCCAATCGAAAATGAACAAGAAATAATACTAGTAGGGCATGGGCAGCAGAAAAGATAACTACATACTCGTAGAACACTCGGTTATACAGACCTACAAGCAAGCCAATCCATGTAGCAAACCACAGGAGCCAAACAAATCGCTTCCTGATAGGTTGCGGTATACGATCCCAAACAGAATCATGTTGGGCTGCCATTGGTCTAATCCTCCTGATGGGGGGTAGTCAAGCCGTATAACTAGGTATTAGACACAAAATTTCTACCTAAGATCACGTTTTTTGTGTCTATACAGAAAGTATAATTTATTACTATAACCCGCAAATAATTAGCCTTTAAAAAGGCGTTACATTTTATTAACTTACCCTACGGATTGGCGATCGCACTGAAACTTAACGCTGTCCTTTAGATAAACTGTCACTTGTTCAACGACCAATGCACAGCAGCATAACTAAAAAAGACTTTTACTTTTAATATGTATGACTGATATAAATAACCCCATTGAGCCATTACTAGCTAAATTAAAGTTTGATGCTCAGGGTTTGATTCCAGCGATCGCTCAAGATGATCAAGATGGCACCGTGTTAATGATGGCATGGATGAATTCAGAGTCTTTAGCATTAACCCTCAAAACCCAAGAAGTCCATTACTGGAGTCGTTCTCGTTCTGAACTTTGGCATAAGGGAGCTACCTCTGGACATATCCAAAAGGTTAAACAGATTTACTATGACTGTGATGCGGATGCGTTATTAATTAAAATTGAGCAGGTGGGAAATATTGCTTGCCACACAGGGGTAAGAAGTTGCTTCTTTAATGAAGTAACCTTAATAAAGTAAAAATTTATGATTTAAATGACTCTGATCGCTTTAAGCTCAGATAGTGATATTGATTTAAGATAACGACATGATTTCCGTTGCAGATTTAATTCAAGAAAACCAAGTTTCAGGCAACTATTTCGGCTATGAAACCTATGTGCGTGGAGATTTAGAATCGGGGCTGTTAGAAAATCGGCGGGGCGATCGCCTGATTGCTGTACCTACAACCTTAATTAAAGCTTTATATTCAGGACTAGAAAAAGAAACAGGGCAAGCAGCAGGGTTAGTGCTTTTTAATTGTGGTAAATGGTGGGGTAAGAACTTTTATACTCGCTTCAATGAGGAAATAACAGACTTTTACCATGCTCCCTTAGCTGAAATTGATATGGGGATTTTCTTGGCAGCGCTGAAGCAATGCTGGACTACCCACGGTTGGGGACAGTTGGAATTTGATCCCACCTATCAAGATCGGGGATTTATCCTGATTAAAACTTCTCGATCTGCCTATAGTCAGCAGCTATCTAATCAGTCTCGTCCTAGTTGTTTTCTCGAGGCGGGTATTCTCACTTCATTTTTCTCTCGATTGACGGGTAGAGAATTAATAGCGGTGCAAATTTCCTGTGAATCTATGGGAGCGGATGTAAATCGGTTTGTGCTTGGTATTAGCGATCGCTTGCATATTGTGAATAGCTTGATCGATCAAGGCTTAAATCATGAAGCTATTTTGAGTCGTTTATTAGAGGCATAGATAGTCCTAAATTTTTTCTAATCCTTCTACTACACTTCTACAACATAGCCATGCCTTACAATTTATGTTTCTAAAAATGTTTCTAAAAAACGTATGGAAAGTCAGAAGATCATAGCACTACAAAATATCTTCAGTTCTAGGCTCGATACGTTGATTCATATTTTAGAGATAGCAGAGAGTCATTTCGCAAATGATGTAGAATCTCTATTGCAGCATCGCATAGCACCCGATATGTTTCCTTTCGGCACACAACTTGCAATCAGCCCCGTAACTTTGCATTGTGGTGCTTAGGACAGTCGGCAAACAACTTGAACCCCGATGTAACATCTCTAGTTGAGTTGCGTGGTCATATTTTATCGACTAAGGGGTTATTGGCAAGTATCAATGTTGCTGATTCTAAACTGTCAGAACTCAATCGGATTGATCTTGGGCAAGGGCTATACTTAGAATTATCTGGGCTTTTGTATGTAGATGATTTTCTGATACCAAACTTTTATTTCCATATAACAACGGCGTACAATATCCTGCGTATGGCAGGAGTAACAATAGGTAAACGCGACTTTATGATGCATTTAGTCCCTTATCTGAAGCATCAAAGCAGTTTATAACGACTGCAAGCCATTGGAACTTCCAAGTATGACGGAGTATCCTTCAATGGGGTAGAAAATGTCTTCGATGCGCTTTATAGAGCCTGTTTCATATCTATTATGAGCAAGATGTATGATACTTAGAAAATGCTAAATCCATACTCAAGTAGCCTAACAGATAAAGAATGGGAAATTATAGAACCATTGCTCCCAAAGAAAAAGCAAACTAGACCGCCAACTTGGACAAAAAGACAAATTTTAGACGGCATACTCTACCAACTCAAAAACGGTTGTAATTGGCGAGATATGCCCCGAGACTTACCACCATTCTCTACAGTCTATCGATACTACAAGGAGTGGAAAGATACAGGTACATTTACTGCGATTATGGAAACCTTGCATTCAACAGCCCGTGAACAGTCAAAAAAAATCAAAATGGACAACTTTAATCATCATTGACTCACAAGCAGTGAAAAATACTTGTAATGCAAGTATAGAATCCAAGGGCTTCTGCTCCTACAAAGCAACTAACGGGATCAAAAGACATTTAGCCGTTGACACTCTGGGATTTCCTTTCTTTACCTATTTAACAAGAGCAAATGTATCAGATGACCAAGGACTGATTGAGATGTTAACGATTAACATTGATTACTTCAAATCGAAACCAGATGACATTACGCTAACTACGATATTGCTGGATAGTGGTTATCATATCGAGAAACTGATCCAAGAACTAGAGAAGATATATCCTGAGATTATGACTAAGATTAGGTTTGAAATTTCTCCTAAGGTATCAAAGCAACAGAAGGCAGAAAAAGGTCTGTCTGGGTTTGTAGTTGTGCCGACAAGGTGGGTAATTGAAAGGTCAAATGCTTGGGTTGAAAGATGCAAAATCTTAGTTAAGAACTTTGAGAGAACTCTCGTTAATGCTACAGCTAAACTCAATCTTTGCTTTATTCGTTTGATGCTAAAAAGAATTGCTACTCATGAGATATGAAACAGGCTCTATATTAACTTCTACGATCCGTACTACTCGGATGATGAATATTGCTATTGAAAGTAACTCATCTACCTACATTCACGGCTTAGTCTAACTCTACGTTAGAGCAAACTGATGAACAATTCTAGTACAATAAAAGGCTTATATATCAACCCTCAACTTTCTGCCGTTACGCTGGCTTAATTTTTAAATCCCATGATTGACCTTAGCTGTATTAACGTAGATTCCACGCTTGCCGATCTGCCTTACCATCTTTTTCAAGTTAGCCTTGATACCAAAGTTAGTGAAGTAGCAAAAAGATTTGAGCAAGATTTACAGGTACCAGCAGTCGTAATTGTCGATCGCGAGGGTTTAATTATTAATATGCTCTCAAGGCGTAAATTTCTGGAACGCATGAGTAAGCCCTACGGACTAGAACTATTTACCAATCAGCCCATTCGCAGGATAATTCCGTTTATTAATACTCGTCCCCTGCGTTTATCTGCTAGTACCAAGGTAGATGCTGCAGCTCGGATTGTTTTAAGTCGTACTGATAATATTCTGTGTGAACCAATTATTGCCATCGCCCAAGATGGATTGCGGGTAGTTGATTGCCATACTATTTTTCTAGCTCAATCAAAAATTCTGAGTTTAGTCAATGCCAAGCTGGAAGATACCCTCGTTGCTTTAGAACAATCCCAAGATGAACTAAAGACTATTAATATTCAACTTACCGAAGAAATTAAGGAACGTCAGCGGGTAGAAGAGCAACTTTCTTACAATGCTTTGCATGATGCCCTAACTGGATTAGCCAATCGGGGGCTATTTATGAATCGACTAGAGCAGTCATTTAGGCACTATCAACGCTCAAAAGACAGGCTGTTTGGGGTGATGTTCATTGATTTAGATCGATTTAAGGCAGTAAATGATAATCTAGGGCATGGAGTGGGGGATGCTTTATTAGTTCAAGTTAGCGATCGCCTGCAATTATCCCTCCGTAATGTTGATACAGTGGCTCGCCTAGGTGGAGATGAGTTTGCCGTTGTTTTAGAGGAAATAACAGAATTAAGCCAAGCGGAAATTTGTGCGTTGCGAATTCAAACCAATTTATCTGAACCCTTTCACATTGATGGACATAGGGTTTCTGTGGGGGCAAGTATTGGTATCGCTATGATTACATCCCACTACAAAAACTCCGAAGAGTTACTGCGAGACGCGGATATGGCAATGTATCAGGCAAAGCGGCAAGGTAAATCAAGCTATCATATTTTTCCTTGGATCAATGCGCCTAATATCCAACCTAAGAGCCAGAAGAACCTAGTACCAGCAGAGTAAAAAAGGTACCACTATTCCAGAGGGAGTGCATGAGCATGGGTGCCAAGAGATTCTGTGATCGCACATAGATAAATCCCAGCATCATGCCAAGGGCAGTTAAGGGTAAAATATCGCCTAAATTAAGGTGAGCGATCGCAAACCCTAAACCACTAAAGAAAATTCCTAACCAAGTTGCTAGGGATGGAGATTTAAACCTTTGCCCCAATACCGAAACTAGCGCAGAAATTAAAGATGGCAGTAAAAACCCTCTAAATAATAACTCTTCAAAAAATGGGGCGGCGATCGCCACGGTCATCCATAGCAGCAGTTTAGCAATACTATTTTGATCTTGGACTAAAATTGGCAATAGTGGATTTCCCCCACCCTGTCCATCTAATAGCCGTTGATTTAGGGCAGAGACAGCTAAAATAACTGGAATTGCGGCAATATAACCTCCCAAGCCCCACCTTAGCCAATTCCAAGTTTTGAGTTTTAACTGGAATAAATAGTTGGGTAAAGGTAAGAAATCCCGCAATGCTCCCCTAAAAATTAGTAACATAGGTGCCATCGATGCCACATAGGGAATTAAGATAAAAATAGCGCGATCGCGGGAATTCCAAGTGCTGTCAGGATAAATGCCTAATATATGGATCGCCGTGGGTAAAAAGATTTGTGACATCGCCACATAGGCAGTAAACCACAGAACCATAACTTCCCAAGCTTTTTCCAGTTGCCAAGGTGTATGCCAAGTAGAATCAGTTGTCGGTTGGAGGGGAGAACTCTGGGCAAAAAATAATCTCTGTAAGCCTAGGATGGCAATAAAAATTACACCCAGTCCGCCGCCAATCACCGTAACACTGCTGGCAAGTAAAAGTTTTTCTATGGAGGTTTCGGCATCTAGGTCACGCTGTAAGCTTAGCTCCCCCATCGTCGAGGCTGTGTCTAGTTGCTGGGCTTTATATAATCGTTCCAGTGCTTCGCTGCGAAACCAACCCTTGAGGTTAGAGCGAATTTTATTTTCGGCATCGGGAAATATTAATCCAGGCTGCGACCATAATCCTTCTAATACTTGGGCAGTAGTAGCATATTTTCCTAGGGATTTTTCCTGAGCTATATTCTGCCAGATCGCGATCGCCTGTTTAGGTTTGCCGACTTTGGCGTATAAAATTCCCAACCGTAGGCTTAAATTGGCAATATCTTCAGATTTGAGTATGGATTTTTGGATAACTTTTTGCTTAGGTGAATTAGGCTGATTTGACTCTAAAGCTTGTTCATAAGCCTCTAGAGCTTGAGCATAAAGTCTTTGGGAGTTGGAACCCACAAATACATTCTTGATCGCTATTTCTTCAAGATTACTAGACTGCCACCCACTGACATTTAACATTAAATCAGTTTGAATTAAGTCAAGACTAGTTTGTGCTTGGGGGGAATTAGCACTTTCGCCCAAAGATAACCCAATGAAAGCGATCGCCAGTAATGTGAGAATAATTAAAGTAACTCTCTTAACAATTTGGTTCAAAGTCACATACTCAGCCTATTAGTGTCCCTATTTCCTGATTGAATTTAATTAGCTGCCAACCATTTTTGGGCATTCAGCCTTTGTACTACGGCAAATACCAATAGATCGAGGGTGGCTTTGCGTTCATCTATTAAAAATGGCTCAATTACCGAAGGCTGAGAACCTGCGTCCCAACAGGAAAAGGCTTTCTGTCCGTTAATGTCCTGTTTAGCAAAATAAATAATAAACTGCCGAATCTGGTTTTTCCAATTACCTTTGATCTGTAAATCCTCAAGTTGCAGGTTTAAATCAGTAATTCCCAGATTTGCGAAGGCTTTAGCCAAGGCAGGAAGGTAATGATTAGCAATAAATTCCGAGAATGGTAATTCCTCCACTGTGGGTTGCTTAACTTTTTCGACTTTAGCTTTAGGTTTTGCCTCAGGAACAGGGTTAGCAGTTGTGACTTCTTCAGACATAATTTATTCTCCTTGTAGATTATTCAGGTTGTCCAAGGCGGGGTAAACCTAGGCTGTAATTTACGGCTCGATGGCTGAGATTGTAGGAAACTTCACCTTTTTGCAGGAGCGATCGCACAAAATGCTCAAGATCGGAACCAATCCGCCGCAGGTTATAGTCAGTTAGGTCTGCACCTTTATACTGGGTTACTAACTCTTCAAATTTACTGTAAACCTGTTTGAGAGCAGCATCTGTCCAAATTAATTCATCATCGGGATCAACATCCAAAGTAAGCGTATCTTCACTATCAACTAGGGAGTTGTCTTCAATACTGGCAGCAAGGATATGAATATGTCGGGTTGTAGATTTTAGCGGCATAGAGTTGCTGGGTTAATGCTTATGTTTAATTTTAGATGAGGTTGGTAAATACTGATAAAAATTATAGTGCTAAAAGTTTAGGATTAGATTCACCAAAGTTCTAACAGGATAGCCTGTACCTCCCACATTGGTATAACCTGAGTCCTTATCTGCCCATACGGGACCCGCAATATCTAGGTGCGCCCATGCAGGGGTTTTATCGATAAATTGCTTAAGGAATAAAGCGGCAGTAATTGATCCCCCCTCTCTGGAACCAGTATTTTTAAAGTCTGCCACTACCGACTTCATTTTGTCAAAGTAGGATTCTTCAAGGGGCATCCGCCAGAATTTTTCCCCTGCAGTACTTGCCGCAGTTTCAATTTTTGTTGCCAATTCATCATCATTTGCCCAATAGCCTGCCATAGTAGTACCTAGAGAAATAATGATTGCTCCAGTTAGGGTTGCCAAGTCCACGATCGCATCTAAGCCTAATTTATCTGCAAATACCAAAGCATCAGCAAGGGTTAACCGACCTTCAGCATCGGTATTGTTCACCTCGATGGTTTTACCATTGGAAGCGGTCAGAATATCCCCAGGGTGTAAAGCATTGCCATTAATCATGTTTTCACAGACAGCGGAAATAAAGTGAACTTCGATCCCGTCTGGTTGAATTTGGGCGATCGCTTTAGCAGCTCCAAGCATAGCAGCGGCTCCTCCCATATCCATTTTCATCATTTCAATGCTGCTACCAGGTCCTGCTTTAATATTTAGCCCACCCGAATCAAAGGTCACGCCTTTACCAATAATGCCCAATTTTTTGGTGACGGTTTGAGGACGATAGGTAAGATGAATAAATTTTGGTGGTAAATCCGATGCCTGCGAGACACCTAAAAATGCACCCATGCCCAATGCTTCACAGTCAGCTTTTTCTAAAACCTCTAGGCTAACATAGGTATAGGCATCAGCGATCACCTGTGCTTCAGTGGCTAGAGCTTGGGGCGTAACTATATTGGCAGGAGCAGCGACTAACTCACGGGCAAGGATCACGCCACTACAGATTTTTTGAGCTTGGGCAATTCCTGCTTTAGCAGCATCAGAATCTGTACCTAAAATTTCAATATTTTCTAATTTACCGTTACCTTTTTGATCAGACTTAAATCTTTTATCTTTGTGGGCAGCGAGAATAATGCCTTCAGCAATCGCTTGAGTAGTCGCAAATTCTTCTTCTTTTTTACTATTATCCAAGGGAAAAGCTAAAGCTAGAGTTTTACATTTATTCTGTTCTGCCCATTTTACCGCCTGCGCCGATGCCTTCCGCCATGTTTCTAGGGTGACTTTGTTGCGATCGCCCAAACCCAGCAGTAATACTTTACGAATAGGACTACCTACACTCAGACGAGAACTAACATTACTCTCAGCGTCAGCCTTAAACTCATTTTCAGTAATTAAATCCTGTAAGGTGCCTGCAAAAATTTGTTGATCCAAAGCTATGAGTTCGGGCGTTAGTAATGGTTCATTTTTAAAAATTGCGATCGCACAACCATCTCCAACCCAATTACCGACATTACTAACTGAAGTATAAATTTGCATTTTGCTAATAACTTTTCTGATTCTAAGCCCCAATATTATAACTATTCTGGACGCAGTAGTCTCCTCAAGCCCACATATTAAGCGCAAGCTATGGCTTAGGCTATACTACTCATTAATAACCCTCCAAAGGATTAACCAGAATGCTCGAAAAAACTGAAACTTCTTCAAGCAATCTCTATGAACATGACTTTTATGCTTGGATAAAACAGCAAGTCAACTTACTTAATTCTCATGAATGGGAAAAAATCGACCTGTCAAATTTAGTAGAAGAGATTGAATCTTTGGGTAAGCAACAACGGCAAGAATTCAGGAATCGCCTAGCAATTTTAATTGCCCATCTACTTAAGTGGGAATATCAAGAAGCACGCCGCAGCCATAGCTGGTTAGCAACTATTAGAATTCAACGCCGTGAAATTATCCGACTTTTGCAAGAGAATCCCAGTCTTAAGCCCTACATTCCTGAAGCTGTAATTGATGCCTATGAAAATGCCAGAGACTTAGCCAGTGCAGAGACTAATTTATCAGCTAAGATTTTCCCTGAGAATTTTCCCTATAGCCTAGAACAGACTCTGGATTCTAAATTTTTTCCTAAAGGAGATGATTTCCCAGAAATCTAGGCATTACGAGATGCTACGCCAAGTTGCCCAAATAGAATCGCAGGCATTAACGCTCCACCGCCAATCCATTCCGTTTCAGAACTTAAATCCACTAGGTTTTCAAAAGCCTCAAAAATGCTACCAGCCACCATTGTGTTTTTGACTCTGCCCACAATTTCACCATTTACCACTTTGTAGCCTAAATCTAAATTTACAGAAAACTCTCCCGCCAATTGATTGGACTGCCCTGCCCCTAAAACTTGGTCAACAATAATGCCTTCTTTAATCCCCGCAATCAAGTCGGCATAGCTAGTTTGCCCCCCAGCAATACATAAATTTGAGGTATCGGGACTCGGACGAGATAATCCACCCCTAAAGCCGTTACCTGTAGAAGTCAAGCCTACCCTTGCTGCCCATTTCCGATCCCAATAAAAACCTTTGACCACGCCTTGATCAATGAAAGTTTTAGCTGTGGTGGGTGTGCCTTCATCATCAAATTTGACTGCCGATATGCCAATAGTTGGGTCTTCATAGATACTCAGGCGATCGCTAAATAATTTTTGTCCGACCTTATCTGCTAAGGGTGAAGCTTTTTGGGTTACGACCTGCCCCGAAAGAATGCTATCAAATAGTCCCCCAATTACACTGGCAACTGCTCTAGGTGTAAATAAAACTGGTAATGTGCCACTGTCAATACTTGCCGATCTCTCAGCCCATTGATATTTTTGAATGACCTGCTGCACTAGGAGATCGTAATCTGGCTCTCCAGTCCCCACAACTTGATAGCTGTATGCCTGTAAAAAATCCTCACCTTTAACCAAGTTTCCGCCAAGGGTTGCACTTGTGGTGCGGCGTTGATTCTGTGCCAATACCCCATGACTAGTAGCGATCGCTGTCCGAATTGAACGCACATGGAAATCCACACCCACCAAAATATCAGGGTTATATGCTCGCACTTGACTGATCAGGCGATCACCAACTTGTACTAAATGATCGGTGCTGGGTTGAGATGTGGAATCAAGTTCTGGTTGATACTGAAAATCCGAAGCAAACTCAAAATCTGCCGCCTCGCCAATTTCCGCAGTTTGCACAGCCGCAGCTACTAATTCATCCAATCGATTTAAGTCCGTAGAACTAGCAAAACCAATTTTGCCATTAACGATTACCCGTAAAGCTACGCCTTGTTGTGCCTTGGTTTGTAGGGTTTTAAGACGGTTATTCTCAAATTCAATCGGGGTATCTTCGGAACTAAGATAGTATGCCTCCGCCGCCGTGGTCGAGGTTTTAGCTTCAGCTATTAATTTTTCTAAGATGGTTTCTAAGGTCTTTGGAGTCGCTACAGTCACAGGATTTAGGTATTGAATTACTTGATTTACTATAACTTAGGGAATAGTGATTAAGAGGAAATCTCTCATTAAAAACAGAGCCTGAAAGCATCAGTAAACTTGAATTCCATGCTTGGATAAATCATTACCAAATTTTTCATCCATTCTAGTGTATGCAGTTCATAACGATCTCGTGCGTCGAGCTAGCCATGCGAGCGATTCATGAACTTAAGTTGGCTTAAGATGGGAAGCATTTTCCGAATTTGAGTAGTAAACGAATATCACCTTTGATGCGGATTTTGCCAGTCAGAATTGCCAAAACAATATTTTGATATTTTCGCAAAAAAGCAATCCAAGTTTTACTATCTGCTTCGACGATCAGATCGGGTTTACCCACCAATCCATCATGAACTTCACAAACTTGATTAAAAATATTGACCGTGAACTGTGAAAATTCCTGACTAGTAAATAAGAAATGGTAGGTCGCGTTGAGACCTTTGGATTGATTCGGTTGAAAAGTTAATGACAAGCCGTTCCTAAAGCCTGCTATGGAAATGGGCGTTAGGCTGTTGCGAACCAGCTTGATCTGCTTGTGGGGAAAACGTTTAGCGGTGTGAGCTTCGGCATCTGAACCAGAAACAACATACACTGTCTCGACCTTATCTTGAAGTGGTTTGACGACCTCTTGAATAAATTCTTTACGGTTATGCAAAAAGGGAGCCATCACATCTTCACCCGCAGGGCAGGAAGCGAGACAATAGGCGGCTTTATAATTGGCTCCAAAGGATAAACTTTGCCACATACTTGCCGAGTCCGCCTCGCCCACTTTGCGCTCGTAGTCTTTCGCCGTTTTACTTTCGGCAATATTCTTTACCCAATCAGTAAATCCTCCTAAAAATTCGCGATAGTTGTGGGTATAGCAAGCTGAGAAATTGAAACTGCCATCCGAGGCGATCGCCCCCACGGGACAGGCAGCTACACAGAGTTTGCACTCCACGCAAGGGTTGTAATCAATCGGGCGATCGTATTCTGTCACCTCAGCATTTAACAGCACAGTACCCAAGAGAATGAAGTTGCCAAATTTGGGATGAATCACATTGCGATGAATGCCCATATGTCCCAATCCTGCGGCGACAGCGATCGGTTTGTGAGAAACCACCCAGACATTTTTGCCGACATTGAGAAAGTCTTGGGCTTCCATCGGAAATCCCATCGCTGGATTGATAGCCCTAATCCCCCGATCTTCTAATTCTCTGACAATTTTGCGAGCGATCATGTTGACATCCTCCCCCGTGTGGTGAAATTCCACATTGGCGACAGAGCGGGCAGGATTGCGAACATTATCTCGATTCATGCGACAGACAAAACTAATCAAACTTTTTGTCTGCGGAAAAGCCTGTAATAGCTTAGCCCGTTGATCGTCCATTTCTGGTTGATTGATACTTACAAAACCCACATCATCAACACCCAAATCTAAGCAGAACGAACGCAACCAATCGCGATCGAGCGGTGATGAGATCATATATTGAGAATTCTGCTCTTGAGATTTTTGTTGCGATCGCAAAAGCTTCACGGTGGGATGGTCATCAAATTTTGTCATGGGAGCTTCCTTAAAATTTAGTGTTTACATAGCTTTGGTTTTAGGCAGAACCTTACGGAAAACAATTTTGTCAATGCCAGATGCATAAAATTCTCGAATCCGTGCTTCCTCCTCGAATCCGTTATTGCGATAAAACCTGCGAACGTATTCAAAGTCTTCGGTTCCAGACGTTTCCACTAATAAAATACGTTCACCTCGATCGCCTAGTGTTTTCTCTACATGCTGTAGCAGGGTCTTCCCGTATCCTTTCTTCTGGTGATTCGGATGCACCGCAATCAAATATAAATTCCATGTTCCTTCGGTCATTCGCTCAGGTGCGACGTAAGCAACTCCGACAGGTTTGTCGCTGTAGTAGGTCAACCACAAGTCTCTAGATTCTGTTTTGCAGTTGAAATATTGATGTATCATTTGGGCGAGAGATTCGATTTGCTCTGGCTCAAACAAACCCGTTGCTTCTGCTAAAGCAATTACATCAGAGATGTCATCAGGGGTAGTTAATCTAATCATAAAGGGAACATTCATGTATGGGGGAGTCGTTAGTCTTCGATTATAACCAGCGACGTACTTTGGCTTTGTAGCGTAGATACTGATCGCCAAATTTCCGCTCTAGGTAAATCTCTTCGCGCTGAATCACTCCGATTTGGACTACCGCTAAAAGTGGTAATAATAGGGGGAAAGCCCAGACTGCATTGAGTAGCAAGCTGATACCGATATAGAGCAATGTAAGAGACAAATAGAGCGGATTGCGACTGAAACGGAAAACTCCATCCGAGACGATCGCTGTAGCAGGTTTTGCAGGATCGATCGCCGTTTGTGCCTGTGTCATCGTCTGAAATGCGGAGGTCGAGAACCATCCCGCAGCAATCAAAGCTAACGCTGCCAAAGACAGAGATATTGAAAGAGGCAAAAAGCTAACTGGGAAAAAGAAACTGAGTCCTAATCCGATCGCTAACGTAACTCCATACAGAGCGGGTGGAAAAGCAATTACTCCAGGGTTATCCACAGTCTGTTGGTTCTCCGAAATTTGTTCATTCATGGGAAAGAAAGTATCTCCTTGTAATTGATTAAGTAATTGATTAATGCGTCATACTCTTCATCACACTGCCCATAATTTGCACCCGCGCCCAACGAGGTAAGGGCGTAAGTGAGTAAGTCAGTAGTTTGGTTAACAGTCCAGGCAACACGAAAGATTTTCGCCCCAAAGCATTCAATGTCCCTTGAGCCACTTCCTTTGGATGCAGAACCTTACCCATCTGCATTCGCGCACGGTCAGCAAATCCACTGTTGGTTGGACCGGGTGCAGAGGCAATCACATCCACACCCGTTGGAGCTAGTTCAACATACAGTGCTTCTGCTAGAGTTTGCACATAAGCTTTAGTAGCTGCATAGTGGGCGGCAAAGGGCATTCCCTGCAAACCTACGATCGAACTCATGAGTACCAACCCGCCACGCCCCTGATTCGCAAACCGCCGCCCGAAGTACCAAGAGAGTGCCAAGATGGCACGACAGTTCACGTTTAGCATTTCCATTTCTTGCTCTAATTGGGAATTGAGAAACGATCCAGATGTACCAAAACCTGCCGATGCTACCAGTAACCCAACATCCAAATCTTGGGTGATAGTCGCAAGGGTATCAACTCCTGTTTCTACTGCCAAATCTAGGCGCACCACTCGCGTATCAATCCCATACTGCTTGCTCAAGTCGGTTGCCATCTGCTCCAAAACATTCTGACTGCGTGCTACTAAGACAAGATTTAATCTGGCTTCAGCCAATCTTAGAGCCATTTCTTTACCGATTCCAGAGGATGCCCCTGTAACGACAGCCCAAGAGCCATAGCGGGAATACAATCGCTTTTGCCAATTATTCATACTGGTAATGTCCACAAAATTGACTTTTTTTGATTTGAATGAGCTAATGGGGTGCATGTTCAGACTGCCAGCGATCGCTACTCATTACGAACTGCGGATCGGACAGGATGGGAAGGAAATGCTGCCGCTCAAATCCATTCAAGTTATACCCGGGGGTAAAGGGAACGAGATTAAATTGCATAAAAGCGCGTAACCGATTCGCAATAGTTTTACGAGCAAACTGCCCACTTCAAACGCCGAGACACCCTGTAAGCGTGCCGCACGTTCAAACATCCACCAAGGCAAATCAAAGGCAAAAACAGGACTGCCCAGCACCTTGCGAATGACCCCAGCCATATCATAGGCGGACATGAGTTTGGAACCAGTTGGACGAAAGCGCTTGCCTGCATAGCGATCAGGAGCCATCAATAGTGCAACGGCAACGCGAGCGATATCCTCGTTAGATGGGGGGGCATTGCGGCTATGCCCAGTCAAGATGGGAAAAAGCCCCAGTAAAGATGCAAAGTCAATCAACCGCAGATAGTTATCGACAAAGTATCCAGGATTGAGATTCACGTAGGCTATATCGGGGATCGCCGCCAACATCTGTTCCACTAGCCACACTTGGCGCGTATGTAGGGAGGGATGGTTGGCACTTGCTGTCCATTGACTGAGTCCTACGATCGCTTCCAGTTTTACCGCTTTTGCCGCAGTAACAAACACCGCCGCACTCTGGATCATTAAGGGATGCATCGGTGGGCAATAATAAGCCCGTACCGTTCCCTGCATTGCTGCCGTCATCCGATCCACATCGAACATATCAGCAACGACGGTTTCCGCACCGAGGCGATCGAGTCGTTGGCTCCTAGTATCACGAGAGCGGACGATCGCTCGCACGGGAAAACCTTTCTCCAACAGTTGGGCTACCACAGCCCTGCCCGTTTTGCCCGTTGCCCCCGTGACTAAAATCTTAGGGCGATGACTGACATGAACCATTAAAACCTCCACAGTTATAAACTACTGCTATGCGTTTTTTGGGAGATAACTTTTTTATCAGCTTCTTTGATTCAAAGTTTTTACCTCCGATAAGAGGGATAGCAAATCTTGCCACTTCTGTTCTCCAAGGTGCTGTCTTACATCGGTTTGGGCTTGTTCCCATAAAGGCAGGGCTTGTTCCAGAACCGATTTTCCGTCAATCGTCAAAGATGCTAGCTTGATCCGCCGATCTTCGCCTAGATTGAAGGCGACCAATCCCCTCTGCTCTAACAACTTGATGTTGCGAGTGATAGTGGTTTGATCCGTCAACAACTCTTGAGCTAACTGGGTGATAGGCACAGGCTCTAATAAGTGAATCGCGACTAACAAAGTAAATTGCGTTTGCACTAAGCCAACTGGACGAAATGCGGCATCATACTGTTGTGCCATAATCCGTGAAGCCCTGCGAACATGAAACCCCATGCAGGTCATAGGCACTTGATAGGCGATCGCAAGTTTAGGCTTTGGAGTTAAATTAATCATATAATATGTATATACATATAATTTAATCTTGTCAAGTACCATTTGTGATTAGAAACTTCACCAATCATTTACGCTGTAGCTGCCCTACTAATAACTAAAATCAGCCCAACTATCAGTTTTCTGGGTAACACAACTAATTTGTAAAAAAACAAAAGACTTTTTAAGTAAGTAACTTAACTTTAGTAGAATACTACTCAGAAAAGCTCAAGATTTTGCTAGTAGACTAGTTCTTAAGTCTAATTAGGGATAAGGTATCTTACCTTAGTCTTTGGGGGTGCCATCAAAGAAGCTATAGAAGCTTTGCTCGCAACTGATGTTAATACTGTATTTATTGGGAAACTGCAATAGTATTAAGAAACCTTTGTCTTTAAGATTTTTGGGGCTTAGGTTCAGTAAGATTTAGATAAAGATTAATTTATCAGCTTAAATTTTCACATCCTCAACTCAAAGAATATGACTGCTTCAACTTTTAATACAACGAAATCGCAAGAAATTTTCAATCAGGCAAAACACCTAATGCCCGGTGGGGTAAGTTCCCCCGTGAGAGCATTTAAGTCCGTCGGTGGTGAGCCAATTGTATTTGATCGTGTGGCAGGGGCGTATGCGTGGGATGTGGATGGGAATAAATATATTGATTACATTGGTAGCTGGGGTCCCGCTATTGTTGGTCATGCTCATCCAGTTGTGATTGAGGCGATCGTTAAAGCCACCTATAAAGGAACAAGTTTTGGCGCACCTTGCATTTTAGAAAATATCTTGGCAGAGATGGTGATTGATGCAGTCCCAAGTATTGAAATGGTGAGGTTTGTAAGCTCGGGTACCGAAGCCTGTATGTCAGTGTTGAGGTTAATGCGTGCCTATACAGGTCGAGATAAAATTATCAAATTTGAGGGCTGCTATCACGGTCACGCCGATATGTTTTTAGTGCAAGCTGGTTCTGGGGTGGCTACTTTAGGCTTACCAGACTCTCCAGGTGTACCTAAATCGACAACAGCTAATACTCTGACGGCTCCTTATAATGACCTAGAGGCAGTTAAAGCACTATTTGAAGCAAATAAAGGGCAGATTGCGGGAATTATTATTGAGCCAGTAGTAGGAAATGCTGGTTGTATTATTCCTAAGCCCGGATTCTTAGCAGGATTAAAGGAACTTGCCCATGAAAATGATGCTTTATTAGTATTTGATGAAGTCATGACGGGATTCCGTGTTTCTTACGGTGGCGCACAGGAAAAATTTGGCGTAACTCCAGACTTGACTTGCCTTGGGAAGGTGATTGGGGGTGGGTTACCCGTGGGTGCCTATGGTGGTCGCAGGGAAATTATGGAAATGGTTGCTCCTGCTGGATCGATGTATCAGGCGGGAACTCTATCGGGAAATCCGATCGCTATGACTGCGGGAATTAAAACCCTTGAGTTACTTAAACAAGCTGGTACCTATAGTCAATTAGAGGCTACTACGAAAAAATTGGCAGATGGGATGCTGGCGATCGCTCACGAAACTGGTCATGCTGCTACAGGTAATCAAATCGGGGCAATGTTTGGACTATTCTTTACAGAGAAGCAAGTTTATGACTACAACGATGCCAAAACCTCTGATTTACAAAAATTTAGTAAGTTTCATCGGGGTATGCTTGAGCAAGGCATTTATTTAGCTCCATCCCAATTCGAGGCAGGATTTACATCTTTGGCACATTCTGAGGCAGATATAGAGGCAACCCTAAATGCTACTCGTTATGTTTTGATTCAGATCAAGCCCTAAAACTCCTAAAACTTAAAAGCCGCTCAATTAATCCTTAAATCATTTACCAGATCATTTATCATAGGCTGAATTGCTTGGAAATAAATCAAGATCACAAACTTGGAAATATCTGAATAGTGTTAATTATTAATGGACATATTACGATCGCTAGTTATTGGTCTGTATTTAGAGCAACCTATTACTTGGCTTCACAAAATTGATCCTCGGGTTAAGTTGTTTTGGCTTCTAACTTTTTTACTATCTCCCACCTTGGCAAACCCTTTGTGGCGGATTGGGATAGTGGTGATTTTAATTGTATTAACCCTAAGCTCGGGCATTCCTGAACGGGTGTGGAAGCAGCAAATGGCTTTGATTTTAGTCCTAGCTAGTTTGGTATTTTCCCTAATTGCCATCTCCGCCGACGGTTTGAATGTTAGTCACCAGCCGCGCCGTCCCATTCCGGAAGTGACTTTGCCCCAGCCCACAAATTATCAATACGCATGGAAGTTTAGTGCTATTCAAGTTAGCAGGCGATCGCTAGACGTAGGCATTAGAGTAGGGGCATTAATTTTTACGTTTCTGTATGCTCCAACCCTTTATCTTTTAACAACTTCTCCCGAAGAAATTACTACTGCCATCAGTGCTTTAAGTTCTCCCTTAAAACGGTTCAAAATTCCCGTTGTCGAAATTACCCTAACCCTAACCCTAGCTTTGCGGTTTGTACCTTTAGTATTAGAGGAAATTCAAAATTTGGTGCGGGCAGTGCGAACCAGGGCAATTAATTGGAAAAAACTGGGCTATAAACGGGCGATCGCTCTATGGTTAGTGGTGGCAGAAAGACTAGTAGATAACCTATTTATCCGTGCCGAACAAACTGCTAGTGCTATGGAAGTAAGAGGCTTCACAAACCCCAATCATCATCAGGTACGTTGGACTAATCTTAAACTTATGAGAGTTGATTTCATCCTTGGGGTAATCTTAATTATGTTCTGGGGACTACGCATCTGGGTTGGAGGCACAAACTGAGGTGGAGCATACATTTTTACTAGAACCTGGTCGCTGGAAGTTGGAAGGAACTTGGATTGAACGCAAGGCTGAGCCTACTCCTGTTAAAGGTCGCACCCTCATAACATGGACAAAGGATGGCTGGTTTACGATGGCAACTAAGTTAACTTTTCCTGAGGCTAATTTACCCGAACAAACTCTAACCTATAAAGGTCGCCTAGACCCTGACGAACGCCGATTCTCTTTTATCTTGCAGCATAGTGTGATGGGTAAAATTGAAGGGGAAGGGTGGGTATCCCATGAGTCAATTATTCAAAGGTACTGGGTGATGGATGATAAGCAACTGCGAACGGGATTTCAAACTACCTATAGACAAAGCGACGACTGTTATCATCTCTGTAATGCCGTTATGGCTGGCACCTCTTTTATTTCCAATATGGAAGCAGTTTTAACCCGCTCCTAGCATTTTTAATCGGTTATTATTTAGTGATTGTGGACGGGGTTGATGGGATTGTTTGAGGCTGATATTGCGGTGTAACTAATTCTCCCAATCGATCATCGGGGGGCCAATAGCGAAAATAGGCTCTACCTACAATATTTTGTTCGGGTAAAAATCCCCAAGCATGGGAGTCAAGACTATTATTACGATTATCACCCATCATCCAGTAGCTACCAGGAGGCACAGTAAAGCTCATGGTTTTGCCTTTTTTAACTATAACTGGTGGGATAAAGCAATTAGGGCATAGGGCGGGATCATTAGTCGGTAGGGTATAGTCAGGGGACTCTTTGATATAAGGTTCATTTAAAGCCTGATCATTTACAAATACTTTGCCATCGTGAATTGATATGCGATCGCCCGGTAAGCCAATTAAACGTTTGATATAAACCAAGCTGGCATCGGGTACGGCAGGTACAGCGGGGGGATTAAATACAAGCACTTCGCCCCGTTCTGGTTTGCGAAATCGATAGGAAAGTTTTTCAATGATCAGGCGATCATTAATCTGGAGGGTTGGCTCCATCGAACTAGAGGGGATATAACGAGGTTCAGCAATAAACGTGCGTACCCCAAACACGATTAATCCTGCTACTGCTAGGGTGGGTAAATATTCCTTGGCTAAATTAGTAAGCTTGGAGGAAGAAGATTGAGGCTGATCTGAAGACATATTTATTTACTATGCGATTTACTGGTGATTTACTATTTTGCGATTGCTGCACCAACTAAAACATTATCATTACCGCCCAGATTAAATTCAGTATGGATAGCTCGTAAGGCAATAGACGCAACATCTTGATGCACTACACAACTAACTTTGATCTCCGAGGTGGCAATCATTTCAATATTAATATTTGCCTGTGCCAATGCCTTAAACATACGAGCAGCAATACCCGGCTGGTTAATCATACCTGCTCCTACAATACTCACTTTGGCGATCGCCCCGTCACTAATCACATCTCGGTATCCTAGTTTAGACGCTGCCTGTTGTAAAACTGTTTCTGCCAAATGCAAATCGGAACTGGGTAAGGTAAAAGCAATATCATTGGCATTTTGATTAGGTTGGGACTGAATGATCATGTCCACGCAAACTCCACGCTCTGCCAGTTGTTGTAATAATCCCGCAGCTATACCTGGGCGATCGGGAACTTGAAGAATTGCTAATTGTGCCTGATTTTGATCCAGTGCTACACCTCGAACGGGAATCTGGTCAGCAGCAGGGTTTACTGGTATAAAAGTTGTAATGATCGGAACATCAAAGTATTTTTGTAATGTGGCGATCGCCTGTTTACTATCCTCCGATGCAATCACACAACTAACTTTAATCTCCGAAGTAGAAATTAATTGAATATTCACACCCGCCTCTGCCAAAGCAAGGAACATCTTGGCAACAATGCCCGGTCTGCCCACAATGCCCACGCCCACAATGCTAACCTTGGCTATTTGGTCTTCAACTACTATATGTTTAGCTCCTAGACTTAAACTATTAACCAAAATTTGGGAACGCTCTAAATCTTTTTTGCTCACGGTAAACGCAATGTCATTAAGGCGATCGCTACCAACAGTTTGTTTATGTACGGATTGGATAATTAAATCTACGTCAATGCCAGCTTCAGCAAAGGCTCCAAATAACTTAAAGGCAATACCAGGGCGATCGGGAATATGAAGTAAAGCAATTTTGGCTTGATCTTGGTCAATACAAACCCCATCGACAAATTTATTTACTTCTAGGGTGTGAAGATTTCCACTGGCAATAGCTGGGGCTGTAACAATGGTGCCGAGATCATCTAACCAACTGGAACGTACCGCCAACTTAATCCCAAAATTTCGAGCAATTTCCACTGCTCTTGGATGTAAGACCTTTGCCCCTAGGCTTGCTAGTTCTAGCATTTCATCACAGCTAATTTCCGATAGTAGTTGAGCATTGGGTACCAAGCGTGGATCGGTGGTTAAAATTCCGGGGACATCGGTATAAATTTCACATAAATCTGCCTGTAAAGCCGCAGCGATCGCCACCGCCGAAGTATCAGAACCACCACGTCCGAGGGTTGTGATTTCATAGGAATCTTGAGCAATACCCTGAAAGCCTGCAATTACTACTACCCTGCCTTGATCTAGCTCAGCCTTAATTCGAGCAGTTTCAATGCTTAAAATTCTTGCCCTTGTGTGTCGATCTTCAGTAATAATGCGGACTTGATTCCCCGTTAGAGCGATCGCTGGTAATCCTAGGGTTTGTAATCCCATTGCTACTAAAGCAATACTAATTTGCTCACCTGCCGCTAGTAATAAATCTAGTTCTCGTCCATTGGGCTGATCGGATAGGGATGTCGCTAATTTGACTAAACCATCAGTAGTTTTCCCCATGGCAGAAACCACAACTACAACTTGATTACCCTGAGTTACCGTTTTTTTAATGCGATCGCTTACGGCTTTAATTCTGTCGGCATCGGCTACGGAAGACCCACCATATTTTTGAACAATTATTGTCATTGAAAACTGGTCTACTAATTTAATTGGCGTTAAGTTGAAAAAGTGAAAAGGATTTTGGTTTTAATTCAACCATTAATTTTTTAAGGCATCACAAACCAGAATAAATTCTAATTTATTTAGTTTATCTTTAGTCTTTATGTTTAAGATTTAAGATATTTAGACTAATGAATATTATTGCTCAATGATCCCTTGATACGCTCTGGCTAATTGTTTGGCAATAGTAGTCCATGAGTATTTTTCTAAGGCATACTTACGTCCATTCTCCCCCATTTTTAGTCGCAGTTGAGGATTATTTAAAAGATCGGCGATCGCCTGTGCCAAAGAATTAATATCTCCATCTATAATTAAGCCCGCCTCCGCAAAAGTAATTTCATCAGCAATTTGTGCACCTGAGGTTGTAATAATTGGTAGCCCAGAAACCATCGCTTCAGCTAAGGCAATACCGAAATTTTCCGAATAGGTTGGTAGCACAAACAAATCCGCACCTTGTAATAGTAAGTCCTTTGCATATCCACTCACAAAACCAACAAATACAACCTTATCTTCTAAATGAAGTGATGTAACTAAATTCAGTAAAGATTGCACATATTTCTCTTCTCCAGAACCCGCCATTAGAAGATAAAAGTCTTGGTGATGTTTGCTTAATTCTGTTAATGATTCAATTAATAAATCTGGACGTTTTTTATAGTGAAGACGGGAGAGAAATAGAATGATCGGAATATTTGGAGACAAACCATACTTATTTCTTAATTCTTGCTGGGCATTGGGAATAATCTGTGGAGGTATAACTCCTAAAGGTAGAACTATTTTAGGTGGCTTTAACCCAAAATTAATGACATCTTCCTTTTCGCCTATGGAAGTACAATGAATAGCGGCTGCTTGATCTAAGTTACGCCTTTCGATTAAGTAGGTATAAATTTGCTTTCTTAACTTACTTTGCGCTAATGCCCAAGGGGCTAGTTGCCCCATAGTTCTAGTTGTATAAGGCACTCTTTGCCATTGAGCAATAATAGCCGCACAGCTAGGCAAATAGGAAAATAAATAGTGATTGTCTAAGATGTCATAGTTACGGATATTTCGCCATAGCCATCGGGTAAAACTAAATGAAGGTAAAAAATCTTTGATTTGAGCAAAGCGTGGAAAAAACCAAACTGGTAGCCCTTGATATTCAACACGTTGCCATAATGGTACATCTAATAACCTATCGCCATCGTCATTAGTAGTAGCAATTTCCACATCAATTCCTTCTTCTCTTAACGCCATTACCAAATTCAAAACAACCTGCGTTGGACCACCCAGCTTAGGGCTGATCGAAGGAATAATATGTAAAACTTTCATTTATGCAAAACTTAGTACAAAATTTATTCAAAACTCATTTGGGTGGCGGATCATAAGCTACATTCTTGTTAATACCCAAAAATCCTGGAAGTTGCTTAGCTAAGAATATTAACCCAATAACTGGCAACATTGAAGTCGTAAATACAATTAAACTTCGCATAGAAATTGCTGCCGTAAAAAAGCCTAAGGCATTAACAACGATACCATAACCACTAGTTTCAAACTTAACTGTGCGAGACCACCAACTAGCTAACATACCTAAAAGTAATGATATTGCTATTACTGCAAAAATCCCCCCTAGCATATAGCACTCACCCAGATAGGTTGAAGAAACAGTCCAACCCTCTGCCCCTACAACATCTTCAATAGAAACACTTAAACCCTCTGGTTTGTCGTGCCATAAAACCCTAGGAATAGGCTTAGTTAAAAATACAACTATCAGTTCAAGACCTAAAAAATCATGATTCTTAGGAAAGGCATCTATTAATAAACCCATGGCAGCAAGGTTAAAATCCACTTTCAGAGTTTCTTGTGCCTGTTCGTTAAATTTACCTGAAGCCAAATAATTTAATATGCCGATATCTCTGAATCCCAACATGTGGTGGGTAGCAAATAGGATGCTATAACCGGCAATGCCAATAGGAATAGCAACATTGAAAAAGGTAGGACGCTTTAATGTTAAAAAATAACCAGCCAAAAAAGTAGCAACATAGGAACAAAAGACATTTCTTGTCCCACTAGCAAATCCTTCAAATATGGTAAACACAAAGATAGATATCACCAGATATATTTGCCAACTAGGAAATAATCGCCGATTATTTAAGATAATCCCTGTTAAGGGGGGGATGGCATTAGCCAATATATTCCATTCAGATATAAGTGCGCGCCAATCTCCTAAACGTCCTCTCCCCCAAGGTACGGCGAAACGCGGACCTAATAAAGCCTCAAATACTCTCATGGGATTGAAATTTACCGACGACAACATATTAAAATAGGCAAGAATGGCGCAAATTATCAACAACCTAAATAGAACTGTATTTGGAATATTACTAAAATCTAACCAACGGGGTGTTTTTGCCTTAGATATGTTGATATGGCGACCAATTGCCAAGCTCGCAAAACCTATTAATAAAACTTTTAGGGCGGCAAGTGTTTGTTCGGAAGTCAAAAATTGATTGAAATCGGGTTGTGGGTATAAAAATTCTACTAATGATAAAAAATACAGAGACAATATACATACCAGATCGGCTCTAAATAAATTCTTTAAGCCCTTTCTGCCATCACAAAAAATACTTATGGCTATGGATACTGCGACTATAATTGCCACTTGACTCGCCATAAATGTAGGAGTCATCTCTGCATTAATACTAATAAAAGCAAAAATTAAGCCAGAAATAAAAACACTTGTTCCTGCTGATGTTGCTTGGGCAGAAGCTTTATTAAGGTTGGGCAAATTTGGCTGTGGGTACTGAGAATTTTTAGGTGTATTCATAGGGGTGGTGGATAAAACATTGATGAGAAATATAAAAATCCCATCCTATTTACAAAAGGCTAGAGTTTTAACTTCATAACGCTGTAAAGTCCTAGATATCTGCTCTGAATTCATCAAGATTTTAACATCCCCAAGCTTTTTTTCATTTTCGGTAATGGTTACACTTGTAATCACGATAATTTTTATGGGTATTTTGGGTTTAATTTCTTAAGCTTTTCCTAGTTTTACGGGGTTGGTTTCGAGACTGTGGCAAATTATTAAGTTATGGAATCGATCGCCCTTAATGACACTATTGTTAACTTTCTTAAGCCCAAGATTACTACCTGTGGGCTAGAGTTAAGTGGATTTGAGGCTTTAGAGTTACTAAAAACTAATCCTTATCTTGTGATTCTGAATCAGCATAGACAGCCTCAGGGATTATTTACGACAGAGTGTGTATGCAAACATTATGGACAATCCTTAGCCGAACTGGATTTGCAACCCTTACCTGCGATCGCCGATCAAACTACGGTACGAGAATTTTTAGATCGTCTGTGCCAGTATGATCATTCCGCTAGTATTTGGGCTGTAGTTGATCGCCGTAATCAATATTTGGGGGTTATTGAGGTTTTATCCTTAATTCGTAGGGTAGCACAGGTGCTTAATCATCAAGCTCTTCATCAATTCACTACGCTAATCGAGCAGTTACCTTTTCCCGTGTCGATCTGCGATCACAAGTATGGAGTAGTGGGTGCTAACGAGCTGTGGCAGCAAGAATTTGGTAGCTTAGCATGGCGTGGAGAACGACTGATCACATCTCAGAGCAAGTCCCAGCAAAGCACATGGCAAATTACCCAAACTGAACTAAGTGGAGATTTATCTGGATTATGGATGGCGATCGCTCAGGATATAACTGCACAGGAGCATTTGGCAAAGGAGTTATCCGAGCAAAACATTGACCTAGTCAAACTTAATCGGATCAAAGATGAATTTATCGCCTGTATTAGTCATGAACTGAAAACACCTTTAACCTCAGTAATTGGGATGGCAAGCCTATTGAGTACAGAAACCATTGGTGACTTAAATGAACGCCAAAAACGTTATGTCAGCATGATTCATCAAAATGGTAGGCACCTGACGTTTATGATTGATAACGTTATGGACTTAGCAAAAGCTGAAACAGGTCAACTAGAGCTATATCCCGATGTTTTATCCATAGGCGAAATTTGCCAACAGAGCATCCTCAAAACCCATAAACTACTTCAACAGGACAATAACTGGGCTAAATCTCCAGATCATCTGGATATAGATATACATATTGATGCAGCAGTTGACCAGATTATTGCCGATGGAATGCGCCTACAGCAAATGTTGGTTAACTTGTTATCTAATGCCATTAAATTTACCGAAAGTATTCCGCAGGTGAAGCTATCAGTACAGATGTGGGAAGGTTGGATTGCCATCTGTGTCAGCGATCGCGGCATTGGTATTCCTCAAGATAAACAACATCTGATTTTCCAAAAATTTCAGCAACTCGAAAATATCCTTACCCGTAAATATGATGGAGTGGGACTAGGATTAGTCTTAACCAGACACCTAGCTAGGCTGCATGGAGGAGATGTCACTTTTATTTCTGAAGTGGGAAAAGGAAGTGAATTCACAATTTTATTACCCCCTGCACCTCCGCACCTATTAAACGTTCCAGAGCAAATTCGCAATGCCTCTAGTAAGTTAGTCCTAGTGGTTGAGCATATTCCCGAAGATATTAGTCATGTAATTACAGTTTTAGGTGGCATGGGTTATCGCTCCGTAGTCGCCCGTTCTGGTACCGAGGCATTAGAAAAAGCTCGAAAATTACAGCCTAGCTTTATTTGTTTAAGTCCAGATTTGCCCGTACTGTCTGGTTGGGATGTTCTATCATTACTTAAAAAAGACCCCGCCACCGCCACAATCAAAGTACTAGTTACGCTCAATGATAGTGCTAATAATCTTGGAACTGAAGCGGATTGGTATATTCCTAAGCCTATCCAAAGCTCAGATTTAGAATTCCTCAAAGCGATCGCCCCAACTAGTCTTAATAAACTCACAATTTTACATATTGGCGAAACCCATAGGCAACTTCTGCCATTAATTCAAGGATTAGAGTGTCAAGTTCTAACGGCAACAGACATTAGTCAAGGTGAAATTTTGGGGAAAATATGGCAACCTAAATTAGTATTACTGGATTATGCGATCGCCGAAGCGTCAACCAAATTAAAAAGAATTAGTCGCTCTATTCTTAAAAATCTACCCATACTACTAATTCATGAACTGGGTATGGATCAAAAGTTAGATCAAAAATTCTTAGAAGAAGAGATAAGTATTTATACCAAGTTTACCAATCTAAATCTCTATTTCCTCAATCAACTAACCTCCATACAAATCAATAAAGCTATTCAAAAAGCTACAGGCAATCAAGATTCAGCAACAATTGGTTTATGTGATTTTAGCAATAATGGCAATCACGATCAATTAATTGAGTCACTATTTCAGTACCTATTAATATCTGGGTTTAAGCCTTATATATTCCATGAGCCAAGTCACATTTCATCATCAATTAATAATCAAAATAATCACCAAAATATTGATCTTCTAGTAATTAAACTAAATTCCGAAAACTGGAAAGTCCAGAGTCAAATATTTAATAGGCTCAAACTAATATCTGTACCAATTATCATAATTAATGAAAGTAATAACCCTCTTGACTTAGATAATTTTGACTTAGATCACCTGAAACAAAAGCAAATACCTGTAACTGTTTTACCTTATTCAGAAGCGATCGCATTATTAATTCCCACCCTAGAAAAATATATCTGTAAATAACCTATTAAATAACCTATAAATAAAAATGACTCAACATTTCTGTCAAGCCACCATTGTTAATTAGTTTTTGAGCTAATTTATTAATTATTCTTAGCATTTTCTAGGCAGATAAAGAATTACCATCCGCGCTTTTCCAGCCCCTTGGCATTTTTAGATCATCGGGATCAACATAATGACATGTTGCTTCATCTAAACAAATTAATGCCCAGCCATTTTTATTAACATCAATTAACTTATAAGAGGATTCTAAAACAAAAAAACCTTTGTGATTGCGAGTTTCAGGCTTAACTCTGACATTTTCTACGTTTTGCATTTTTTATATCTCCGTAATTATAGTTTGAACTTAAGAATGTGATTTTTATAAGGGTGTAGCCTAAGCTACTTAATAATCACCAGATTATCATCAGTTCAAGACATATTACGTTAAGAATTCCTGACTAATAATGCTTTAGAGGTAAAGTTAAATGAGCTTTAATAACGTTTTATTGAGAACTAATAAAAAACAATCAATTAATCAGTAAATTATTAAACCATTAGGATTATTAAGTCTCTAAAATCCATTTCTTTACCCTTTCCAAACTTGCCCAATTAGGACGGCGGCGTAATCCATCTTCAAAATTTTCCACAATTTCTTCTTTTAAATCTGGTAACACGGTTAGTAAGGTATGTGCTAATTGAATATGCTCTCTGACTCCACTTTGGGCTGTTTCTAGCATGGCGATCGCCAAATTAATTCGAGCTTGGGGATCTTCAGGGTTAAGTTTGACAGATTTTTGGGCAGCTTTTAAGGCTAAAGTTGACTGCTTATTAATTAAATACAACCAAGATAGACAAATCCATGAGCTAGCCACCTTGGGAGATTGATCGCACACATCTTTAAATAAAGGAATTAATGTAGCTGCATCTTCTCCCGCTTTATATCTTTCTAATCCCTGATTAAATAATTCTTCAGCCGTTTCCTTAGTCATTTTTGTACTTATGTGTCTATGAACGTATATAACAATTAGCTTGATTTTAGTGATTAAACTTCAATATTTATATTTTGAAGGTAAAAATCCGAAAAAGTAATGTAGCTTGTAATTCACCCCAATTACGAGCTATTCCTAAATCTATAGATAAATTAGAATGGGAGCAAAAAATAGAGCAGACATAATTATCTGCCCTAGATATAAATTATTTAGCTTACTTACCCTTAGCAGGAATTTCCAGAGGAGCAACCTTTTCCTTAAAAGATTTACCCGCCGAAAAAGCAGGAACTGTAGTCGCAGGAATTGTCATCTTTTCTGTGGTCTTGGGATTACGTCCCTCACGAGCTTCACGCCGACGAGGTTCAAAAGAGCCAAAACCAACTAAAGTTACCTTACTGCCTGTAGATACAGCTTCGACAATTGCTTCTAACGTGGCGGTTAGAACTTCATCAGCAGTCTTTTTATTCACACTAGCTTTCTTAGAGATCGCATCGACTAATTCACCTTTATTCATAATTTTATGAAACTCCTATAGGCTATGATTTTCAATAGTTTATTCTAGTGGCAATATAGTGATTGTGTATAGTCAAAACCTTTAATTTATATACATTTGAGCAATTTATTCACAATAGTTATCAAAACTGTCCCTAAAATCACTAAAATCCCATGAGGTTTTCGAGATAATTTGGATTATTCTGTAAGGTACTGATACTAAATGCCAAAATTTTAACCATATCTTTACCTATCAATTGATTTAGTAAAACCTAGTAATCTTCTACTAATCTGGTCAAACAAACTAATTTAATTCATAATATTCCTGTGTTCATTAGCTCAAATACGACTAACTTCTAACTAATCCCAATCCTTAAAAGTAATAGATTCATCTGTACCACTACCTTTAATTACAGTTAATTATGTCCTCATTATCAACAGATGTAGTATTTGGTAAGTTTTTGGAACCACTACCAGCCACCGATGAATATTTGACCATAAATTTTTCACCTACTTCAACATCTCGGAAAGAGCGTTGGCGTAATAACGGTATCTCCGCCGATTTTTTAGGGGATTACTTTGGGTCATTTTTCCCAATTTCTGAGGATTCTCAAGCCATTATTGATAAGCGTGAAGAGATTAAAAGTACCGTTAGCTTTATTGCCAATGAATTACTAGAAAATGCTATGAAATATAGCGATCAGATTTCTAGACTACCAGTAAGTATTTCTTTGCATCTTTACGAAACTGAGCTAGTATTTGTGGCAGCAAATCATGCCCACATTAGTACTGTTGACGGATACCAAAAATTTATTCATGAACTTATCAATTCCGATATTGATGAACTGTACACTAAGCAAATGGAAAAAGCAGCTACAGGAGAAAGTGGCTCCAGTATGGGACTGTTAACTATGATCAATGACTACAACGCTAGCTTGGGGTGGAAGTTTAGGTCATTGCTGGATAAACCAAATATTTTTCAGGTCATTATCATGGTCAGCCTTGCAGTTTAACCAACAGTTACCAATACATTTTAAGATTGATTCAGAGAGGAATGGATTATGGAAATAAAAACTAGCGATTATCGAGTTTGGTACGACCCTGAAAATTCGACGGTTTTTTGCAGTGGTTATCTTCGCCTAGATGGGGCAGAGGAATATCAACCAATTATGGATTTATTGATCAATGCCATTAACGATCAACCCGCAATCACCGTTAATTTACGAGAGTTAGAGTTTCTCAATAGCTCTGGGATTAGTATGCTTTCTATGTTTGTGATTAAAGTGCGCCAAAATGGCAAAATTCAATTAATATTCGAGGGATCAAGTAAAATTTTGTGGCAAACTAAGTCATTAAAAAATCTGCAAAGACTAATGCCATCAATTAAACTAGATTTTGCCTAAATTTTAACTAAATGCCTATAGTAATCACAAGGGTTTGTGAGAGGGGCTAAGGGGTGAAGCCCCAACACCTACTCAATCCGTTTAGGGTTGCTATAAATTTCAGATAGAGCAAATCTTAAATTAATTTGACTTAATTATGAATAGCTTTGATCCTTCAAACTATGAACTACTTTTGGCAGAGTTAGCAAATCTACGGCAGGAAGTGATCAGCCTCAGACAAGCTAAGTCAGATTTAGAGATAGCTATTGAGACGATTACTGCCCATGGTGATGCTGTAGTAGCCGAATTACAGTCATCTAATCAAAAATTGGAAATTGAAATTTCTGAGCGACTGCGCGCTGAAGCATCCTTGCAAGCAATCCTAGAAACAACCTCAAGGGATAAAGATGATTTAGAGACCATGCTACAGCTAACAGTTGAGCATAGCGACTATTTAGAAAAATCCTTGCAAGAGGAGGTCAATGCCGCCAAAAATATTGCTACTATTGATGCGCTTACCAAAATTCCTAATCGTCGCCGCCTTGATGAGTTTATCAATCAAGAATGGACATTAATGATTCGGGAAAAAACCTCAATAGCGTTTTTACTGTGCGATATTGATTATTTCAAGCCCTATAATGACAACTACGGACATCCAGCAGGTGATGAGTGTTTGATGCAAGTTGCCCAAGTGATCGCTAAATCTTTACATCGTCCTTCCGATCTAGCGGCTCGGTATGGAGGAGAAGAATTTGCTGTGGTTTTACCCAGTACTAATGCTCAAGGGGCAATTAAAGTTGCGGAAAAAATTCAGAGCGAACTTGCCCTACTGCAACTTCCCCATCAGTTCTCTAAGGTTAATAAATATATAACTCTCAGCATAGGTATATCTTCCACAGTCCCCAAGCAGGCATCTACACCTCAAAACTTTATTAACAATGCGGATTTAGCTTTATATCAGGCAAAAAAGCAGGGTAGAAATCGCTACGTGTTTAAGTCGTTTGATGCCTCAACTGTTATTGAAAATAGTACTAAAAAATGAACTTAAAATCACCATAGCTGCTCAAACCCTAGCTCATAAAGTTGTTAACCCCCATGCCAGAATCTAATCAACCAGAGTTTAACCAAATCAAGCCTGATGAACTGCTGCGGGAGTTACAGTCTTTGCGAGAGCGAGTTGCCCAGATCGAAAGTGATAATCAGGATTTGCGGATTGCTCTAGATACAACTACTCAACATGGGGATACGATTGAGCAGCAATTACATGAAACTAATGAACAATTGGCTGCAGAAATTTCCGAGCGTAAACTAGCTCAGGCGACTTTAGAATCGATTTTAGAAATGGTCACGGAAGATAAACATGACCTAGAAATCATGGTGGAGACCATGGCTGAGCATGGGGATACGGTTGAATATCAGCTTTATAGTGATGCCGTTGACTTTATGCGTCGCAGTGAAGAGCAGTTTAGAGCGATCGCCGAAGCAACACCAATAATTATGATGATTGGGCATCTACCCGATGGCTTAATTACCTATGCTAATTCTACCTGTACCCAAACCCTTGGTGTTGCTCCTCAGGCAATTAGAGGGCGAAAATTACAGGAATTTTATTGCGACCCCGATGACGAAAAACATTTAGCCGCAATCTTGGCAGAGCATGGGTATGTGAAAAACTATGAAATGCGGATCAAAAAAGGTGATGAATCAATTATTTGGGTGGCAGCCTCACTTCATGCCTTAATCTTATCGGGACATTCTACCTATCTCAGTACTTTTTACGATATAACTGCCCGTAAGCAGGCAGAACTGGCATTACAGGTTTCTGAAAATCTATTAAGAGAGCAAGCAGAAGTATTAGAATCGTTAGTTGCCCGCCGTACCCAAGAATTACAAAGTACCGAAGCGGAATTACGATCGCTATTTGAAGCGATGACCGATACAATTTTGGTCTATAACCAGCAAGGTGTCTGCCTTAAAGTGGCACAAACTAACTCTAGTCGCTTAGCATTATTCTCAAATCGAGTGCTGACCAGTGTCCGTGATATTTTTACGCCCGCCTTAGCCGAAATTCATATTAAATTAATTCAACAGGCACTAACCCAGCAACAGAGCTTAACCATTGAATATTGCCAAGAATTTTCCGATCGCCTTGCTCCATTTAATCATCAATCTAATCGTACTAATACAGAAGTATGGTTAGCGGCTACGGTTTCCCCTTTATCAGAGGATCAAGTAATTTGGGTGGAGCGAGATATTAGCGATCGCAAAAAAGCCGAAGCTGAACTTAAAGCGGCAAAAGAAGCAGCGGAAATTGCTAATCGTGCCAAGAGTCAATTTTTGGCAAATATGAGCCATGAATTACGCACTCCACTCAATGCGATTTTAGGTTTTTCCCAACTGATGCTGGATGATCATTCTTTAACTTCGACCCAACTGGAAAATTTAAAAATTATTGAAACCAGTGGGGAGCATCTTTTATCGTTAATTAATGATGTCTTGGAGATGTCAAAAATTGAATCAGGAAAAGTAGTTTTAAATGAATTTAACTTTGATCTACATGGACTCCTAGATCGCCTAAAAGATATGCTTAACCTCAAAGCCGAGTCTAAGGGACTAACTCTTGATTTTATCCAAGTTAATGAAATTCCCCGCTATGTCATTGGTGATGAGGTGAAGTTAAGTCAAGTTTTAATTAACTTACTCAGTAATGCCCTGAAGTTTACCCAAGTGGGCGGAGTGACATTGACTGTAGAAGCTTTACCGATCGCTCCGATTCAAGCACCAAACCAAACATCTTCCCAAATTAGATCAGATATCTCAAATCACCTTGTGCATTTATTATTCCGAGTTGAAGATACTGGGATCGGAATTTCTAAAACTGAGATCCCAACTATATTTGATGCTTTTATTCAAAGTCAATCGGGACGCAAATCTCAAGAAGGTTCGGGGCTGGGGCTGACAATTAGTCGTAAATTTGTGGAATTAATGGGAGGAGAAATTAGGGCTGAAAGTGCCTTGGGGCAAGGTTCGGTGTTTAGCTTTGATATAGAGCTTCTATCAGGGGATGTAATTTTACCTAAAATCTTGGAAGATGAAGTACTGATTGAGTCGGATGTTGCCCTAGGTGATAATAATGCTTTAAATTTGCGGATTTTGCTGGCAGAGGATAATGTTGTCAATCAAAAAGTGGCATTACGGATGTTGCATAAACTAGGCTTTAGTGCCGATGTAGCGATGGATGGAGAGCAGGTTTTAACTGCCCTTGAGCGTCAGGTTTATGATCTAATTCTGATGGATGTGCAAATGCCTAATTTAGATGGTATTGAAACCACAAAATGTATTTATGAAAGATTCCCCGCAGGCGATCGCCCCATAATTGTTGCCTTGACTGCCCATGCTATGCAGGAAGAACGAGAGCGTTGCCTAGCCGCAGGGATGAGTAACCATCTAAGTAAACCCGTGCGCCTAGAGGAGTTACAAAGAATTCTCGAGCAATGTGTTGGTCTTGTGGGAAAGTAGCACCATGCTAAATAAATCTGGAAATATTCTGATCGTTGACGATAGCTCCATCAACCGCAAGTTACTGGCAGCAATTTTGTCTATGCAGGGTTATCAAATTTGGGAGGCTGCCTATGGCAAAGATGCTCTGGAGAAAGCCCTTAGCGACTCACCCGATCTAATTTTGCTGGATGTAAATATGCCCGATATGAGTGGCTATGATGTCTGTGCTGAACTTAAGCAAAACCCCGAAACCAAGGATATTCCAGTAATTTTTGTCACTGCCCTAGAAACCCTATGGGATCGGATCGAAGGTTTTTCCGTAGGGGGGGTGGATTACATTCATAAGCCCTTTGAAAATATTGAAGTGTTAGCAAGGGTAGATACCCATATTCAATTACGGCAGTTGCAGAAACAATTACATCGCCGTGCCCAGTCCCTAGAACTCCAAAATACGATCCTCCAAAATGAAATTTGCGATCGCTTTGGCGTTGACCCAGAGTTTTATAAAGACCTGGAGTTAGCAGTCGAACGGCAGGAGTTCAAGCTTTACTATCAGCCCATTGTTAATTTTAATACGGGTAAAATTTTAGGTTTCGAGGCGTTAATTCGCTGGCTTCACCCGAGTCATGGCATGATTCCTCCCGATCGCTTTATTCCCGTGGCTGAATGTACTGGATTAATTAATCCCATAGGAGAGTGGGTTTTGTCCGAAGCAATTAGTCAATTAGCGACTTGGAAAAAGTTATTCCCCCAGAGCGATCGCTTATCCGTCAGTGTTAATGTTTCAGCTAATCAGTTATTAAATAATTCCTTGGTTAGCTATATTCGTAAGGTTTTACAGAGTAATCAAGTTAGTTGCAGCCAATTAAAACTCGAAATTACCGAAAGTGCTTTGGTCAATGATCCTGATGCCACTGTAGAAATTCTCAAGGAATTCAAAGACCTAGGCATAGATTTATACATTGATGATTTCGGCACGGGCTATTCTTCTCTTAGTCGTCTGTATGATTTCCCCGTGGATGTCCTGAAGATTGATCGATCATTTATCCAAAAAGGTAGATGGGCAGTGGTGAGGGCGATCATTCAAATTGCCGTAGCTATGGATAAGGAGATTATTGTCGAAGGCGTGGAAACCTTAGAAGAGTTGAATGCTCTTAAGCAAATGTCTTGCTTCCAGGGACAGGGATATTACTTTTATAAACCCCTTGATGCTAGTGCAATTACCCAACTGATTGCAGAAGAGTTGCAAAAAGATTAACTTTCAATATATTTACTGAATTTTGCTCAATTTTGCTCAATCTGACAATGCACCAAAACTGCCGTAATGTTGTCATAGCCATTTAGATCATTTCCAAGCTGGATTAAATCTTGAGCCGCAATGCTTAAATCACTATTTTTGTCTATGGATTGGAGTTGTTGCCAATGATCTTCAACCACGTTATTATCACTCAGTCCATCGGAACATAGTAAAAATAGACTAGTACTATCCAGATTAAAAAAGGCGATCGCTGGCTCAAGGGATGCCGAAATATTAGGTCCAAGTGCTTGGGTGAGTTGATGGGCATCGCCACGGCTGTAAGCAATCGTCTCGGATACACCTTGATCAATTAATCTATTGGCGACTTCATGATCACGGGTAAGTTGAGTTAAGCCATCGGCGGTAATTTTATAAATTCGACTATCTCCAATATGGGCGATCGCCACTTCAGTCCCATAAATAACCAAAATTACTAGGGTTGTTCCCATCCGTCCAGCATCTCGGCGCATTTCCGCTTCATTCCGATCATAAATTTCCTGATTAGCGATCCCAATAATTTCCGTTAGTTTCTCTTGACTAGGTAGCCCCGATGTCCAAAAGGGCTTAAAGCTTTCCGCAATTGATTCCAAGGCGATCGCACTTGCGACTTCACCGCCGTCATGACCACCCATACCATCACATAGAATAAATAAGCCTCGATGGGTCTGAAACTCTGGCTGACTGTGGCTCACGGTAGTCATAAATTGACTAAAGCACCTAAATCCATCTTCATTATGCTCCCGTTCTTTGCCCACATCGCTTAATGCGGCATACTTAAGACTAATTAAGTGGGAATTGCATAGTTCTGGATCGGTAACATCCTCCCCCACATCACCACTGGTTATATCTCCTGAATCAGCCAATCCCGAATTAGCCAATTCCAAAGGATCAGTATCTTCTGAATTTTCTGAAGTGATAATCTCGATCCCACAGTTTTGGCAGAATTTATTAACATCAGGATTATCGAATCCACAGGCAGAACACTTAATCATAGTTTTTTTCACTTATTAAAAAATCTAGCGTAAAACCTGACGACGAAAATCCCTAGGACTTATACGCATAGGATCTTGAGGATTCCATACTCCCAGTTCTAATAGCCTTGCCTCTGACTCTAACATCTTGAGCTTATTTTCATACTTAACATTGGGAGGAAAAACATCAGCAAGGACATAGCCTTCTTTAACTAATTGGGCATTCACTAAGGTATTACCCTGCCAAATATATGCCTGTAGGCGATCGCCCCTCTCTTTCTGTTCTTGATCAAACTCTAAAACAACTGGTTGATCTTTTACTAACTGTTCTAGTCTTTGGCGGGCTAAGTTGCCCCAAGGTTCTTGCTCTTTCCAAGGTGCCGCAATCCCCAACAGACGAATTCGTGTGGTTATGCCAGCATTAGATTTTGCTGCTACAGTTTGCCCAGTTAAAACCCGTGTTACTGTCCAAATTTCACCACTTGGAGCCTTTGGCGATCGCCACCAAACCTGCATTACCAAATTAACTGCAATCAAAACAATTACACCTAGAAAAATCAGAGGTATTCTATTAGCCATCATCAATCAGCCCCAACCTAGTAGGAAACTAAGCTAAAAATCGGAATATTAGCAGGTAGCGCCAATCGCCCAGACAGAAAAGATAGCTCAATTAAAAAGGCAAAGCCTACAACAATTCCCCCTCCTAATTCCACCAACTTAGCCGTAGCGGATGCAGTTCCCCCCGTAGCAATTACATCATCAACAATTAAAACTCTGCTGCCGTTACCAAAAGCATCTTGGTGCATTTCTAGGCGATCGGTGCCATACTCCAAGGCATACTCAGCTTGATATACAGGTGCAGGTAGTTTTTTCGGTTTACGCACAGGAATAAAGCCCGCTTGCAATTTATAGGCGATCGGTGCGCCCAGAATAAAGCCCCTAGACTCAATTCCCACCACATAGTCAATGTGCAAATCTTGAGTTAGGTTAACTAATCCATTAGTGATTTCTGATAAACCTTGTGGATGTGCCAATACTGGAGTAATGTCTCGAAACATAATACCGGGCGTGGGAAAATCAGGAATATCACGAATTAGGCTTTTTATATCCATAGGGCTTTTTTACTTAAATTTAGTTAAATTTACTGGAATTAATTGCACCGCCTTTCCGCCTAACTTTTACCACTCAATTGCTACCAATGGCAAGAGTCGCCTTAACTTTTCATATTCTGAATACAGGTATTCTGGATAGAGAAATTATGGGTATAAACCCTAAGGGTTAAGAATAACTTAAGTATTTAAGTCAAAATAGTAGTAACCAATATTGTTAAGTATGATTTTTGATGAATGCGATGAAGACTGTAATTAATAGTTTGCCCATTTTAGCGATCGCCCCCAGTCAAGTAATTAGAGGGCAGGGCATAGTGCATAAATTAGTAGATTATTTACCGACTTGGTTACAAGGATCAGGAAAGTCTGCCCTTATAATTTCAGGTACAAAGTCTAAAGCATCCGTAAAAACCGCCTTGGATCAAGCAGACATACCCATTCATTACGCCGATCCCATTGAAAATTGTAGTGAAGTCAACCTCAAAAAACTACAGGCAGAAATTACTAAGCACCAGCCCCATTTCATCATCGGTTGTGGTGGAGGCAAGGTTTTGGATACGGCAAAATTAATTGCCCATCAACATAATTTGCCGATAGTGACAATCCCTACGACAGCAGCCACCTGTGCCGCTTGGACAGCCTTGAGTAATGTTTACACCGAAGCAGGTGCATTTAGTTATGATGTAGTGTTAAGTCGATGTCCAGATTTAATCTTAGTTGATTATGATTTAATTTCCACTGCCCCTCAACGTACTTTAATTGCAGGAATTGGGGATGCGATCGCTAAATGGTACGAAGCCTCAGTCAGTAGTGGTAGCAGTGATAAAACCTTAGTAATTGCCGCCGTTCAAGAAGCGAGAATTTTACGGGATATTTTATTTCAGAAATCCACCGAAGCATTACAAAATCCCACAGGCAGTGTATGGCAAGAGGTTGTTGATGCCACAGTTTGTCTAGCGGGAATAATTGGTGGGATGGGAGGAGCGCAATGTCGCACTGTTGCTGCCCACGCTGTCCATAATGGTTTAACCCATCTGCCTCAATCGCATCATACTCTTCACGGAGAAAAGGTCGCCTATGGTATTTTGGTGCAACTGCGACTGGAAGAGTTTCAGGGCAACCAACTAGCAGCTACAGCCCGCCAACAACTTTTAAAGTTTTATAGTGAGATTAAATTACCCCAAAATCTAGGTGACTTGGCGCTAGGAGATATTACCCTTAAGGAATTAGAAACAGTGGCAGCGATCGCCTGTAAAGGTGGATCAGACTTACATAATCTACCCTTTTATGTCCATGAACATCAGCTAATTGCCGCTATGGTTTCGACAACTGTACCGCTTGTTGCGGCTTGATCAATCAGTAACTAATTAAGCTGGGGTTGATTCAGAAATGGTCGCCGAGCTAGGTTGAAACCGACTGAGAACCCAATTCCAAAACATTTGCCATAGAGTGATAAACCAATTGCCCTTTAGTTCTTGGAACATTTCCATATTCAGATGAAAAGCATAATTAGCCTCATCCACAATTTTGTCCTGAGTGGCATCATCGACCGATAGGGTATCCAACAATGCTCGATACTTTTTCTTATATTCCCCATGATTTTTAATAGTAGGAAATTCATAGAAAGCCGTACCATTGCCATCTTTTAGTCCCATCGCTTGCTTGGCAATTTTTTTGAGAATTTGTCCACCCGATAGGTCACCCATATAGCGGGTATAGGCATGGGCAGCCAACAGTTCGGGAGTATTATTAGAAACCGCTTGAATATGCTTTACATATTTTTTGCAAGCTTCGGAGGGTTGGGCTAGATTGCGCCAGTCGGTACCATAGTAGTATGCTAAATCCTGCTCTAGGCTTTTTTCTCTCCAGAGATCGGGGGTATAAAGACTACTTAAAACTGGATGATCTTTGTGCCGAGTTAGTTCAGCTTCTAGGGCAGTATAAACAAAGTAAAAATTTGCAGCCAATTTACGGTAGGACTCTTTATCAATTACGCCCTGTAAAAAGCATTTAATAAAATCTGCCCCTTCTGCCATGGAATGAGACTTGGCGGTACCATCCCGTAATTTTGCGGCTAAACCACTATTTAAATTAGAACTCACTGTGACTCCTGATTATTTACTACTATTAAAAGATTTTTATATTTGTATATATAGCGTTTAGAGCGGTTAGATTGCAGCATTTGTATAAAATTTGTATAAATTTGTATAAATGGATTGGCATAAAGCTGTATAACTGCAAACCAATCATAATTATAAAATTTGATCATGGCGAAGTATGAGTACTGACATAAATTTTTACGGTTAACCCAGCTATACTAGATTTCAGATATTAATTTAGATATATTAAGAGGAAAAGACCTTGGTTCTAAGCGGTTATGAGTACCTTCTGGTATTTTTGATAGTCTGTACCCTTGTTCCTGTCTCAGGATTAGTTTTAGCAAAATTTCTTAGTCCTGCGATCGCATCTCCAACCAGCCGCACTACCTATGAGTCTGGATGTGAACCAAAGGGTGGGGCATGGATTCAATTTAATATTCGCTATTATATGTTTGCCCTTGCCTTTGTAATTTTTGATGTAGAAACTGTGTTTTTATATCCTTGGGCAGTGGCTTTTAGTCAGTTGGGATTACTAGCTTTCATTGAAGCTTTAATCTTTATTGCGATTCTAGTTTTAGGTTTAGTATATGCTTGGCGCAAAGGAGCTTTAGAATGGTCATGAAAGCAGAGAATGTTAGTTTAGATTTTAGTATTGAGGATCAAAAACAACGCTTAATCAATCCCATCGAAGAATCAAGGGTAACCCAAGATTTATCTAATAACGTAGTGCTTACCACCCTGAATGACCTCTACAACTGGGCAAGAATGTCTAGTCTGTGGCCCATGCTCTATGGCACTAGCTGTTGTTTTATTGAGTTTGCGGCAATGTTGGGATCAAGGTTTGACTTCGATCGCTTTGGTTTACTACCTCGTTCTAGTCCCCGTCAAGCAGATTTAATTATTACGGCTGGCACAGTGACCATGAAAATGGCTCCCGCTTTAGTTAGGTTGTATGAACAGATGGCAGAACCTAAGTATGTAATTGCTATGGGTGCTTGTACGATTACAGGCGGTATGTTTAGTACCGAGTCTTACACTACAGTGCGTGGAGTCGATAAATTAATTCCTGTGGATGTGTATTTGCCCGGCTGTCCACCCCGACCCGAAGCAATTTTTGATGCCATTATTAAGCTCCGCAAAAAAATTGATGCCGAGGGTTATAAGGACAAAGCATTTACTAATCAAACCCATCGTTTCTATAGCGTCAAGCATGAACTGAAAGTAGTTGAGCCAATTTTAACTGGTAAATATTTAGAACTACCCACCCGTATAGCTCCGCCCAAAGCTTTAGTGGAATCTGGCATTCCTTTGCCAGCGTTGGAAATTGCCAAGAAGCAGGAGGTAGAAATTAATGGCTGAAGAAATTAAAGCATCAGAGGGGCTGGAAGAAACCACGGCGATCGCTATTACAGATAAAATTTCTGGTTGGCTGACGGAGAATGGTTTTAGTCATGAGTTTTTAGGCTTAGATCATCAGGGTATTCCGATCCTTAAAGTCCAGCGTGACTATTTACTGCCTTTTGCTACAGCCTTGTATGCCTATGGATTTAACTACTTAATGTGTCAGTGTGGTTATGACTCTGGAGCAGGTGCAGATTTGGTCAGTACCTATCATTTGGTGAAGCTTACGGATAACCCTCAAACTAAGCCCGATGAAGTGAAAGTGAAAGTATTTTTACCTCGCCATGACCCTAGGGTACCTTCGGTATTTTGGATTTGGAAATCCGCAGATTGGCAGGAACGGGAGACCTATGATATGTATGGCATTATCTACGAAGGGCATCCAAACCTGAAACGAATTTTAATGCCTGAGGATTGGGTAGGCTATCCGATGCGCAAGGATTATATTACTCCAGATTTTTACGAGCTACAGGATGCTTACTAGGTCTTGAAGTTTAAGTCACTTTTTACCACACTATAGGGCTAAGCTGCCCTTTTTTTATGTTTACTCCCTTCCCACTATAAAAATGGACTTGATTAAATGGGCTGAAGGGTTTGCCTCCTACACTCCGTATCAAAACAATCACAGAAAGGCTGTACTGAGGTAGATATTTCTTTTGCGGGGTAGATTTATTTATGCTAGTTTTTCTAATTCATGGTGTCGCGACTCAAGATTCAGGTTACGGAGATCAATTCAAGAAAAAAGTTAAAGAAATTCTGACTCAGAAAGATAAAAAACTCGTATTACCCATTTTTTACTCTAGCTTTTGGGGACATTCGTTTAAAAACAAAACCGATCAACTCTTTAACTGGGTTCGCTCGGATGTTAACGAATTGTCCGAAAAATGCAAGGAACTAAGAGGTAGTGAACAGGACATCTATCGCTACCAAGAGCATCGTGAAGGCTTTATTGCCAGATTTTTTGGCGACTTCTTGACCTATCTCAATAATGATAGAGGCGCATCAATTCGCAGACAAATCTTTCATCAATTCCAAGACTTTGTTAATAACCATCCCGAGGAACAAGAAATAACGATCTCCTCCCATTCTCTCGGCACATTAGTTCTCTGGGATCTCCTTTTCGCTAAAGACTTACCCGAAAATGATTCGGCTTACGAATTTCGCAAAATATTTAACTCAAGTAACTCTAAGTATAAATTAAACGGACTTGTGACAATGGGATCACCACTGCTATTCATGCGCCTCAAGCAAAATATAGACTTTTCCGCAGTTGATGAGTTTGTAGCCACAAACAAAAACAAGCTCACTTGGATAAATATCATTCATGCTTCAGATCTAATTTCCTATCCTCTTGGTAATGCCATTAAACACGATAAAGCTAAGAATTTCTTTTTTACCGATCAATATCTCTGGATGCACGCCAACGGGTCAGAATCAGGTGCTTTGCGATTTGGTCAAGCCCACGCTGGTATGGCTTTAGGTATGGCAGATGCTCACAGCTCTTATTGGAATAATGATGTTGCTGCGGACTTAGTGGCTTCCCTCATTAGAGGAGACATAACTACCTTAGCCACTCAAACAGTACATACAGGTTGGAGAAGTTTTAACAAAGATTTAAGTTAAAATCCTTAGATCACAAACAATTTTATCTACTAGAAGCCAACTTTGAGCCTAGTTGTATGTATCTGCCAGATTGTATAGAAAACGAAGACCTAAATGTATAATAAATGCAGCAATTATCTCAAAATGAATTCGATAAAATTAGCCCCACGGCGTTATTAGTGGCATACGCCAGAACTTTTACAGACATTCACTACACTAAGCAATTATCTGAGGCAGTTAATTCCCAGTCTGTAGTTGAAGGTCTTTTAGGGCAGAAATTAGAGGAAGTTGCAGAAATTACGGTTTTAATTGAGAGTCGCTATCGCAGTATAGATCGGGCGATCGCCATTTTAAAATCTAAAAAAACATCTAAAAATAATTCTGGGCAGATACTAGAAATTGCCTCAGGGTTATTGCCTCGGGGCATGATTATGTCTGAGGATACTAGTCTTAGGTTTGTCGAAACGGATTTGCCTTTGATGATTGAGCAGAAAGCTAATTTAGTTAAAGTTTTAGTTGGCGATCGCCTTAATCTTCACTTTAAGCCTGTTGATATCACTGCTCTATCTAATCACTTAAAAGACTGTATAGAGTTACTGGATCGGAATCAGCCCGTCATAATTTTATCTGAGGGTTTACTGATGTATTTAACCCATGCTCAAAAACAACAAGCATTTGCCAATGTCCGTGAATTATTGGAATTATTTGGCGGAGTCTGGATTACTACGGATTTAGTGACGGTCAAGGCGATTAATCGGCGTAAGCAAATTAGTCCAGGACTAGGACAGATTTCACAAATGGTATCCCGACTTAGCGATCGCCCCATTGGAGATACTTATTTTCAAGATACAGAACAGATAGAAGATTTTATTACTGTCCAAGGATTTAAATGCGATCGCACCCCAGTTTTAAGCTTAATCAATCTAGATCAACTTAACTGTTTACATTCATTAAATATTAATCCCGAAATTGCGGAGGCAATATTAAGCGATGCCTATGTCTATAGTCTTAGTGTTTAAGTACATTGCATTACAGCCTATTTCACTACTTGGTTCCCCGCCTGTACGCCGAAAAGACTGTAATATCTCTTGATTAACAAGTTCTAACTTAACCACAGCTTAACTACATTGATAATTAGGTTAATATAGCTTCATAGTTTTGTTAACTTCTCTTAATTTTTCTCGTAACTAATGATTGAGATCAAATCCATCCAAGCACAAGTAAAGTCAAGATTTAGCCACAAGTTTGATATAGAGCTATGGGCGATCGCCACGATTTATTTTGTTCAAGGTGCTATGGGCTTATCTCATCTATCGGTCAGTTTTTTCCTGAAAGATCAGCTTAAACTCAGTCCTGCTGAAGTTGCTTCCCTCATTGGTATTGCTATGGTACCTTGGACAATTAAGCCCCTATATGGCATGATTTCTGATGCTTTCCCCATATTTGGCTATCGGCGGCGACCTTACTTGGTGCTATCTAGCCTTTTAGGGGTGATGGCTTGGGCATGTATGGCAACCATAGTTAATTCTGCGGGGTTGGCGATGGTAATGATTGCTATTGCCTCTATGGCGATCGCCTGTTTTGATGCCATTATTGATGCCTTGGTAGTCCAAAGAGCGAGACTAGAATCCGAAGGTGATGCTGGTTCTCTTCAGGCTTTTTCTTGGGCGGCAATGTCCGTAGGAGGTATTACTTCAGCCTATTTTAGTGGATTTTTACTAGAGCATTGGGGCGCAAAATTTGTATTTGCAATTACGGCTGGTTTACCTTTACTAGTGACCTTAGCAGCATTTGCGATCGCCGATCCACCTATTAATCAATCAGAATCTGTTTTTGAAACTACTAAGCAACAGTTTAAGCAATTAGTTACAGCCTGTACAAGCAAGCAAATCTGGTTACCCATGTTGTTTATTTTTCTATGGCAAGCCACACCTAGTGCCGATTCAGCATTTTTCTTTTTTACAACGAACGAACTTAAATTTAATCCCGAATTTTTAGGGACAGTGCGTTTTTTTACCAGTTTGGCAGGGTTAGGGGGAATATGGATATTTCAGCGATTTCTGAAAGATATTCCCATGCGGCGGATTTTTTTGTGGACAACACTGATCGCTACAGGTTTAGGTATGACTAGCTTAGTGTTAATTAGCCATGTCAATCGCAGTTGGGGAATTGACGATCGCTGGTTTAGTTTAGGAGATAGTTTAATCTTGACCGTTGCTGGCAGAATTGCCTATATGCCTGTATTGATTTTAGCGGCTAGGCTCTGTCCTGAAGGTATAGAAGCTACCCTATTTGCCCTGTTAATGTCAGTTATGAATTTAGCAAGCCTCTGTTCATCCCAATTGGGGGCGGGTTTGACTTACCTACTTGGCGTTACCGATGTGAATTTTAAGAATTTGGGCTTATTGGTAACGATCGCAAATTTAAGTAACCTTCTGCCGTTACCTCTTTTAGGCTGGCTTCCCAATGAGAAAGTAGTTCAGGTAGTAGCGCAGCCAAGTATAGAAGCAACAAAGTTAGAACCAATCAATCCTGAATTTGTAGGCTCAATCCCCGAAGTCAACTTAATTTCCAAATAATCCAAATAAAGCGATCGATCTGCCAGACTGAACCTAATCTCGCCGTACTGTCAAAATTGTCTTCTGTAGTGCAAATTTCACTAAACTATAACCTTATATCCTGCGGCAATCACCGCCGCTTTAATACTTTCAATGGTTTGATCAGAGTTAACTATAACTAGCTTAGTTTGGGAATCGGCTTTAACTTCTGCCTGGGGAGCGATCGCCTGAATTGCTTTGGTGATCTTATCTGCACAGATGGCACAAGCCATATCGGGTACTTTCAGTTCTAGGAGCATATAGAATTTAGAGTAAAGTTTACAGATCAAATTTGGAGATAGACTAAGATTATAGAGCTTACCGCTTGTCCGCAGTTAGTAGGGAGAATTAATCTATGGCGATCGCTACGCAACCACAAACTCTTGTAGATTCTATATCCTTAGCAGAATTTTTAACACTTCCAGAAACTAAGCCTGCTAGTGAATATATCAACGGTAAAGTTTATCAAAAACTAATGCCCCAAGGAAAACACAGTACCCTACAAGGACGCTTGATGTATTTAATCAACACGCGAGGTGAATCTAATCGCCTTGGATATGCTTTTCCTAAACTACGTTGTACCTTTGCGGGGCGGGTAATTGTGCCAGACCTTACGATATTTGAGTGGAAGAATATTCCCCTTGATCAAAATGGAGAAGTGCAGAATCGCATTGAAATTCCTCCTGATTGGATCATTGAAATTCTCTCTCCTGAACAGTCTTCGATCAGGCTAATCGAGAAAATCAGTTTTGCCATAAAAAATGGGGCAAAGTTAGGATGGTTAATCGATCCAATCGATCGCAAGGTATTAGTATTTGAGGGCGATCACCTACCTGAGCTTAAAGAAGATGATGATAATTTACCAACTTTAAAAGTTTTTCCCGACTTGCTTATTTCTGTTCGAGATTTATTTAATCTGTTAACATTTTGAATCAAATTTTGGGACTAATTAAACTAGTTTTGGGGTGATAATCGACTGCGTAGAGCCTCGGCAATTTCTGCGGGAACTAGATGATCTACCTGTCCTCCAAACTCGGCGATCGCTTTGACCACACTACTACTTAAAAAACTATGCTCATTAGAGGTTGCCAGAAATATAGTTTCAATGGTGTGATTTAAGGTTTTATTGGTATGTGCCATTTGTAGTTCCATTTCAAAGTCGGAAACTGCTCGTAAACCCCTGATCAAAATTTTGGCACCCTGTTGTTGGGCATATTCCACCGTCAGACCTGTAAAACTATCAACTTTAAGATTATGTATATGCTTAGTCGCTGCAGTAATTTGCGCAATCCGTTCTTGTACTGTAAATAAAGGGGTTTTATTAGGGTTTTTTAATACTGCCACTGTCAGCATTTCCACCATCTGGCACGATCGCTCAATAATATCTAAATGCCCAAAGGTAATTGGATCAAAGCTGCCCGGATAAATGGCAATTAAGTTTTTAGGCACTGGATTTATAGAATTAATAATTTAAAGTACGCTAAGGATTATAAATGGTCAGCACCTAGATATTTAGCGATCGCAGGAGAATAGATTTCATAGATTAAAGTCAAGGGTACGCCACCATGCCACAACAGATAATGCCTACCCCAGTAAGGATCAGGATAACCAAAGGCTTTAACTAATTCAGGACAGTAACCTTGATACACTCCTTTTAGGTCTCGATATAGCTCCGTAAATTCTTGATTCAGACTTTTCCAAATCGGCAAACTGGGGTCTTTTAAGTACTGTTCCATAGTTGAGGCTTGCCACCACGAAGTTGCATGGGAAAAAATCTCACCCGTAGTTGCACTTTTTAACCAAATTTGTCTTCTAATCCGTGGGGCTGGAATTTCATCAATCCCAATCAAAGTATTATCTGTGACATTCCCAATATCGGTCATGGCAATTACATCAACGACAATATCTGACTGGGTTAGCAGTTGCAAATGACGGGTCGGAGCTCCATCACCTAACAAAAACATCTGCCAATAGGGAGACATGCGACTAAAGGGTAAGCCAGTCCGAATATCTTCACTGTTTCCTATCCAAATCGGATTTGTAATACTGTGCCATGAATTTGGAACTTGAACTAGGTCTGTCAGAATTTGCATGAAGGACTAAATTTATCTTAATATTACTTTATATAATATCCTGATCCGATGATTAAACTCTAAATCACGGTGTTATCAAAAATTTTGCCCTCGGTATCGATCGCTTTAATTTTTAGTTGTTGATTACTGACCGTCACAGCGATAAAGCTTAATCTTGCTTCGGAATATGCGGTAAAGTCTGATTTGCCAACGGGTCTGGTATTTGCCCCGCCCCCATGCACGATGTAGGTTGTGCCATTTAAAACTAGCGATCGCTCGTAGTTATGATCATGTCCACATAGGTATAGAGGAACTTTATATTTCTCAAAAAGGGGGGGTAAACTTTCTATCAAAATTCTGGTGCTACCATGCAAACCTGAAGAATATACAGGGTGATGTCCAAATACAATTTTCCAAGTAGCTTTACTTTCACCCAGAGACTGTTCTAACCATTGTAGTTGTCTCCCCCAATTACTGTCACTAGCCCCATCAATATTAGTATCTAGGGCAAAAAATTGGACTTGGTTTTGGCTAAATGTGTAGTAGCGACTAGTCATATTAAATAAGGGATATTTGACCTCATCGTTACCATTGTTAGTAATGACATCGTGGTTACCCAATGCCGCATAAAACTTAACGCCATTTTGTAGTAGCGCCGCATAGGGTTGCTCAAATACCTCTTTAACTCGCTCAATTTCACCAATACCATAGATATTGTCTCCAGCCAAAAGCACCGAAGAATAAGGACTCTGGTTGTAATAATTACTCATAGCATTAGCAACCGCATACTGCCCCTGATCGCCCATCCCTGTATCTGCGACACCTACAAATTGCCAATCCGAATTTTTTGACTGGATGGTAGATTGTCCAACTAGCTGTAGTCCCAGACCTGCTACAAGTCCAGACCCACCTATACCAAATAAAACTTGCCGACGGCTGATAGTCATAAATCCCTCAAAGTTAGCTAAAGGTTAAATTCAAAAAGTGAAGTCATATTTTTTATGTCTTTTTTATGTCAAAGTCCAGACTTCATCAATGGGTAAGGAAGAATAATTGCGTTCACTCAGAAAGTCAGAAATTGTGCTAGCTTGCGGAAACTCTGACTTAAATCCATATACTAATCTTTCTAACAATGCCTTAGATAGTTGTTTGGAAAATTTTCCTCTGAGGCAACGTTCATACCAATCAATTAACTCAGATTCTTTGACGATACCTCGTACACGACTCCCCCAGCTTATTTGATTAGCAATTGTCTCTATAACCCTTGCATCAGCATCTCGGCAAACAATGACAACATTATCGCTTTCAACTTGATTGGTGATTGATTGGGCACGTTCTTGGTTAAGAGTTAAATGCTTTACCTGAATCGCTGCGCCAAAGTTAGCCCACATATCTAAACCCCTATCTGCAGCATTGGTAACACCAACACGATAAATATGAGCGGGAACTTCCCAACTGTTACTTCCTAGTTCAAGTCCAAGCAAAACTTTAGTAAGGTCTGAAAACTCTGCTAGTAGGTTTGTATTTTTAACTGGAATACTAACTTTTACTGTAGTCTCAAGAGCATTGACAATTGTCTCAAAGAGGCTATACACAACTATTTCATAAGCCTTATCTACACTCCTTCTGATCTCACTTTGGCTAGTAAATTTTATTAATAGCTCACTAAGATCAAAGTTCTCTGGCAAAGAGGTCTCAATAAATGTAATGACGCTGGCAACTGTATTTTGACGCTCGCTAAATCTGAGATAGATATAATACTCAACTCCGCCATTTGTTCTTTTATTCTCATGGTCAAGAACTGCGAGTAAATCGGGCGGCATTGCTTTTTGATTCCAAATGTCATGCTGATAATTTGCTGATGAGGTGGAAACTTTACCTATAAGCCTTCTTGTAACTTTATTTCGCCAATGAATTGATGGGTTTTGGTAAGTATCTTGCTTAAGAATTTGAATATCTTTTTGAATGCGTGACCTTCTCAGTACCTCAGCAATTTGAATGGGCTTATACATATCAACTCTTGCTTTTCTGACAATGCTATCAAGCCTTTCTTTGGCTTCTTGAACTGTAGGCATTAAACTTTACCAGTTATGTATTTTGAAGTTTTTTCAAAAATGAGGCTAAGTTGCCCACTAGTTTGAGGTTTGGGGTAATCAGGTATATTACTCGGTTTAATTATTGCATCAAGAACGGAGCCAACAACAGCACTAACGCAGGGAACTGCAACTGAATTCCCAACTTGTTTACGAGTAGCTTGGTAATTACAAACTATTTTATAAGAATCAGGAAATCCCTGAAGTCTAAGCATTTCACGTTCTGTTAATCTTCTTTTCCCGTTGACCAGTAAATAATTATATGAAGCTCCTGCTCTTAACGCACAAGAGTAAGGGTAAGCACTGATGTTTCCGCCTTTATTTTCATGCCAGATGGTTATCTGTTCATGCTGTTTTTTAGCAAGAGTTTTTTCTATACGATTTTTTTGAATTCTTTCAGATGCATAGTAAAAACTTGGGACTTCGCTTTCTAAAATTTCTGATAATGGTTTCATAGGAACTCTATCTTCAGCCCAAACAAAATGACATGACTCTTTAAAACCAATAATAAAGATTCGTTCACGCTTTTGAGGCAAGCCATAATTCAAGGCATTTAGAATTTTATAGTCAGTATGGTAACCAAGTTCTTGAAGAGTTTGTAAAATTCGCTGTAGAGTCTTTCCTTCATTGTGACCCTTCAACTGCTTTACATTTTCTAAAACAAAAGCTTTGGGTTGTTTTGCTTCCAATATTCTGGCAATGTCAAAGAATAAAGTACCTCGAACGTCTTCAAATCCTTTTAAGTCTCCACAAATACTAAAAGGCTGACATGGAAAACCAGCTAGTAAGATATCATGATCGGGAATATCACTCGTACTCACTTTTGTAATATCACCAACGGTCACCTCATCAAAATTTGACTTGTAAGCAACTTGGGCATCTGGATCTATATCGCTAGAAAACACACAAGTTGGATTAATATTTCTCTGGTTACAGGCTATTTCCGCCCCAAGCCGAAATCCTCCAATTCCACAGAATAAGTCAACAAAGCGAATTGATTGATACATTTTACTGGCTAACAATATTTATAGATTTTAACTGAGAGTCTATAGCAACTGCCATTAAGGGTAATTTCTTCTGACTTTAAGTTACAAAGTAATTTACCTAAAACTGTGTGGTGGCAATTAAGTGAGCGCAGGCAAACCCTGAAAACGCTACAGCATTTAAACCTTGAGCAGGAAAAGTACTATCTCCTACACAATATAGATTAGCGATCGCTGTGCGGTTAAAAGGCATGCCCAACAGTCCCATAAGTTTACGCTTAGGAATAGCTCCGTAGGTACCATCGATTCTACCTAAAAATCTACGATGGGTGCGGGGAGTACCGACTTCCATATAGTCTAGGTTTTGGCTTAGGGTAGGAAATATCTTCTCTAGGCGGGCAATGAGCTTATATGCCTCTTCTTCTTTTTTTTGTTCATACTTTGCTTGGGAGAGATTTTGCCAATCATCAATCCAACTGGGAGTAAAGGCATGGACAATATGGTTCCCAACTGGGGCTAAACTGGGATCGAGTAAAGTGGGAATAGAGACAAAGATCGTACCGTGGGGTTTTTCCATATCCTGCCAGTCTTCGAGCAAAATATGATGACAAGCTGAGCCTGATTTAATTGCTTCTGCTTTAACACCCAAATGCAAGCTTAAAAAACTAGGAGATTTCTGGTATCGATTACGCCACTTAACTTCGGACTTGGGTAAATTTTCCTGTTTGAGTAAGTGATCGAAGGTATCCCATCGGGTGGCATTGGAAACCACAGATTTAGCAGTAAGAATTTCACCGTTGCTTAGTTTGACACCAATATTACCATTTGCGGTTTTGGGGATAATTTCTGTAACCCTGATCCCATATTTAATATGACTACCAAATTTTTCTAGTCCCTCTGCCAATGCTTCACCAATTCTGCCTACCCCACCTTTAGGATAATTAATTCCTCCGTAGTGGCGATCGCTAAAAACCATCCCTGCATTAATCATCGGCGTTTTATCTGCAGGCATGACTGACCAGATATAGCACTCCATATCAATGAATTTCAGTAATTCTGGATCGTGAATATAGTGTTTAGCCACATCGCCGACATTTTGGGGTAAATACTTGACTAAACCCAGACAAGCTAAGGGATTTTGGAAGAATACCCGCATTAAATATCTGTACTCTTCCAAGGATAAAAGCTCGATCGCATTCAGACAATTAAATACATCCCAGCAGGCATCATAGAATTTACGAATACCTACCCGTTCATTTGGAAAGCGATCGCCCAATTCTTGGATAAATGTTTCATAGTTACGATCGACCTTAATATCTAAATGGTTAGGCAAATGATAATGCACCTGAGAGTCATCGGGAATAGTTTCTAGTTTCATACCCACGGCAGCTAAGGCACGGGTTAAAAGATTGGTAGTTCCCTGTTCACCAAAGCCAAAAATCATGGATGCACCGACATCAAACCGATAACCATTGCGCTCAAAATAGCCAGCACTACCGCCGGGGATCAAATATTTTTCTAAGACTAAAACTTTTATGCCTTTAGCTGCAAGTTGAGTCGCAGTTACTAAGCCGCCAATTCCTGAGCCAATTACAATTACATCTGCGTCAAGCATGAATTACTTAAATTTGATTATTTATAAATTGAATTACCGAGTCTAATCCCACTTGGGTTTTAAGGTTAGTAAAAACAAAGGGTTTTGCCCCGCGCATTTTTAAAGCATCCCGTTCCATTACGCTTAAATCTGCACCAACGTAGGGAGCAAGATCAATTTTATTAATTACTAATAAATCGGATTTAGTAATACCAGGTCCACCTTTGCGGGGAATTTTATCTCCAGCAGCAACATCAATCACATAAATTGTTAAATCTACTAGCTCAGGGCTAAAGGTAGAAGCCAAATTATCTCCACCACTTTCCACAAATATTAATTGCAGATTATTAAAGTCTTTTTCTAATTGAGCGATCGCCGCTAAATTCATGGAAGCATCTTCACGAATGGCAGTATGGGGGCATCCACCTGTTTCTACGCCCACAATCCGATCACGACTTAAAGCCTGACTGCGAACTAAAAACTGAGCATCCTCTTGGGTATAAATATCATTGGTAACTACGGCAATTTGATAATGCGATCGCAAAGCCTTACACAGACAATCTACTAAAGCGGTTTTCCCCGATCCCACTGGACCTGCTACCCCAACTCGAAAAGCATTCATGGTTAATCTTTTTTACTTGATCTTACTACTTGAGCTAATATACCAACTCCCATCAGATTTTTTAGGGATAGCGATTGGGACGACGATGGCGACTACGTTCAGCCTTATCCCGTTCATAGGCGATTAATTTACCAAAATATTCATGTTTAGTCAGATTCATAGATAAAAATATATGTTTGCGAGCATTGCCAAACCCCTTGCGGGTAAAGAAATTAATGGCGGCTGTATTCGTGGGATCGGTGTCCACTAGCATCGATCTGGCTCCTTCCTCAATCATGCGCTCGACAATTTTATCCACCAACCTATCGGCAACACCCCGCCGTTGAAAACTAGGACTGACACCTAACCACAGAATATAACCATAGGTCCAAGAAGATTTCGTAATAACTGTTCCCAAAACAAACCCACTCAACTGCCCGTCAATTTCGGCAACTAAACAATACTCAGGGTCAGTGTTATAAAGTCCAATGACTTCCCATTCATCCCAAGTGCGATAGAGATAGGGATAAAGCTCACTGGTAAATAAACTTTCGCCCAGATGATACACAGGGGCAATGTCATCGATCGCCATCTCCCGAATTCCCACATCTAAAGACTTACTAGACATAATATCCAAATTTTCTAGCTCACTTATTTCTACTGTGGAGTTTTCCACTGTTACTTCTGCGGTGGAGTCTGGAGCATTAGCCATGTTATTCCTCGTAGTAGTCATCTTGGTTTTCGGCTTGATCATCATCTTGATCTTCCACATCCTCAATATCCACTATAGGCTGTCCCCGTGAAAGCATGTATCTGGTTAAATCACTAAATACATCTCGCCGCAAATAGGGATAGTCACTTACCCATAAATTAATTTGCGGTAAATAGGCATCGGTAGTGATCTTGCTCACACGCCTAAATTTGGGGTCATTGGAAAACAAAAGCATACACACTGATTGCTTCAGCTTAATGCGTTTATATTCACGACGCATGGGAACTCTTAAGGTAGTTGTATAGCCCGTGCGATCGCCAATCTCTAAATTAAAAAAGCTTTGGGTATCATAGTTAACTGCTAACCGTCCTCTTTGATCAAAATCCTCCTGCCGTGATAACACTTCTTCAGACAGATAAATATCTAAAACCTGCGCCTGCCAGAACCCACATTGAGATAAACTCCGCAGTTTAGTATTTTTCCTAATTGCACTAATGACTGGACCCAGCATCCAATACAGACCGCCTAAGCCCGCACAGATAAACATTAATAGCCCAAAAAAATTATCAGGCGTGCGGTTATACAGCAGCGAAAAAGTTACTAGTAGTGCCACAGAGATTAAAATGCGCCTAAATACATCTTGGCTACTACCCCAGAAGTACTGATATTGATCGGATGTTGGTACCGCAGGAATCAATTCATCAAATTTCTTGCGTTTTAGGGGAGTGATCATCTAGAGCTAAATTTTGACTACGAAAAAACCTGATGACGGGATTTACACCTACAACCTACTGATATGGAAGTTCCCATTATGTTTGTTTATTATGACTTTAAATGATTCAAGCATTAGCATAAAAATTAACGATGGCGCAGCAAATAGGTTTAGAATATTTGTTTACTAAGGCGTTTGGGCTTTATTATCTAAACCTGTAAAAGTAATGAGTAGTATTCAAAAACAATTAGAACAATATACTCAAAGGCGATCGCAGGAGGTTTTATTAGTTACCCTTGATATTGATGGCACCACAGAAGAAGTAGTAGTTTTTAAGGGATTTTCTAGCTGTCTGAGCCGAGCTACAGCCTATGATCCAGATGTGCCAGTCATACCAGAGAATGCCCAAATCATTACTATCGATCGCCTCCAAGCTCCCTATAACCCTAGTCAACCAAATTACATTGAAAGGAGCTTAACTTCCTTAGAGTTTATCTTTGAAAAGCATTAAAAACTAAACACAGTACGGAGGGTACCAATCGTAATTAGCCCGTTATTACTGTTATTGTTGCCATTAATAATAAACTGCAAATCTGGGGTAATACTAATATTTTCGGAAAGGGGAAATTTATAGAATGCCTCAATATTAGTCTGAGTGCTATTACCTACGGTGCGTTCAATAAAAGGTTGTCCCACGGCGATCGCAGCTAGGGCTTTTTCTCTGAATAAATTAGGAAATGCTACCCCTGCTGACCAAGTATAAGGATTAATAGTGGAAATGCGATCGCTAATCCCGCCAAACCCAAACCGCCCAAATATTGCTACCGTAGGATTAATCAGCCATTCTAGGTTGACACCACCAATATTAAAATCCAAATTACCAATCGCAGCACGGGTATATTGTAATCTTGCCGCAAATCCTGAATCCTTGGGCGCAAACTCCAGTTCCGCCGTTAGTTGATAGGGATCACCACCGATGCCCCCGTTGGTTAAAGCACTAGAAGCCGCAAACAGGTTATTACCAATGGGATTTTCTGTAATACCAGCCACTGGACTAGCTCCATTCCCCGCCACATAGCCAACCTTAATGTTAAAAGCGCCCCCGCTCGGATTCCACTCTATTACTCCACCTGCTCCAGTATTAAGAGGCAATATTAATGGATTATTAATAAATAGTCCCGATGAAAAATCATGAGCCTCATCATTGGCAAAACTATTTAAGTCAAGCTTATCGCTCAAATCAATTTGCGGACCGATCGCTACTCTAATATCTTGAATCGGCGAAAAATCATAGCGTAAAATTCCCAGAGTTACGGTACTGCCAGACCCCGCATAGTCCACATCGCTATTGGCAAAAATACCATCAAGGAATGAACCAAGCCCAGAGCCACCATTGCCTGTTTCAAGGCGGGTTACTAATAGGTCTTCACCTGTAAATGTCGAATTTAACTCCAATCTGACCCTAGCTATAGCTGTAGTATTGGCTGTTCCAGAGTTACCAGAAAGAGTGCCATTGGGAAGCAGAATATTAGCATTACCTGAACCGCCTCCTGAGAACGCTAAAACCACTTGCCCTGTTAACTTTGTCGTTGTTGAAAATTGCTGAGCTTCTAGGGTTTCCGTTTTAGACTCTAAGCTATCAACTCTACCTTTAAGAGCAGTTAATTCTGTGGCAAATTCCGCTTGTAATTTTTGTAAAGTGGCAAGGTCTTCTTTCCCGACTTTGTCCGCTAAGCCCGTAGATATAATCTGATTAATTTTATCTAAACACGCATTTAAACCTGCTGCAAATTCATACCGACTCAAGACACGATTACCCCTAAAGGTAGCATTGGGATAACCTGCAATACAGCCATACCTTTCCACCAGTGATTGTAAGGACGTAAATGCCCAATCCGTAGGTTGCACATCGGATAATTGCGACACAGAGGTAACTTGGGCAGTAATATTTTGACCTTTCCCCTCTTCGGCGTGCCTTAAAAATGGGGAGTTAATTACAGACTCTGGCTCTGCATAGGCAGCTTGAACTTTATAAATAGAGCCTAAAAGTCCCAATACCATTAGCGATCGCCATATATTTTTCATATTTTTTTAATCCCTGCTCACAGTTAAATTTTTTACATAGTACCAGTAATTTAGAAAATATTAATCATTCTTATTCTTAATAAGGTTTTAACTAAAATCAGGATTGGTCTAAAAATTATTAAAAAACAAGTCCCTAAATCAGTCCAAAAAGGACTATTGCCAATCTGTAAATCAGGTATATTGGGTCTATGTACGAGCCTTAGCTGAGATCAAGCAATTAACACTATGAGAATAAAGGATTCAAACATCTTGATTTTGTCTAGAATGGGTCGAATATTACTCTTAGTCTTTACTCTCACTCTTGTTAATATCAGTACTAGCTCTCAAATTAATACTGCTAATACAAATTACTCTCAAGAACAATTAGCTGAACTCAGAAAAATAGCACCTAACTTTAACCTTGCCCTCAATAAGTCTCAAACATGGACAGAGTTAGCAGAGAACTGGTTAGAATCTGGCTCACCTTTGAAGTATTTCCAAGTTACAAGTAGTCAAGATATTAAGGCTCTAGCTGTAAAATTTCAGGAAGTTGCCAAAAGTTCAAAGCTTACCTTACCCGCCATTAAGTCTGCGCCCGAAAATCAGGTTAAGTTCTTGACAGCCCTCGCCCCAAAGCTAAAAGGGGATCGTCGGTTTACCAAGATGTATGAAGCGATCGCCTCTATTCAATTAAAACCTCAATTAAACCCAAATACTTCTAAGCCAACTAATTACAGTCTTGGTATTTTTATATTTCTCTGCATATTTGCTCCCCTTAGTTATATAGGCTTTATGAAGCGCAGTTATATTCTTAATAAAATTAAGACCTTACAAGGTTCTAGTCAGAATTTATCTATGCAACTTGATTCTTCCCTTCTGTCGGACTCTTTAGCCACACCCAAATGGTTGCAAGAATGGGAAATAGAAAATATAGAAAACTTTGATTCTGGATTTCACCCTGAGGCACGCATCCCCACAGTTCTTGATCGCGAAATTCCCGAAGATGTCCAAACTCTTGCCCTAGAAGCAGCAAATAGGGTTTTATATGCTCTCCAAGTCTCTGATCAGCACTCGATTTTCCTATGCGATGTGGTCAATCAATATGTGCCGAAGGTTTCCCAAAATATTACCTATTTTTATTACGACCTCTTCTGTCAGCTTAATGAAAAAATTGAAGTATATGATGGGCAAAAACAAATCAAAAAAAAGCTAGTAGGTGTGGGATTAAGTAGCTCACTTTTAAAAATAGAGTTTGTGGAGTTTGACTCGGATTCCTCTAAATTTAATCCTTCAACCATTGAGTTAAATCTCAGTTCATTTAATTTAAGTCTTGAAACTCAACTATTACAAATTTCCAGTTGGCTGATTTTCTTAAGTCAGGAATTAGCGAATTTTACAACTAGTAAGGTAACTCCTCTTATAAACTCCAAAACAGTTAATAAAACTGATTCTAAAAATAATAAAAGCGATCGCAAGTTGCGTCAAAAAATTATAAACTTGCAAACCCTATTACAAAAAATAGCCACTTCTAGTTCTATAGAATCTAAAATCGAAAAAACCCAAGAGTTTTATAGAGCCAATACCCTTCATACATCCACCGATGAGCTAATTCAAGACCTAATTCAAAAATCCCGTGAAATTGCTGCTATAAACTGCAAAAACTGGCACTCTCAAAATCCCAATCAATCTAGTGCAGCCCGACAACCCTATGAATATTTAAATTTGGATGCCAATAGTTTTGATGCCTTTAAGTATGAAATGCTGAAATCTAAAAATATCAAGCTGTCCCTAGAAAATGCCCAAAGTACATTGATTGGCTACAAAGAGTTTTTTGCTCCCGCAGCTTTTTACCAAGTCTTAATGAAGACTAAATTTGATAGCTAGGATGGTGTCAACCTAAAACTCCCCCTTCTAAATCTTAAAGTTCTTAAAACTCTTAAAACTTAAGAAAGGAGAATCTAGCCCTGAGCTATTTGCAAAAAATAATTTTAGCTTTTCTTTAACAGTGTATTTACACCATCCAGATCAGACTACGGGAGCAAAAACTATAACTAATCAGGAATATTAACGAGCCAAGAAAGCTCAACAGTTACGAGATTCCCTGACTGCTCTAGGTATTAATGGGTAATCCTTATTTTTTAGATTTGGACTTCAAGAGCGATCGCAAATAAAACTACAAATCTTCTTTTGAATTATCTAATACTAACGATTTCCAGAGTCCAAATGCAATCTTAAACTGCCAGATAGCTACACCAAGAGATATCGGAATCGCAATAAGTATACCAAAAGCGAGAGAATCTGGATTTCTGTGCCTATAACTCACTTGTGCAAGTGCAATGATATTTTTTAGGTAGTTGTAGCAATGATTTCCAGTACAAGTATATAAATAAAATGTTATCCAGATAGCATAGCTAAATACCCCGAGAAATTCGATCCCATTCAAAATAAAGCTAAAACTTGGATGCTTTGTAAAGCTGTGTATTTTTGATAAAAACTTCATTCTAGGAACTGTTTCTCTTACCTATTCCTAGTTTAAGCTGCGAACAATTAAGGTATAGCTGCCTCGTCCAGACTTATCCGAAGCATTAGCAATAACTCTATAGGTACCTGTGGAGGTCAGTTGCACAGTAATTGCAGAATTTTGCTCAGAACGGTCATTCTCTTTGATGATTTGGAGATCGGGAGAAACTAAAGCCACATAGGGTCTAAAATCCAAACTGCTTAATTCAACTTGAATTCTCTGTCCTGCTCTGCCCATAAAGCTAAAGGTTTCATAGAGGCTGCCATCACGGGGAAGTACGTTACTGTTTAATCCTAAAGTTCCCCTGAGTTGCAAAATCACCCCCGCATTGTTCTGGGGATTATTGCTAATGGTTGAGGCACCTAGTTTAGCACTTAGGGTAAATCGCCCATAATCTCCCGGATCGGAGGAGTTCGCAAACAGGGTATAGGTTCCTGATACAGGTAAAACTACTCTAATTCTGGCTGTACCTTCGTTATCATCAACGGCAATTCTTCTACCCCTTGGGTCTACTAATGCTAGATAAGGATTTAGATCACGACTAGTCATCTCTACACTGAGTTTTTGTCCTGCTCTACCGCTAAATCGAAAAGTTTTGTAGGCACTACCATCAGAGGCTCTAGGATCATTGGGGGTTAAAACAAAGGTCTTCAGGTTTCCATCTAAATTAAAAAGATTATTACCCCGTTCTTGTCCGTTGGGATTTCCATTGGGATTATTGAAAGCTACATTTTCATTAACTTGTCCCCGTGGGGCAGTACTAACAAATTGCCTAACTGTATTAGCATTGATCGCAAAGCCCAAGCCCACATTTCCTTCGCCGGGTGTGAAGATCAGAGTATTGACCCCAATTAATTCACCACGACTGTTTAGCAAAGGTCCACCTGAGTTACCCGGATTAATGGCAGCATCGGTTTGGAGTAGTTGGCGATCGCTATCAATTCGACTGATAATGCCCATAGTTAAGGTTCCCGCAAATTGCCCAAAGGGATCACCAATTGCAAAGGCACGTTGACCGACCTTAACAGGACTAGAAGAAGCAATATTAAGTTTAGGTAAGTTGGGAGGTACATTTTGAAGTTGGATCAGGGCAAGGTCTGGATTACGGCTTCTAGATATAACTCTACCTTGAAGTTTTTGCTTATTGGCAAGGGTGACAACCACAGCATCAGAATTTCTAACCACATGACCATTGGTTAACACGATGCCCTTAGAGTCGATAATACTCCCGCTTCCTGTGGCACCACCTGCCCGAATCGAAACCACGGCTGGACTAGCAATTTGATAAACCCGAACCGTAATGTCTTCATCGTTGGTAGTTGTCTGAGCATAGGTTGCTGGAGTTATCCCCACTGCTCCTGTGATGATTAAACTAGAAGCCAATAAGCTTACTAATCCTCTAGTCATATCCCTGTCTCCCAATTGGTGATTATGTAATTAGCTTTGACATTTGCTTTGTATGTAGACTATTGATGATTACAAATAGTTCTTTACAGTGATTATTTACTGGTTAATTCAAATGTGAATTCCCGTAATTAAAACAAAAATAAGATTGACATACTGTTAAAGTCATTACTAGATACTTAAATTATAAATGATTCAATTAGACACCACTACCAGCAACCATCTACTTACCATCGATCGCAAATTAGATTCAGGGTTACATGGTGAAATTTCTATTCCAGGTGATAAATCTATTTCCCATCGAGCTTTGATGTTAGGAGCTTTGGCATCTGGAACAACTACTATTCGGGGCTTACTCCTCGGTGAAGACCCCCGCAGTACAGCCAAATGTTTTCAGGCGATGGGTGCGGAAATTTCCGAACTTAATTCCGACCTAGTTACAGTCCAGGGTATTGGCTTGGGTAATTTACAGGAACCCCTTGATATTCTGGATGCGGGTAATTCGGGGACAACCTTACGTCTGATGTTGGGGGTATTGGCTAGTCATGAGCAGCGTTTTTTTGCCGTAACTGGGGATAAATCCTTGCGATCGCGACCTATGCTCAGAGTAGTTAAACCTTTACGGGAAATGGGCGCAGAAATTTGGGGACGGGAACAGGGCGGTAAAGCTCCTTTGGCAATTTCAGGCAGAAATCTCCAACCCATTCATTATCAGTCCCCGATCGCCTCTGCCCAGGTTAAGTCCTGTATTTTATTAGCAGGTTTAATGATTGATGGCGAAACCATAGTTGCGGAACCAGAACGGTCTAGGGATCATAGTGAACGAATGTTGTCGGCGTTTGGTGCCAAGATCAAAGTGGATGGGAATACTGTATATTTGCAGGGGCGATCGCAATTACAGGGACAGGAAGTGACAGTACCAGGGGATATTAGTTCGGCTGCCTATTGGTTAGTCGCGGGGGCGATCGTGCCAGATTCGGATTTGCTAATTTTAAATGTAGGGATAAACCCAACCCGCACAGGCATTTTAGAGGTTCTCTTAGAAATGGGTGCAGATATTACCCTTGAAAATCCTAGAGAAGTAACTGGCGAACCTGTGGCAGACTTGCGTGTGCGTTCTAGTCAGCTTAAAGCCTGTGCCATTGGTGGGGCGATCATTCCCCGACTGATTGATGAAATTCCAATTTTGGCAGTGGCAGCTTCCTTAGCAGAGGGAACTACAGTAATTAGGGATGCAGCAGAACTGAGAGTAAAAGAAAGCGATCGCATTACCGTTACCGCTAAATGTCTAAATCAAATGGGTGCAAATATTACAGAGTTGCCTGACGGAATGGAAATTAGGGGTGGCTGTAGTTTAAGTGGGGCTGAGGTTGATAGTTGTGATGATCATCGCATTGCTATGAGTATGGCAATCGCCGCTTTAGTCGCTAAGGGTAAAACTATAATTAGTCATGCCGAATGTGCCGCAATTTCCTATCCATCGTTTATTCCGACCTTGCAAAAACTATTTTAGCTTTCTATAAAGATACTTCCCCTTGCATGACCATTTCCCCCTTAGGCTCTGGTGGGGATTGCTTGGGTTCTAGGGTAATTACTACGGATTTAGCTCCCATCAAGATTTGATTAATGGGAACTCGCAGCATCACAGTACCAGTTTGGTCAGGCATAAATTCAGCTATGTAAGTTTTTTTGCCATCCACCAATGCCCAGAGACAATAACTCATATTACTAGGCGGCATGGATAGTTTTTGAATAGTAAGAATACCTGAGTTGGCTTGGGTGGCAATTACTAGACTACCAGAGGCGGCGGGAACTTCACCCATACCTTTTAAGGCTAATAGTCGATTGTTAGGTTGCTTAAGGACGGCGATCGCCTGTTGATAACTAGATAATTCCCCTTGGGCGATCGCTAACTGTTGCCTTGTGTGATAGCTATCAAAGCCAAGCCCAACCAATAAAGCAGCCATGATTCCACCAATAAGGTAGGTTTTATTAGAAATTCTATGGAAAAAAGGCTTAGATATTTTGATCGGAGATTGGATATAGGAATTAGATTCACTAGCTAGATCGGCATCTAATAGTTCGGCATTTAGAAGAATTTGCGATCGCAGGTGTTCAGATGGATAGTCTTCAGGTAATGCCAAGGGCAGCAATGATAAAACCTCTTGTAATTGATCTACTTCTGCAACTAGTTCGGGATGTAATGCTAATAGTTTATGAACTTCTGCCACTTCTTCGGTGGTTAAATCGCCTAAGACATAACCTGCTATTAGTTTTTCCCATTCCTGAAAGTTTAGATCGGGGTTTTGATCAAAATTTTGATAGCTCATTGCTGTTGTACCATGCTCGTGAAAACTTTATATTTAAGGCTTTTCCTTTAAGACTTTTCTGAGGGAAATTAGTCCCTGCCTAGCCCAAGACTTGATCGTACCGAGGGGAATGCCTAAATCCTGAGCAATTTCTGATTGACTGCGACCTTCGTAGTATGCCATTTCTAAAACCTGTCGATGTCTTTCGGGTAAGTTTTGGAGAGCGGCTCTTACCTGATCTGAAATTTCATGCTTAGAGACTTTTTCCATAGGATGATCGGGAACTATATGAGCTATAGCCTGTTGCCATTTTTGTAAAGAAGAAGATTGCGATCGCAGCTTACGAATCCGATCAATTGCCCGAGACCGAGTCATGACCATCAAAAAGGCTTGCATTGATCCACGGGTCGGATCGTAGGCTGTTGTTCGACTGAGGTTGATAAATATATCTTGGCTTAAGTCCTCAGCATCATGCTTATTACCTAAAATCTTCAAAGCTAGTCGATACACTAAAACACCATAGCGATCATACAAAGTTCCTAAAGCTTCACGATTTCCCGATCGCAGTGCCAGAAACAATTCCGTATCAGTTTGAGTAGAAATAGGCATATATTGACTCAAAATAGCTGGGTGGTGGAGGTAAGCTAAGTTAAATTCAAATCTTTGATTGTACTTAGTCTCTCCTTAATAGATTAAAGCTAATTGTAGTTTCTAGTGCCTCAATTGCATGAATTGCCTTGAGTGAATTGCTTTGATTAAACTACCCCACGCATAAATCCGAGAGGCTCCTCTGCTTGAATAATGCGATCGCCCACGGGTTTAATTGATCAGGAAATCGCCCGCCCGTTGGCAAAAGCGATGTAGAACTGGTTAATAATCGTCTGAGCTAAGGAACAAATTGCTTGAATTAGTTGGTTTGGCGATCGCTTTTTTCTCCTTTTAATTGCTCTGCTAATAAATCTTCGACATCACTTAAGAAGCGATAGAGTCCGTAGGGAGATGGGAGAAAATCACCAACCATAGTTAATTGTTCACATTATTCCTTGGCATTTATTAGCCAGTCCATATTGTCCTAATCCTTTGCCATACTTAAGTTAAGGAAAGTTAAGTAATCAGATGAAGAATCCGTAGGCTATTACTTCACTTCCTTAGGATCAAACTTGGCAATTTTACCCTTCTTCACCGCCACAACTACATCAAAAGTCGTGCAAAGCGAAAGTGTTGTGTCATCCTTTTTGCTGTACAAGTTAACCACAGAACCAGCTCCTCCGGGTTGAATACCGATGGGGGTTAGGTCTTTGGCATATAGTTTACGCAATAAATCTCCACTACCGGGTTTCCCCTTGACGGCGGTAATCTGATCGATCTTAGCTTGAGAGGAAGGAGCTTCGGCAATCTTAACCTCGGCGGCAGATGCTTGAAGAGAATTGAGATTAAACGACTGAAAAGGAACGGTAGAAATTGAGACAATACTAGCGATCACAGTTGTAGCAAATAGAGAAGTGAGTTTCATATATGTATCCTTTATGTTCTGTGTACATTCTGTTTACGCAGGGATAAAAGAAATGGATGAAAAATTGCTGAATTTTAATTTTTAAGGCTAAATATTTTAGAAATCACATCTGCCACAACCTTGTCAGGGGTAGAAGCTCCAGAGGTAATACCAATTTTAACTTTGCCTTGAGGCAACCAATTTGGGGACTGGGTTAAAGGCTCACCTAAAGGCTTATGCTCAATTGTATTGGCAGAAATAATGCGATCGCTACTATCAACATGATAGGAAGGTAAACCTTTGGCAATGGCGATTTCCTGTAAGTGGGTAGTGTTAGAGGAATTGTAGCCACCTATAACAATCATTAAATCTAATGGCTCTTCAACAATTTCTAACATGGCATCTTGACGTTCTTGGGTGGCATCACAGATGGTGTTATAGCTCAAGAAATGCTGGTTTAAATTTTCTACCCCGTACTTGACCATTACGGTTTTCTCAAATAGTTTCCCGATCGCCTCGGTTTCACCCTTAAGCATGGTGGTTTGGTTAGCAATCCCCACTCTTTGTAGATGTAAATCGGGATCAAATCCTGTGGATACAGCCTTACTAAATTTGGTCAAAAATTCGGTGCGATCGCCGCCATTGAGCATGTAGTTAGAGACATATTCCGCCTCTTCCATATTCAAAACAACTAAATATCGCTTAGCATAAGAAATTGTGGCGATCGTCTCTTCATGGCTATACTTACCATGCACAATTGAAGTAAAATCAGCTTTCTTATGTTTCTCCACCCGATTCCACACCTTAGATACCCAAGGGCAAGTCGTATCAACAATTGTGCAGCCAATCTCATTGAGTAATTGGGTTTCTTGAATACTGGCACCAAAGGCAGGGAGAATTACCACATCCCCAGTTTTAACGACAGAAAAGTCTTTATTACCCTTAGCATCTGCCTCAATAAACTGCACCTGCATTTCCTTTAATCGCTGATTAACCGCAGGATTATGAATAATTTCATTGGTAATCCAAATGCGCTCTGTGGGAAATTGTTTTCTCGCCTCATAGGCAATGGCGATCGCCCGTTCTACGCCCCAACAAAAACCAAAGGACTGCGCTAAATAGATCGTGACATCACCTTGGGTATATACATAGTTAGCATCACGAATTGTTTGGACTAAATCACTGTAATACTCAGTTTTCATATTACTTTCCACTTCTACCTCATGCCCAAAGCCTTGGCGATGATAGTTAGGAGATTTTTGGAGTGATCGCCTTAAAGCCTGAGTATCTAGTGTATTTTCCATAGCAGTTTTTTACGGTATGTTTCGGAGTGTATTCTTACAATTAAGTATTTTCGATTACCAAGTATGATTCCTATGATTCTAATAAGAGATTCGAGAAACATTGTTTATTTTAACTGCTAATCGTGGTTGCAAATTGGATTAGTCTTTGGTTCTCAAGATTTGATTGCTGCTGCTACGATCGCTTGAAATAATCTTTGTTGAGACAGATCATTACTTGCCATTTCTGGATGCCACTGCACAGCAATCGCCCAGGGATGAAGTTTATGTTCAATTGCCTCGACTACTCCATCGGGAGCCTTTGCCGCTATATCCCAGTTTGGTGACACATTTAGGATGGCTTGATGATGCCATGAGGTTACTTCCGCAGTAGTTACTCCCATAGCGATCGCCAATTTAGTATCCGCTATCACCTCAACTGTATGGATTGTCCCTTTGGTCTCTTCTTCGTGATCATGACGATGGGCAATATCTGTACCAAATAGATCCGGAACATGGGGAACCAAATCTCCGCCATCTGCCACATTTAACACTTGTAAGCCTCGACAAATTCCTAAAATTGGCACATTTTGACTTAAAGCTAACTTTGCCAAGGCAATTTCAAAGCGATCGCGCTCTGGATCAACAGCATAAACCGCAGGATGAGACTCCCCATTATAAATTTCTGGCTCAATATCTCCCCCACCCGCTAAAATTACGCCATCTAGCTTAGATAACAATACACTGGGATCAGACTCACCCGGGGGCAGCAGTAAAGGAATTCCGCCCGCATCTCTAACTGATTTAACATAAGAACTTTGCAGACTATAGTCACCTTCGGCATTTTTGCCGTACATTGTGATCCCAATTATTGGTTTGAGCATTTCTAAAAAATCTGTGTTGATATTTAGTGAATATTCTAAAACTATGAATTTGAGGAAGAGTTAAACCCTATTAAATACCACCTATTAAATCTTAAGAGTGGAAATAATTAGATCAGTTTATTATCCGATCATTATCAACTAAGGTTATGGAATGTAGCCAAATAATTTTTCGATCTAAAAAACTTTATTCCTGAAATTAGTGAATAATTAACATTGTTAGTTTTTAGTACTAATTCATAGACTTTTTAGTCTTATCCATTAAATCTCCCTAGAAAACCTATTTATGACGTTTGATCCTTTAAAAGATGGGAAAAGTCGCATTGAGCTTGTCAGTTCGATGGGTACCGATTTAGATGTGGTCAATGATGCCAGAGCTAGTTTTGAGAAATCTTCGACTGAATTAACCGATAAAGATACCAAGCTGATTAATTATTTGATTAAGCATCATCATACCAGCCCATTTCGAGGAGTAGTATTCAAATTCAAAGTTAAAGCCCCCCTTTATGTGTGCAGACAATGGTGGAAGCACACTGTCGCCTCTAATCATAATGATGAGCAGCTGGGTTGGAATGAAAAAAGTTTTCGCTATGTGGCTGCTACAGATGAGGAGGATTTTTATATTCCTCAAGTATTTAGACAACAATCGGAGAGTAACAGACAAGCAAGCGGAGGAAAACTGCCTTCGGATTTAAATCAACAGGCGATCGCTATCTATGAACGGCAATGTCAAGCTAGTTATGCTACATATCGAGAGCTTCTAAACTTAGGAGTATCACGGGAACAAGCAAGGGGCGTGTTAATACCTAGTGTCTATACTTCTTGGGTTTGGACTGTATCTTTGCAATCGGTTCTTCACTTTGTGGGATTGCGATCAGGGGAAGGTGCTCAATCAGAAATTGGTGCCTATGCCCAAGCGATCGCCCAGTTAATTGCCCCAATCGTTCCAGAAACAATCAAAGCATGGCAGTCTTCTAATTCCCAGTTTTAACTGCCTAATTTTAATAGTTAGCTCATTTCTAACATTCTCTGGATCGGGCGCAGTGCTGCTAAGCGAGTTGATTCATTTAAAGTAATTTCAGGGGTACGGTTTTTCATTGCCAAATATAGTTTTTCTAGGGTATTTAGGCGCATGTGCGGACATTGATTGCAGGCACAGTCATGCTCTGGTGGGGCTGGAATTAAAATTTTGCTAGGGGCAGCTTTTTGCATTTGGTGAATAATGCCAGATTCAGTCACAACTATAAATGTAGAGGATTCATGATTCTGCACATATTTCAGTAGGGCTGTAGTTGAGCCAATAAAGTCAGCGTGCCTAAGCACAGAGGTTTCACATTCAGGGTGAGCTATGACTTGAGAATTTTGGTAAATTTGCTTTAATTCCACCAACTTGCGTTCTGAAAATATTTCATGCACCATGCAGCTACCCTGCCACAGTAATAAGTCCCTTCCTGTTTGTTCCATGACATACCTGCCCAGATTGCGATCAGGAGCAAAGATAATAGGCTGATCCTTGGGAATTTGGTTAATAATCTTGACTGAGTTAGCACTGGTACAGATGATGTCGCTCATTGCCTTAATTTCCGCAGTGCAGTTGATATAAGACACAACTAAGTGATCGGGATGGGCAGCCTTAAATGCAGCAAATTCCTTGGGTGGACAACTATCGGCTAAGGAGCAACCTGCCTGCATATCGGGAATTAAAACCTGTTTATGGGGATTTAAAATTTTGGCTGTTTCTGCCATGAAGTGTACTCCTAAAAATACAATCACATCGGCATCGGTTTTGGCAGCCATCTGGGATAAGCCCAGGGAATCACCTAAGTAGTCGGCAACATCCTGTAAATCAGCATCTTGATAATAGTGCGCCAAGATTATGGCATTCATTTCTTGCTTTAGGGCAGCGATCTCCTTGAATAGATCAAGCGGAATTTTTGGTGTTGTTTTTAGTTTAGTTAAAGTTGCAAACATAGCGACCTCGGAGAAATTATAAGGTTTCTTAGGTGGATAAGGTACGGTACAAAATCAATTTCTTAAGTTCAGAAATATGCCAGAATGCCTGATCGATTTGTTTTAACCGTCTTAATAGTAGGATTAATTATTATTTTATATTAAATTATAGTAAAAATCACCAAAAATACAAAGAAAATATTTATGAGCCTTTGATTTCGGCAAATTTGTTCCTAAGCTTGATTCCTGCATCAACAAAAAAAGATAGCTACCTGTATTAGCAGCCATCAACATTTCTACCTAACCTTTGGGTGCAACCAACTAAATACTTAATTTATTAAATCCAATCGACTTCGGAGTTTTTGCTTACTTACGCATCTGAAGGCGTTGCAGGAGTCTAGCAAGTGGTTCTGCCAAATTTGTGTAATCCTTAGCTAATCTTGCTTGAATTTGGGTGAGGCGATCGACCTCAATGATTATATCTGTAGGATATTTTTCTAAAAACTCAATTACAGAGATTTTATTATCATCGGCAAGGGAGGCAATAATGGCAGCCTTGATCGCTTCTACTGAGGCTGAGTCAGTACCCGGCGGGCGTAATGCTTGTCCTAGGTCCTGTAATAACAATTCAATCAGATAAGAATTTAAGAATTTATCAACCACCACAAGGTTTAGATCGTACTGCTTAATATCAATGGTTACCCCCAAATAGCCCCGCACTAGGTTGGGATCAAGTTTAGCCGTTGCCAAAAGCCCAGATAGAAGGTCTGATTGTTCACCAGTATTAACCAATTTTCTCAGATCGGCTACTGGTAGCGATCTTTCCCCTCCAGAGGCTCGGAAAGATATTTGCTCAGCCGCATTAGCATTAGGTAAGTAAGAAAATATTCCTATACAGATAGAAAATAGAACTTGAGAAAGTGCAGTTTTAATTGAGGGCGATCGCATAGATGTAATTATAGAGATTGATAGAAGTGAATAGGGATGTTTTATCTGCCAGACGGACCAGGGAGCCTAATTCCCTCAGTTGCTGCTCTATATACCTCTACTGTAGAGGAAAAGTCAATGGGTAATACAGCTACTACATTCTCATCGGGACGAGGAATTATGACCCAACCCTCTAATACCCCACCGTGGGCAGTTTCAACCGCAGCAACTCCAGATTCCATAGCTGTTTTGACTTCGGAGACATCACCGCGAATCATTACACAAAATCTAGCACTACCACACCTGAGATAGCCAACTAATGTCACTCTTCCTGCTTTGACCATAGCATCGGCGGCGGCTAAAACCCCGGGAAAGCCTCTAGTTTCCAGTGCGCCTACTGCTTGTTGTGGTGCCATTTTAATTGATCTCCTAATTTTTTCTGAATTTATGTTGTTGAAATAGAATGAAATTAAATGAATTTGATTGAACTAGATTTGGGAATGGGGAGCTAGCTAGGATAGAACTCTTATTTAATTTATTTAATCATCCCAAGAATATGTAACGTCTCGTATTGCTATTTTTAATGATTAATATTTTTGTTAGTAATTTTATTGGTGATTTTGCTGATAATTTTTTAAATGGAATTACTGAAATGGGGCTGAAACTGCGGTGTAATCGATGGGTAAAACCGTAACCACATTATCGGCGGGATTTGGCACAATATAATGAGCAAACAGCTTACCATTATGGACATTTTTTTCTACCGCTTCTACCCCTGCTTCTACGGCTGCCCTAACTTCAGCAATGGTGCCTCGAATTGTGACTGTAAATTGTCCATTTTCCGAAGGTTCATAGCTAACTAATGTAACTTTGCCACTTTTGACCATAGCATCAGCCGCCGCCAATATGCCCGGAAATCCAATTGTTTCAATTACGCCTACTGCTAATGCCACAGAAAGTCTCCACGATTATTCAATTTAAATCTATTCGATCAGCTTTTCAATTTTAGGAGGCTAATGACCATAATTCAAGTTCTGCCCAGTGAAGTAGTAAATTTAATTGCGGCGGGGGAAGTAATTGATTCGTTGGGAGCAGTGGTTAGGGAGTTAGTGGAAAATGCGATCGATGCCCAAGCTACACGCATTTACATTACGGTTTGGACTGAAAGTTTAAGTATTCAAGTTAGGGATAATGGGCATGGGATGAGCCCAGGTGATTTAGAGCAAGCTGCCACCGCCCACACTACCAGTAAAATTCATACTAAATCTGACTTACGCCAAATTCAAAGCTTAGGCTTTAGGGGTGAGGCTTTACATAGTCTGGCACAGCTATCCGATTTACAGATATGTAGTCGAGTTTCCGAACTAGAGGCGGGTTGGCAAGTAAGTTATGACAGCTTTGGTAATGCTATTGCTTCTAAAAATATTGCGATCGCCCTCGGCACCATTGTGACAGCCCGTCATATTTTCCAGAATCATCCCGCTCGCTTAGATGGCTTACCTAGTATTTCTCAACAGTTACGCAAACTTCAATTACTCGTCTCAGAAATGGCGATCGCCCATCCCCAGATCACATGGCAAGCTACCCTAGATCAAAAACACTGGTTCACGATTTGGGCGGGAGCAAATGCTCAGGATATTTTGCCGCAGGTTGTGAAGTCTATCCGTGCCGAGGATTTAGTGCATGGTAGCGCAGGAGATACAACTATCACGATGGGCTTACCCAATCGCACCTCTCGCCACCGTCCAGACTGGGTAAGAGTGGCAATTAATGGCAGATTTATTCAGATTCCTGAACTAGAACAAACTATTATCTCGGCTTTTAGTCGCACTCTACCCCGCCACCGCTATCCAGTATGTATTGCCCATTTATGGGTTAATCCAAGCAAAATTGATTGGAACCGTAGCCCTGCTAAAAATGAGGTGTATTTACATGACCTTAAGGATTGGCAAGATCAAGTTACTAATTTAATTACTAAACTCCTCAAATCTCCTGAACCAAGGGTATCTGCGGCGGTAAATCAACTGCTGCGCACGGCTGAAAGTAATACCAACTATCAGGCTAATGTTTCCCATACCTCTCAACTTAAGGTTTTGGCACAGGTACATAACACCTATATTTTGGCAGAGCGCTCAAGTGGTCTATGTTTGATTGAACAACATGTTGCCCATGAACGGGTACTATTTGAAAATTTAGAAACTCAGTGGGAAATCATACCCCTTGCATCCGCCATGATTGTTAAAAACCTATCGGATTTGGCAGTAGAAAGGCTAAGAGCTATTGGCATAGATATAGAAGAATTTGGAACGGTGTGGGTGGTGCGATCGCTGCCAAAGATTTTAATTGAGTCTTTTCCAGATATAGATAATCAATCAGGCGATCGGGAAGAAGTATTAATTGAATTAGGCTCGCAGGATATATCCCAAGCTAAAGCCACAGCTGCCTGCCGTAGTGCCATCCGCAATGGTACCAGCCTTGATTTGCCAGTCATGCAAGACCTTGTAAATAAATGGGAGCAAACTCGTAATCCCCATACCTGCCCCCACGGTCGCCCAATTTGTTTGGCTTTAGAGTCTACCGATCTAGCTCGATTCTTTCGGCGTAACTGGATCGTGGGGAACTAAGCTTGCATTTGAACTTCAAGGAAGTAGATAAATGTAGAGATCGCCCTTAATTGACTGGGCTAACTATCAGCAGTCCCAATTATACAGAACCCCTGAAAAATCCAAATTCTTCAGAGCAGAAGCCTTAATCCAAAAGTTACCTACACCAATGTCACCCCACTCAATCGAAATCTTTTCCAGTTCACCTGGATCAAAGTCAATCTGGAACAGCAAGACGTATGGCTCCTCATTCTCTGGCAAATTCTTTCTAAAATCGTCTTGAGTAAAGTTAGGATAACCGCCGAGCCGATGCCCGCTTACAAACCTCTCTTGATACTCATTATAAAGCGCGCGATTATTTGCCTGAAACACATCCCAGATTTCATTCCCAATCAACTTCTCAAATTGATAATCACAGCTAGAAATTGGTGCAGCTTTGAGGGTAAAACTGAGAGTAAAACAATCATTTCGATGAGGGGTATACGAAGAGAAAACATAAAAGGGTATCAAGTCTTTATCGTAGTCCCATAGCGTAGGCAGAAAATCGAAATCTGTAACGAGATTATTTTCGTTTAAATCTAGTTCTGGAAAGTAGAGAACCCGAAATTTGGATTGTCTCGTAGGATTTTCAAAATCTAGACCATACATTCCATCTTTGGCAATGTAAAACTGGAGGATTCCTGTTGTCGGAAACCCTGCTAAATGTGGAACTTCATCAAAGTTGATTTGTGCGAGTAAATAGAGGTATTCGCCTTCTGGCGTTGTAGGATATTCAAGGTTTTTAGGTAAATATGGAAACCCTGCAAACTTGCTTTGCCAGAGCGTTGCTTCTCTAGTAAATCGTGTTTGAATATCGATGTACGATTTAATTGTTGGTTCGAGCTTGCTTCTGAATCTTTCTAAACTAGTCGGGAGATCAAGATCGACCATATTTTTAGTACTCGCAATAATTTCACATACGGCACTTATCTCAGAGAACCAAGACTAAGAAGTTTAACGTTTGATTAGACTGGGACTTTTTGTATAGTATCTCAATTTTAGGTGAATAGCAGGAGAACTTCAGCATAATCACCCTATGGAAATCTGCATTGATTTACTTACTAAAATTGATTTACTTACTAAAGTTCAAAAATTTTGTCATCTGGATTAACTACTTACTTTCTCTCTAAAGCAATGAATTATGATGATGGATTTTTAAGATTTACCCCATTTATTGAGAATATTATTGATTTCAACTTTATAAAAGGCTTAAGATAAACATCAATGTAGTCTTTTATCTCGATACTTACTAGAAAAAACCCCCGATTATTATTGAGTTCGGGGACTTGGTTGACTAAGCAAATGTAAATAAAATTTAGTGAGTTAATCCTCAGCAGGCTTGGCAATATCACCCACCTTGAACCCCTTACCGTTTAAGACCTTACCCACAGATGAGCCACTATCCACTTCTGTCAGTTGAACTCGACCAATGCGAGATGTTTGTCTTCTCAGAACTTTACCTGTGGCTGGGTCTTTAATTTCTTTAGTGACTCGTTCTACGGAAACAATCATGCCTGGCTTGAAACCATCCTGTCCACCCTTATTAAATGTTAAAGAATTACCACTGACATCCGCCACCACAGCCGTAACATTAGGTAAAACTGACGGTAATGCTGACACTCTGCTAGAGGCAGAAGCTAACTGAGTCACGATCTGTTGTACGGCTTTTTCACTGGCTGAACTCAATAACTTGTCTGTATTACTGGTAGCAGAACCCGCAGTTCCTAAACCACTGATTACGGTAGAAGTATCACTTTGTTCTTCGGTACCAGCCCCATCGGCGGCAACAATAATTTCACCCGTAGTAGTACCAACCATTCTTGCAGCTAATTTTACCTCTGCCACATTTTTAGTAGTAGCACTGCCAAATCCAAATAAACTTCCACCTGAGGTATTGGTCTCTAGGTTAAAGCGGTTAACAGAGCCAATAATTAAAATATCTGCACCTAATGCTCGACCAATTTGTGCGGCGGTGGTTGCTTCTATTCTGCCCGATGCCCCCAAATTTTGCTCTTTGAGAATTTCTTGAATCCTGCTGCGCTCAATTACGATGTATGTACCATCTTTGACAAGGCTATTAGTAATGAGGTCACTGATCCCTTTGGCGGGACCACCTGCACCAAATAAACTGTATCCCGCCCCAGTTAGTCCAGTACTGGCAAACTCAAAGTCTAAAACTGCCACTCGCTTTTTGGTTTTAACTTGAAGTTGCTCTACCCCTTGGGCATAGGTAGCGGCGGGTAAAGCTATAGTATTGGCACTAATTAGTCCCAGAATTGCTAAAGAGACGGTTAACCCATTGGCAATTTTCACCTGACTTGCTCCTCAAAATTATTTTAAGTACTAACATATCATTCTTCAGTTAACAGTTGATCCAACAGACTTTGGCTCAAATATAGATAATGGATGATATTGCGATCGCTAAAATGCTCAGGGTTAACTAACTATTTTGATAAACTGTCATAATTTTAAACCCAAGATCAGTTCAAGATTTCCTAAGCCTGTTTTCAGTATTTCTATGACTCCCAAGCTCCAAGCCAGATTAGATAGCTACTATCAGGAGGTGTCGGCGGTAATCCTTGCTCGGCAAAACCCCATTACAGGACTATTACCTGCCAGTACTGCTATCAATGCCCACGGTAATTACACCGATGCTTGGGTGCGAGACAATGTTTATAGTATTTTGGCAGTTTGGGGCTTGGCTTTGGCATATCGGAAATTAGATAGTGATCGCGGGCGCACTTATGAGCTAGAACAAAGTGTAGTTAAGCTAATGCGGGGCTTACTATTTGCCATGATGCAGCAGGCACAAAAAGTCGAAAAATTTAAAGTGACCCAAGCTCCCCTCGATGCCCTTCATGCTAAATACAGCACTGCCACGGCTGCCACTGTAGTTGGCGATGATCAATGGGGACATTTACAACTGGATGCTACATCTCTGTATGTATTGATGTTGGCACAGATGACTGCTTCAGGCTTGGCTATTATTTTTACCATTGATGAAGTTAACTTTATTCAAAATTTAGTCTATTACATTGGGCGTGCCTACCGTACCCCCGACTATGGCATCTGGGAACGGGGCAATAAGGCAAATCATGGTAAACCTGAACTCAATGCTAGTTCTGTGGGGATGGCGAAGGCAGCTTTAGAGGCGATCAATGGACTAGATTTATTTGGAGTTAGGGGCAGTCAAGCATCGGTAATTCACGTTTTACTAGATGAAATTGCTCGGACTAGAACGACTTTGCGATCGCTTTTACCAAGAGAATCCAGTTCCAAGGAAGTAGATGGGGCATTATTAAGTGTAATTGGCTATCCCGCCTTTGCTGTGGAGGATCAAGCTTTAGTGGATCGCACCCGCAACAAGGTGATTTCCAAGCTGGAAGGCAAATACGGCTGTAAAAGATTCCTGCGGGATGGACACCAAACCGTCATTGAAGATGCTAAGCGTTTGCACTATGAGCCGTGGGAACTAAAGCAATTTGAGCATTTGGAATGTGAGTGGCCCCTGTTCTTTACCTATTTAATGTTAGATGCGTTATTTAGAGGCGATCGCTCCGAAGCAGAGGCATACTTTCAAAAACTTCAACCTCTGTTAATCGAAAAAGATGGCTATCAGTTATTACCCGAACTATTCTTTGTTCCCAGTGCCAATATAGAAGCAGAACGGCAGCAACCCCAAAGTCAACCCCGTCTCCCTAATGCTAATCTCCCCTTGGTGTGGGCGCAGAGTTTGTATCTATTGGGGAAATTATTACGAGAAGACCTGCTAGCGATCGGAGATATTGATCCCCTCGGACGACATTTACAAATTACTAACTATCGCCTGCCTGTGGTGCAAATTGCGCTCTTAGCTGAGGATAAAAATTTACAATCCGAACTTGCTACCTATGGGATTGAAACTCAAACGCCCAATCAAATTGCCCCAATTCAAGTCCGACAAGCGGAAGATTTATCTAAAATTTATTATCACATTGGACGCAACGATAAACTCCAACTTACGGGCAGACCAATTCGGCGACTTCGGAGTCTGACTACTTCAAGGATGTTTCGGATTCGAGGGGAGGCGATCGCTTTCTTGCCATCGTTTTTAGATCAAGCACAGTTTTATCTCACCCTTGACTATCATTTTTTAGTTTCCCAAATTAAAGGGGAATTAGTCTACATCCAAAGGCACTGGCACCATCGGGGGCGACCAACCATGACTTTGCTGCTAACCCATCGCATGTTTGAAACCGAAGGCAAAGAAGCAGCGATCGCCCAATCGCCATTTCTCCAACTCCTAAAGGAACTGCAAAACGGCACCTGTAATGGGGTAACTATTAAGTTAGGTGGACTGCATCAACTGCTGATCACTGCTGCCACAGAACGCATTGACTTTATCCATGATTTCCAGTTTTCGGAGTCAGCTTTAACAGAAACGCCGCCCATTTCTGAATATTTGCAAACGGATATTAATGCCAGCTATCCCTTATCCCATACCCAAGAATTCCTATTGGAATCAGAGCGAGATGTATCCCAATTATTATTACGCTTGCAAGCATCAAGGAACCTATATGAACAAATAGATTTACTGGAAACCCTAACCCAACTGCGAGGACAGGAATTTGATACCAGATTACATGGCGAATATTTAGCGATCGCTGATCTATTAAATGAAGTCTATGCTAAGGCAGGAAAGTGGCGGTTATGGACAATTATTCGGCGGGCTGCGGGTTTAATGGGTAAAACTGATATTGGTTTGGGTGACGCTGTTACTAGTATTTTGATTCAAGGCAAACAAATTGCCGTAGGGAAATCCTATAGTGAAGCATCTTTGATTACTGACCCCATCCCCTCGGCGGAAGTAATGGCAAAAATTGAAGAATTCCGTAGTGCTGATATTAGAGAGCGATCGCTGACCCAAGAAATTATTATCTATCTCAGTGTGTTAATTAAAGCTGAACCTGAGCTATGTGATGGCTTACTCACCCTCCGAGTTGGCTACTTAATTCTGCTAATTACCAGCGAGCTAGCACAGGAATTAAAAGTTACCCAAGACGAGGCATACGAACATCTGATGGGGCTGAGTCCTTTTGCGGTTAAAAGCCGATTGCGTCAAGTGCTAGTGGGCTATGATAACCTTAACCAAACTTTATTTCGCCAAGAATCCCTGCAAGTAAATCTGCAACAAGAGATTAAATGGGTAATTCCCACAGATATTAATTTATCCCAAACAGATCAACTCCAAGATCAACATCAGGATCAAGATCAAACTGAACAATCCTATTGGTTGCAACAACGCCAGCGTGATGGGGGACTTAATCGTGTTCCGAAAGGTTTTTATCCTCAAGTCTGGCAGGTAATGCAGCATTGTAAGGGTATTGTGATTGGGGATAAGCTCGATCGCCGCAATCGCCTAGATAGTGACATAATTTTGGCAGAAATGACCGCAGGAGAGAAAAACTTTGCCCTTCGGATTGAGCATCTATTGAATAAAATCCAAGCTCCTGAATATCGTCAAGTTAATACGGAGGCATTGATTGAATTAGCAGCAATCGCCACCCAAAATCCCGACCTACAAATAGATGACTATATCGTATTGGATGTGTTAATTGGTCACGCTGTGCGCTTGGCTTGGTTAGATCAAAACTGTAATGAATGTCAAAACTATGATCTGCACAAAGGATTAGCTTGGCGATCGTTTTATGAAACCTCACCTAGTGTATGTGCCACCTACATTGCTAAGGCTCTAAGATTCCTGATGGAACTAGCTCCTAAAATGGTTACAGTTAACTCTTAAATCTAAACACAGTTATTCAGCTATTGCTCTTGCCCCTATCCCAATTCCCAACTCATAATCAGGATGATAATTAAAAACATCTTTGTGCAGTATTTGGCGTATGGTCTGCAATTTTATAACTTTGACGTTTGCTTATAACTACTGTGGCTTAGGCGAATTACTTATATTTTGACAACCGATCGCATAACCAGAATAATAAGTCTGATCCCGCTTACCAAAAAGCTGGTACCGATTATCCCTAACTTGTTCGTAGGTGCGATCACCCAACCATTTAACTCCGGGGATCAACCGATATGCTGTTACAAAAGCATTACCTAGGGGTAATAATCTCCCGATTTCTTCTGCTGCCGCACTTCCCTGCCATTGGGTTTGGGGTGGATTGGGATCAATTAAAATCATGCCCATGTTATAGTCGACTGCTGTAATTCCTAACTGCTCTAAAGTTACCTGATTCTGCATCGGCGCATATTCAAACTGGAAACCTTGATCAATTTTTTCGAGAACTTTGACTAAATTCACACAGAGATTACAGTTACCGTCATAAATTACTTGCTTTTTAACTTGTTTGTTCTGGTTTGCGTTCATAGCGAATTTCTACCACTGTATGCACATTTCCCCGTGGGCTAAAGTCTCCCTTAATATGTACCCGAATTGGATCACTAGCTTTGACAAAATCATCGAGGATTTGATTTACTACCGCTTCATGGGCGATAGTGCGATCGCGATAGCTATTGATATAGAGCTTGATCGCTTTAAGTTCAACCAGTAATTGATTAGGCACATAACTTAAGTAAATGGTGGCAAAGTCAGGATAGCCAGAAAATGGGCATTTGCAGGTAAATTCGGGCAAGGTAATATGCACATCATACTCTCGGTCGGGACGGGGATTGGGAAATGTAGTTAGGCTATTTAAGGAGATCGCCCGTTCTCCATACATTTCGATTTCAATAGCTGAGGTCATAGGTAGATTTGTTAGATTTATTAATAGATCGATATTTAATATTTATTTACATTTTAGCGATAAGTACCAACCTTAAAGGATTTTTAAGAGAGACGAAAAAAAGGAGATAGATAAATTTCTACCCCCACTATTCGCATTAAAAATCTATGACTTTTTGATGAATAAACTAGCTGAATAAATTAGCTAACCTTGCCGTAGAAAATACCACGGATAATTACTTCCTTAGGTTCAATCGCACCTAAATCGGTACCAGAGTTCTGCTCAGTTTCAAAGGTTCCGGCAATTTCCCCAGTGATACTATCAATCTTAGAAATTTGCAAAGACAATTTACCCTTACTAGTAGAGTCATCTTTAGTACTCTTCTCAAACTGATCACGCTTGGCAGGTAAAGCCTCCGCCGCATCATAGCCAATTGCTAAGCCACGACCCTTGGGATCGATAAAGTTGGCACCACGATAGGTAGGAATATCAGTTTCACCCTCAAAGTCTGTAGAGGTAGTGATCCCGCCTAATCCGGGTTGAGTTGTAGCAGTATAGCCCTTGATGCTAAATAGAATTGCTACTCTTTCCCCACCGGGCATTTGTACAGTAATTGGTTGGTAATCTAGTCCTTCTTTTTCTTCTAGCTTGAGGCTGCCATCGGGTAGAGCCGTAACTAATGCTTTAACATAGTCGATACTAGAAGTAGCACGAGTAACCAATTTACTGGCGACAAATTCTGGTTTTTTGCGTTTGTTGGCACTTTCTTCTTTCACAAAGAAACTGGTTGGTTGCAGGCACATTTCTGTAATTTGGACAGTCTTCCCAGTGTCAATGGGGATAATACCACGACCACGGGATGACCCCAATACATCGGGACATTGGTTAGCTAATCCAGTACCTCTAATTTGATCGTAGGTCATAGTTCGATCTACAGCAGCGATTGCTCGATCAGAGAAAGGTACCAATGTAAAAACCAAGCTGACACAGACAGCTAAAATAGATTTAATAGTTGATTTGATTAAAGTACGATTTAAAGTGCGATAGCCCATAATTAACCTTTTAACTCATGATTTAACTAATTTATTTGAAACACCAGAGAATCTTGCTATAGACTAAGCTTAGTATCCTCAATCAATAGTGATAGTAAAATTCCAATCATCATATTAACTTGCAGGAGGGTATTTCTTTTGGAGCAAATTGATCAAAGTGTTTCTTTAAGTTTAGACAATATAGAAGCATTATCTACACAAATAAAATTGTTAGCTTTACAGTCTCAGCATGATCCCTTAGAACTTCTACGGATTCTGAGAATTTTGGAGCAACTACACCTAGAGATTTGTAACGATATATTTCAGCCCGCCTTACCCACAAGTCGTCATGCCCTATTTGATTTTCTAAGAGACCTAGAATCTAATGGAGGTTGGCCCCACATCTATCGGCGTAACCTTGCCCAGGTATTTGATCGCCTTGAATTTTTGTTATCTGATCAGGTGATCCACAATGCAGATAATGATCTTAGTAGATGATGATCCCCTAACAATAAAGAAATTTATTGCGAATATAAAAAAATCATTAAGCGATCCCCAGTTGCGTACCTTTTCAGGCACAATAAAAATCAATAAATCGAGACCAGCTTATATAGAGCCTGTTTCATATCTCATGAGTAGCAATTGTTTTTAGCATCAAGCGAATAAAGCAAAGATTGAGTTTAGCTGTAGCATTAACGAGAGTTCTCTCAAAGTTCTTAACTAAGATTTTGCATCTTTCAACCCAAGCATTTGACCTTTCAATTACCCACCTTGTCAGCACAACTACAAACCCAGACAGACCTTTTTCTGCCTTCTGTTGCTTTGATACCTTAGGAGAAATTTCAAACCTAATCTTAGTCATAATCTCAGGATAAACCTTCTGTAAATCAGTCGTCAATTTTTCGATATGATAACCACTATCCAGCAATATCGTAGTTAGCGTAATGTCATCTGGCTTCGATTTGAAGTAATCAATGTTAAACGTTAACATCTCAATCAGTCCTTGGTCATCTGATACATTTGCTCTTGTTAAATAGGTAAAGAAAGGAAATCCCCAGAGTGTCAACGGCTAAATGTCTTTTGATCCCGTTAGTTGCTTTGTAGGAGCAGAAGCCCTTGGATTCTATACTTGCATTACAAGTATTTTTCACTGCTTGTGAGTCAATGATGATTAAAGTTGTCCATTTTGATTTTTTTTGACTGTTCACGGGCTGTTGCATGTAAAGCTTCCATAATCGCAGTAAATGTACCTGTATCTTTCCACTCCTTGTAGTATCGATACACTGTAGAGAATGGTGGTAAGTCTCGGGGCATATCTCGCCAATTACAACCGTTTTTGAGTTGGTAGAGTATGCCGTCTAAAATTTGTCTTTTTGTCCAAGTTGGCGGTCTAGTTTGCTTTTTCTTTGGGAGCAATGGTTCTATAATTTCCCATTCTTTATCTGTTAGGCTACTTGAGTATGGATTTAGCATTTTCTAAGCATCATAAATCTTGCTCATAATAAATATGAAACAGGCTCTATAAAGGTCTTGAAGGTTCAATAACCCTTTAGTAACTAATTTACTTTTTATCGTTCACAGCGATGTTTGGCAACCCAAGCATCTTTTTTTTATTTATTTTTATGAATAGTTAATTTAGGAGATATTAATTTTGGGGGCAGTATATTACTGAATACGCTGTATGAAATCTTAAGAATGTGGCTTGTAATTTAGTGATACCTATGGATATTCAAAGCATCATTCAAGGCTATGCTCAAGGGCATTTTTTGATGTCTGAGGGAGATAACCAACCCGTGGAATGGTATTACAGTAGTAAGCGCACTTTAATTCCCCTAGATCAAAGATTTACCTATCCCCGATCGCTCCAAAGAAGCCTGAATCAAAATCGGTTTGAGGTCAAAATTAACAAAGCTTTTAATGAAGTTGTGGCAGGATGTGCAGATCGGGATACAACTTGGATTTCTAATGAACTCAGGCAAATTTATGCGGCTCTTAATCAAGCAGGATGGGCGTATAGTTTTGAAACCTGGTATGAAGGTAAGTTGGCAGGGGGCATTTTAGGGATCAGCATTAATGGCGCATTTATTGGGGAGTCTATGTTTTATCGAGTGCCAGATAGCTCCAAAGTGGCAATGGTAAAGTTAGTCGAACATTTGCGACCGCGGGGTTTTGTTCTATTTGATGCCCAGATGATGAATCCACACTTAGCAAGATTTGGTGCCTTGGAAATTAGCGATCGAGACTACAAAAAGCTCTTAAAAACTGCCCTAGAAAAATCATGCTCTTTTATTTAGGCTTCAATTAAGTTTGAAATTTAGGTATTAAAGTGTTAAAAGTATTAAAAATTTGGACTAAATATTTATAAGTTCTGGAGTTCAATCAAATCACTTTATAAAAAGAGTTAAAAGGGCTGAGTTATAAAATTATTTAAATAGTTCTTCAAATTGAAAATCAACTATGACCAACCTTAACCCCAGACAGCAAAAGGTGTTGTGGGCAACTGTAAATCACTACATTGCCACGGCGGAACCTGTTGGGTCAAAGGTGATAGCTGAAGGTTACAAATTTAATATTAGTCCAGCCACCATTCGCAATATTATGGGCGTACTGGAAAAGTCGGGATTACTATATCAGCCCCATACTTCTGCAGGGAGAGTGCCATCGGACTCAGGCTATCGAGTATATGTCGATCATTTAATTCACTTAGATAAAGCCGCACATACGATTCCAATCTTGGAGCAAAAACTAGAACAAAAATTTGATGCGATCGCCTACCAAAATTTAGAACATCTTCTCCGCAGCACCGCCCAAATCTTAGCTACCTTTAGTGGTTGCATTGCCATGATTACTAGTCCTAATCTGCAAACTGCCCGCATTCGCCATGTGCAATTGTTAATGGTCGACCATCAAACTTTAATCCTAATTTTAGTCACTGATACCTATAACACCACATCGGTAACGGTGAAACTACCCCCAGATATGGAGGTAAGTAGCCTAGAGTCGGAAATCCAAATTTTAACTAATTTTCTTAATACCCATCTGCGAGATCAGTTAATTACAGATTTAACTAAGCTGCGATGGCAGGAACTAGATCAAGAATTTCAGCAGTATGCTCAGGTCTTAACCACTTCTCTAAAAGAACTTGCTGCCATTTGCAATCCACCCGAAATTAATCAAATATTCATTAGTGGACTAACTGAACTATTACGCCAACCAGAATTTAGTCAATTGAACCAAGTACAAGCAATTATTCAACTGTTAGAAGTGGATCAAGCATCTTTATTTCCTCTAATTTTTAATAATGCTTCTAATAACCCTGCTAACGCCTTAACTATTAGAATTGGGAATGAAATTTCCCTAGAGCCAATTCAAAACTGCACCCTAATTTCAAGTACCTATAGCTATGATGATGTGCCTGTGGGTAGTGTGGGGGTTTTAGGTCCAACTCGGATGGATTACGAACGGGCGATCGCTTCGGTGCAAGTAATAGCACATAATTTGTCTGAAGCAATGAATCAAAGGCTATAACTAATATAAGCTGAGCATAAATCTGAGGTAAAAAAATGCGACTATTAGGATTGATTGTAACTGTGGGCATAGTTTTATATCTAGTCACATCGTCACTTAATAAGCAAACTAAGCCAGATGCAGTAAATCAAAATCTTTTAGATAAACCCGCAGAGGTAAGAACTGAAGTTAATAAGGCACTAGATGCTACCGAAAAAGCCAGACAAGATGCCTTAAAACAAGCCGATCCCAAAAATTAAGGCTCCAAAATCAAAAAAGATTTATTGTGATGCAGAGTTCTAAAAGCTCTAAGTTTTAACGTTATAGGCTGTGGATTAATATAAACTTGAAGGTTAATTTAGTCTAGCAGCAAAAAATGGCAACGTTTTTATTAGAAGTAGGTACAGAAGAGTTACCAGCAAGTTTTATCACCGATGCCCTGAAGCAATGGCAGCAGAAGATTCCTCTGAGCCTTACGACAAATTATCTAACCGCCACTAAAATTAGCTGCTATGGTACTCCCCGCCGTTTAGCTGTGGTCATTGAAGGTTTACCTAGACATCAGCCCGATCAAACCCTAGAAATTAAAGGTCCTGCCCTTGGAGCCGCTTATCAAAATGGTGAGCCGACTAAAGCATTATTGGGTTTTACCCGTTCTAAGGGTATAGAAATTGCTGACTTAGTAGTTAAAGAAACAGAAAAAGGTAGCTTTGTATTTGCTTACCAAGAAGTACGCGGTAGAGAAACCGATGAAGTATTGACAGAGATAGCTCCCACATGGATCACAGGTTTAGAAGGAAAAAGACTGATGCGCTGGGGTACAGGTGAGTTAAAATTTCCCCGTCCGATTCGCTGGTTAGTTGCCCTATTAGATCAACGAATTATTAGTCTGAGCCTAGAAAATGTCAAAAGCGATCGCCGTAGTTGGGGACATCGAGTTATGCATCCCCGCCCTGTAATTATCGATACAGCTAGAGACTATGTGGCTACCCTCAAGGAAGCTTTTGTGGTTGTAGATGGAGTTGAACGCAAGCAGAGAATTTGTAGCCAGATTAAAGGGGTATCGGAGTTAATGCGGGCAGAGGCAGAGATTCCCGAAGCACTCCTTGAAGAAGTAACGCAATTAGTGGAGTATCCCACCGCCGTTGTGGGCGATTTTGATCAAGATTTTTTGGCACTGCCACCTGTGGTAATTAAAACCGAGATGGTGAGTCATCAACGCTATTTTCCTTTGTATGATCAAAATAATCAGCTTTTACCCAAATTCATTACGATTTCCAATGGTGATCCAGATAAGTCTCGATTAATCGCCGCAGGTAATGGCAGAGTAATTCGGGCAAGGCTATCCGATGGTAAATTTTTCTATGATAGCGATCGCTCTGTATCCCTAGAAAGCTTTTTACCCCTATTAGAAAAAGTGACATTCCAAGAGCAGTTAGGATCGGTGTCTGCAAAGGTGGAACGGATTATCCAAATTGCTGCGGCAGTTACTGAAGTGATCCCGAATCTCGAGCTAACTACAACAGAAACTGACCAAATTAAACGTACAGCCCATCTCTGTAAAGCTGATTTAGTTGCGAGCATGGTTAAGGAATTTCCGGAACTTCAAGGGATTATGGGTAGCTACTATGCTCGATCCAGTGGTGAAGATGAAATTGTTGCCACAGGCATTTTAGAACATTACTTACCAAGAGGCTCGGGGGATCAATTACCGCAAACCTTGACGGGTAAAATTGTAGCAATTAGCGATCGCCTTGATACGTTAGTGGGAATTTTTGGATTGGGATTAATACCCACTGGTTCTTCCGATCCCTTTGCCCTCAGACGATCTGCTGCTGCTATTATTCAAATTGCTTGGGATAGTAAGTATGAACTTAATTTGGTAAATTTAATCACATCTGTAATTCAGATTTATCAAGATCGGATAACTTTACCAGATCAGAATATTCATAAAAATTTATGCAAGTGGTTTCTCCAACGTACCGAGACTTTACTTAAGGAAATCGGAGTTGACTATGATTTAGTAAATGCAGTTATTGGTAGTCATGATTCTGCTTCCGCTTTAGAGAATATAGTCTTAATTCGCGATCGCGCCTTATTTTTACAAGCAGCCCGTCAAGATGGCAGCCTAGGTCAAGTCTATGGAGTCGTAAACCGTGCCAGCCGTCTGGCAGAACAGGGTAATCTAGCCAGTGAAGTTACTGATATTAGCCAAGTTGTTGATCTTGGTCGTTTAACTCAGCCTGCGGAAATTTCTCTGTATAGGGCGATCGCATCTCTACCACCACATAATCCAGAGCATCCAAACTACAGTCAACTGTTAAGAGCTTTAATTGAGATTACACCGATCCTGAGCCAATTTTTTGAAGATGTCATGGTTATGGATGAGGATTTACAAGTACGCAGCGATCGCTTAAATATGCTGGCAGTTATTCGGAATTACAGTCGAATTTTGGCAGATTTTAGTGCAATTAATCCTAGTTAATTAATGACAAACAACTCATGCTTTATTTATCCGTTAAATATAAGTTAAACTGAGTACTCCCTGAAATAAAGTAATAAATCTAGTTAATTCTGCTTATGCCTAAACGCTATACCCTAGACCCAGCCGAAGGGCTTCGTCGTGCTGAAGAACTGGTTGCTGCTGCCCCTAATCGTTATCGGATTACTGTTCAGGTGGCAAATCGGGCTAAACTCCGCCGTTATGAAGAAGCTGATGATTATGATGATCATTTTCTCAAGCCAATTATGCGAGCGATCGTGGAAATGTCTGACGAGTTAACTCAACCAGAAATTCTCAGTGATTAGATGCTAGTTAATAGGTGAGTGAATAAATACTTAATGAGCGGGGAGGGTTGGCGACTGGGTTACTCTCCCGATGCCGAAGTTTTCGTAGGCTTAGTGGGTGCGGAAAATTGGGCGATCGAGCTTACCGAACAAGAGCTTACGGATTTTTATCGCCTTAGCTTGCAACTAATTGAGACTATGGCAGCAATGCAAGCAGAACTTGCCGACGAAGAAAAACTAACTTGCTCTGCCCAAACCACAAATATCTCGATAGAAGCCTCTGGTTTTGCGGATAGCTTTACGATTCATCTCCAACTATTAAACGGGCGCAGAGGCGAAGGGATTTGGACATCAAGGGCGATCGCAGAAATTTTAAGGACATTAGTGCAAATTTACCCGTAATTAAAAACAGACTTAAAGTCACTAAAAATGGGGTGAAACGGGGTATCAGTTTATTTTTCACTGAATTACTCGGGTGGAGAATTTTGATTATTGGCAACACCTAATCGATTTTATGCTCTCTGATTTACCCATGCCTAACTTTCCCTAATTATTGCTCTCTCCTTAACCATAAAGAGCTTATATTTTTGTGTTCAGTAGTTTGATATGAAAATTCATCTACACTTTGTAAGCTTAAAAAAACGCCTAATCCCCCCATAGGTCTTTCCTCAATGGGCTGACTTAAAATTGATTCATCGAACACTCTTTCCCTTGGATCATAAGGCAAACCAGTATCAGCAATTGTGATTTTTAGGTTTTCTGGCTCAATTTCAGCATGGATTTCAAGTATGGATTCAGTCCCAGAATTTCCACAGCCATGAACAATTATATTTGTGACTAACTCATCTACGGACAATCTGAGTTTATATGCCCTTTTAGAAGAAATTCCTGCTTCTTGACAAACAGCCATAATGTACTGACCAATGCTCTTGAGAGAGCTAAGATGAGCAGGTAAAGTCAGGGTTTTCACGATTGTTTTAATTCCAGTAACTTAGTTGCAGTGATCTAAAATGAGTTTCATGCTCCAGCTTTTTATACCATTTCCCATAGTGAGAATCACTTTTTTACAATCTTAAATTTCAATCTTAAATTTTAAGAGTCTAGTTATTTGACCAGCTATTTGTCAAAAATATAGCAAAGTTTGAGAGTAAAATTAGACCGTAATTACAAAAAATTGACGAATGCTAAAAGCTGGAATTGTAGGGCTACCCAACGTAGGCAAATCTACATTATTTAATGCCCTAGTTGCTAATGCCAAAGCAGAAGCTGCTAATTTTCCTTTTTGTACCATAGAACCCAACGTAGGTACAGTCACAGTTCCTGATGAAAGATTGGATACTCTGGCAAAAATTGGGGGTTCTGCCCAAATTATTCCCACCCGTGTTGAGTTTGTAGATATTGCTGGATTGGTCAAGGGTGCCAGTAAAGGTGAAGGCTTGGGTAATCAGTTCTTGGCTAATATTCGTACCTGTGATGCGATCGCCCATGTGGTGAGATGTTTTGATAGCGAGGATATTCACCATGTGGAAGGCTCTACCGATCCCGCCCGTGACATTGAAATTATTAACCTTGAATTGGCTTTATCTGATCTTGCCCAAATTGAACGCCGCATTGATCGCACCCGTAAAGGAGCTAGAAGCGGAGATAGTGATGCTAAATTTGAATTAGCAACCCTAGAAAAAGTGGCAGAATTCTTAAACGAGGGTAAGCCTGCCCGCCGTGCTAATTTAAATGCAGAGGAAAAAGAAGCAATTGCAGTTTTACAGTTATTAACCCTAAAACCTACGATCTATGCTGCTAATGTCTCGGAATCAGAATTGGCTACAGGTAATAAATATGTTGAAGAAGTGCGGGCGATCGCCAAGACAGAAAATGCTGAAGTCATTATTATTTCTGCCCAAGTTGAATCAGAGTTAGTAGATTTGCCCGAAGCAGATCGTAAGGATTTCTTAGAATCTCTTGGTGTAACCGAAGGTGGACTAAAAAGCTTAATTAGAGCCACCTATCACCTGTTGGGATTGCGTACCTATTTCACCGTTGGACCCAAAGAAGCAAGGGCATGGACAATTAATGCTGGCATGACTGCTCCCCAAGCCGCAGGGGTAATTCACTCTGATTTTGAAAAGGCATTTATTCGTGCCGAGACCGTAGCTTTTCCAGACCTAGTGGCAAATGGCTCCATGAAAGCTGCTAAAGAAAAGGGCTTAGTCCGTAGTGAAGGGAAAGAATATATTGTTCAAGAAGGTGATGTAATGCTATTTCTAACCAGTGCCTAGGTGCAAATCTTGCCTATTCCGCTAAAAGTTGCCGCAGTTTAGGAATAGCTTGCCGAGTCCGTTGATAACCTTCAGCAATAATCAAATCCGCTTGATGAAAATCAAAGATGCCATATTTACATAAATCTGGTTCTATCAGCAATTCAGGCGGATCAATCTCTAGATTCAGCTTTGTTACTTTCTGCTCCATAATGTTAATAGTAGTACCGATAATATCAAAAATATTAATTGGGGATTCATTGTTAGGTAGCCACTGTTCTAGCTTCCCTTTCAAGTTTTCAGTCAAAATATTGTAGTGCGCTCGGATTGCTTTAACAAAGTCTTGTTCAACCTCTTTCTCCATTTCCTCATCTTTCTCTAAGCTGTTTCCTTCGTTGTTGTCCTCTAAATTTGGGTTTTCTAGAACTGCGGCTATGTAATTATGATTTAGGTTTACAGCTAAAACCACATCTGCCCCCATTTCTCGTACCACATTGACAGGGACAGGGTTAACAATGCCCCCATCACCCAGATAAAGATCATTTTTCTTAAATGGTGTAAATACTCCCGGCATGGAAATACTGGCTCGAATTGCGTCTGCCATCAAGCCTGATTGTAAACGCATCTCCTGCCCTGAAACTAAATCCGTGGCGATACAGCAAAATGGAATCTCTGCTTCTTCAATTTTAAGATTTTTGATTTGGTCGGTTAGTAGGTTATAGATTTTATTACCGTCCAGAAGCCCTTGATGGGGAAATACCAAGTCAAAATAGGAAAGCATCATCTTCCAACTCAACTCTCGGACAAACACCTCCAATGCTTTAATTTCGCCTGCGGCATGTACTCCACCCACAAATGCCCCAATACTTGAGCCAGCAATATAATTAATCGGAATCTGTGCTTTTTTTAGAGCCTTAATTACACCAATATGCGCCCAACCTCTGGCTCCACCACTACCTAGAGCTAATCCCAATGTTTTAGTCATACTCATTTAAATTTTTATAATAAATTTTTTATAAATTTCCTAAGTAAGTTTCCCTAGCATACATTGTTATTCAAGTGTTGATTGGATAAGGATTAAGCACTTTACAATGAAGATTTCTCACTGTAATTGCTAGGGGTAATTCACAACTCATGGAACTCAAGCAACTAGACTGGTAGATGCAGCGACCTTTAAAATTTTGAGCCATGATGGGGAATTATAAAAAAGTAAAAATCAAAACTAGAAAATTAAAAAAATTTGTTCTCTTACTAATTTTTAGCTTTACTCTCTATGTAATTAGTAACCTAGTATTAATTTCACCTAATCTTCAAAATATTCCCTTTGCTGCCGCCCAACCCACTCGTTCAGAGATTCGTGGGGTATGGATGACTAATAATGACCTAAATATTATGCGCGATCGCCGCAAACTCAACGATTCCCTAACTCAATTAAAGAGACTAAACTTTAACACCATATATCCCGTAGTGTGGAATTCTGGGTATGCCATGTATCCAAGTGCTACTGCCCAAAAAATCGGAATTCAAAATTTTTTATTCAAAGGTACTCAGGGGCAAGATATTCTGGCAGACGTTATTGCTCAGGCACATAGTCAGGGTTTACTAGTAATTCCGTGGTTTGAGTTTGGGTTTATGGCTCCCACCACATCTGAATTAGCGGTAAATCGTAAAAACTGGCTCACGGTAAAGCGCGATCGCGGTCTTAATTCTATCAATGAAGATGGAGAAGTGGTATGGCTTAATCCTTTTCACCCAGAAGTGCAAGAATTTATTACTAATTTAGTGTTGGAAGTTGTCTCTAACTACGATGTGGATGGAATTCAATTTGATGACCACATGAGTCTGCCCAAGGAATTTGGCTATGATGACTACACCATAAATTTATACAGAAAAGAGGCGTTACTTAAAAATCAAGCCTGTGCACTAAGTCGGCGTAGGATAGCATCAAAACCCAAGCTATTACCCAAAGTAGTATCACAAGCCAAAGATTCTAAACCTATACCCCAACCGAGTCCTCAAAATTGCCTAATCATTCCCACTGAACCATCAATTAATGCTGATGATCCAAATTGGGTAAAGTGGAGAGCTAATAAGATTACTGAATTTATGGTGAGGCTGAATAAAGTTGTTAAACAGAAAAACCCCAAGGCAATATTTTCCGTTTCACCCAATTACTTTGACTTTGCCTATAAAGAACAGCTTCAAGACTGGGTAGCATGGGTAAGACAAGATATAGTGGATGAATTAATTGTGCAAGCTTATCGTCCCGATTTACAAGGTTTTCTGAATTTAATCAATCGACCTGAGATCGAAACAACAAGACAAAAAACTCTAACAGGTATTGCCGTACTATCTGGCTTAAGAACTAATCCCGCCCCAATTCGTCAGATTCAATTGCAAGTCCAAGCTGTGAAAGAACGGAATTTAGGTTTATCCTTTTTTTACTTTAGTAGTCTATGGAATTATGGTCCAGAGCCGATTGCCGAACGCCAAACCCAATTTAGAAGCTTTCTTAGCAGTCCGATTCGGAATAATGATTTTGGTCCGCTAATTAACTAACTCTTATCAACTAGGAATACCTAATTCCCGCTTCTTTTAAGAGTTTAAGAGCTACCCCAAGGCGATCGCAGTCAGCAATTAAACTTACACGCACATATCCTTCCCCACCTCGACCAAAGGCATTGCCGGGCGTAATCACAATCCCAGTGCGTTGCAATACATCCAAAGCAAAATCCGTAGAGCCGATTCCCCTCGGACAGGGAACCCAGAGATACATTGTGGCATAGGTTTTAGGAATATCCCAGCCCAATTGCCCTAGACCTTCAATCAGAAAATCTCGGCGTTCTTTGTAGCGATTACGCACAATTTCCAAATAGCTATCGGGTAGATTTAAGGCTGTTTCTGCCGCAGTTTGAATTGCCGAAAAAATTCCATAGTCTAAATTAGTTTTTAATGTGCGTAGGCATTGAATGACATGACGATTACCCACCACAAAGCCTACACGCCAGCCAGCCATATTATAGGTTTTAGATAAAGTATGAAACTCTACCCCAACATCTTTACCCCCGGGAATTTCTAAAAGACTGGTGGGTTGATAGCCATCAAAGGCAAGCTCGGCATAACATAAATCATGAACTAGTAAAATTTGGTATTTTTGGGCAAATGCCACCATATCCTCAAATAATTTCCGAGGAGCGATCGCCGCTGTAGGGTTACTAGGATAGTTAAAATACATCACCTTAGCACGTCTAGCTACATCTTCAGGAATGGAATCCAGATCAATTACCCAGTTATCCTCTGGCTTGAGAATTAGCTCATAGATTTCTGCCCCTGCAATTAAAGGTCCACGGAAATGGGCAGGATAGGCGGGACTAGGCACAATTACTAAATCACCTGGATCAATGAATGCCAAAGCTAAATGGGTCAAACCTTCCTTAGAGCCAATTAGAGGCAGTGCCTCACCTTCAGAGTCCAGATTAACATTGTAACGGCGGTGATACCATTCAGTGATTGTGCGGCGAAAATTTGGGGTGCCTTCAAAGGGGGGATAGCCATGATTGCGGGGGTCTTGCAGGGCAGCGATCGCACTTTTAACTACGGGTTCTGGCGTTGCCCCATCGGGATTACCCATCCCCAGATCAATCAAGTCCAGTCCTTGCGCCCTTGCTCTAACTTTTAATTCATCTAGTCGAGCAAACACATAGGGGGGAAGATTTCCCAATCTTTGAGCAGGCTTCAGCCAATTTAGCATAGTAAAAATAAAGATCACAGACTAATCAATTTACTATTTCTTGAGACTAAATGGTTATATAAATCACACTAATTAGCGGAACTAGAACAACTGACTATCGGGATTTTTATAAATCATTTTTGGGTTTTGGATCATAAAGCTACTTTGCTATGGCTTTGCTAGGCGGCAGATTGACATTTTTGGCTAAACCAACAACTTGTAATAGCCAGATCGACCACCAAGTAATATCAACTTCCCACCACCGCCAACCACATTTCGCCACTTGGGGATAAGCATGATGGTTATTGTGCCATCCCTCTCCGTAGGTAAGTAGGGCTGCCCACCAGAGATTACGGGAATTATCATTACTGGCAAAGGATTTGTATCCCCACATGTGGGTAACTGAGTTGATCAGCCAAGTGGTATGCCAAAGGAGTACGACTCGCACAAATACTCCATAGATAATAAACGACCATCCACCCATGAGGTAAAGTAAGCCAGCTAAGGGAATTTGCAAAGCTAAAAAGTAACGATTGAGCCAACGGTAATAGGGATCACGATCTAGGTCTGGGGCAGAACGTTTATAGAGCCTGTTTCATATCTATTATGAGCAAGATTTATGATGCTTAGAAAATGCTAAATCCATACTCAAGTAGCCTAACAGATAAAGAATGGGAAATTATAGAACCATTGCTCCCAAAGAAAAAGCAAACTAGACCGCCAACTTGGACAAAAAGACAAATTTTAGACGGCATACTCTACCAACTCAAAAACGGTTGTAATTGGCGAGATATGCCCCGAGACTTACCACCATTCTCTACAGTGTATCGATACTACAAGGAGTGGAAAGATACAGGTACATTTACTGCGATTATGGAAGCTTTGCATTCAACAGCCCGTGAACAGTCAAAAAAAATCAAAATGGACAACTTTAATCATCATTGACTCACAAGCAGTGAAAAATACCTGTAATGCAAGTATAGAATCCAAGGGCTTCTGCTCCTACAAAGCAACTAACGGGATCAAAAGACATTTAGCCGTTGACACTCTGGGTATTTAACAAGAGCAAATGTATCAGATGACCAAGGACTGATTGAGATGTTAACGTTTAACATTGATTACTTCAAATCGAAGCCAGATGACATTACCCTAACTACGATATTGCTGGATAGTGGTTATCATATCGAAAAATTGACGACTGATTTACAGAAGGTTTATCCTGAGATTATGACTAAGATTAGGTTTGAAATTTCTCCTAAGGTATCAAAGCAACAGAAGGCAGAAAAAGGTCTGTCTGGGTTTGTAGTTGTGCCGACAAGGTGGGTAATTGAAAGGTCAAATGCTTGGGTTGAAAGATGCAAAATCTTAGTTAAGAACTTTGAGAGAACTCTCGTTAATGCTACAGCTAAACTCAATCTTTGCTTTATTCGTTTGATGCTAAAAAGAATTGCTACTCATGAGATATGAAACAGGCTCTATATTGATCGTATTTAAAGAACTCATCGTGGGGGTAAAAAATCCACATCATGTGACTCCACCAAAAGCCTTTACTTGCCGCATAGGGGTCTTTAACCGCATCTTCAGTAAAGGCATGATGGGAACGATGTCCCGACACCCAAAAAATGGGACCGCCTTGCAATGAAAGTGCGCCGAGGGTAGCAATTATATATTCCAACCACTGGGGTACTCGTAAACTGCGATGGCTAAGTAAGCGGTGATAGCCCAAACAGACACCAATGCTGCCAAATAGCCAATGAAGACAGATCATTACGCCCAAGGCTGACCAAGAGAAAAACCAAGGTGCTAGTAATGCCAAGATATGAATGGCAGAGAAAAAGATGACGGCTGACCAATCAAGAGATGGCGGTTTTTCAGGTTCAGTTCGGAATAGAAAGGATTTCATAGGTAATTAAATTAATGAACTTGTCCACGTTGAGCTTCAGCATCTATAGGATTGATTAAATACACCCTGAGAATTTGCCAGAAAATGCCAAGGAATATGGGTAACTTTTGCAGAGTTTTGATGATCTGGGGGCGATCGCTATGCTCAATAGCTAGAAGTTGGAAATTATAGTCAGAGCATTTTTCTAAGTGGAGGAAAAAGTCGGGATGACTGGTATCTAAAACCGCAGGAAAAGCACTAATGGCAGTATTGTTAGTATTAACTATGACTTCTTTGTTATAGGCACGGGCATCTAAACCAATGGAAGTATAAAAATCCGCACGCTCAAATACAGTCAGGGTATGGGTGGCAAATACAGTTAATAAGAAGAATCTTGACCATAGTTTCGCTTTCCAGTTGTTCCAGAGTTGGGGCTGAGATCGCAATAGTACTTTAAAGAAATCTCCATGACGATTTTCATCTTGACACCAACTTTCAAAGTAGCGAAAGAGAGGGTAAAACTGATGCTCGGGATGCCTCTGCATGTGGTAATGCACTAAAATATATCGCCAGTAACCAATTTTTTCCGATAGGTAAACAGAATAGATGACCCATTCAGGTTTAAAGAAGGTATAGCTACGGTTTTTGGTCATATTCACTAAATCTAGGGACAGATTAAAATCCTTCATAGATTTATTTAAAAACCCCGCATGACGAGCTTCATCCCTTGCCATCAGATTAAAAGCCTCTGCTAAAAGTGGACTACGATTGCCTAGCTGCCGTGATAGTTCTTTAAATAGTAAAAATCCTGAAAATTCCGAAGTGCAAGAGCGTTCTAGGAAATCAATAAAAGCAGCACGGGTTTTACTGTCAATATGTTCCCAAGATTTTTCAAACTCCTCGTCTCTTTTAAAGTGATGGCGATTGTAGTCGGTGCGAAGTTCTTGGACAACTGCTTCTAGTTCTACCTGTTGGGATGATATATCCATTTGAGCTACAGCATCATAGTCCGTAGTATAGAATCGTGGCGTTAATAGGGTTTCTTTAACTGGAACTTTAACCCCTGCACGGAGGAGTTCTGAGTCTGATTGAGTTGTTACCATTTTTTTAGAATTAATTTTTAGAATTACTTGGCATTAACTTAGAAAGGCTAATAAAGGATATTTTTTTAGATGCTTTTTTGAAAAAACCGAATCATTTTCTGATCTTCGCCTTTGATATGGTGAGTTAACCAATCGGTGAGAAATTGGATAATGTCAGTGGTAATTTCAGCTTGGCGATCGCTCCTCGAAAATCCCTCTGATCAAAATCTGTACTTAGTTCTGTGGCAGGTGGATAACTGGTATAGCGTGGCACGGGCTGATTATATTTATGCAATAAATTAAGATCAAATTTAACTGCTTGGGATAAGGTACTCATCTATGTCCATTCCTATTTTTCTTAAATCAGTAATTAATTTTGGTACAGCTTGTTGAACAATCAAGGGATACTTTAGGGGTGTGGGGCGCAGCCCCACGCAGGGGTTACACTCCTGTACCCCTTACTACACAAATCCACAAAAGACTGTAATCAGTTGAGGTGTCAAAAAATCATGCCACTACTTGCCCGTAGTGTTGTTTATGATGATGTTCCGTACTGCCTTGCCGCTCTTGCTTGGTAATTAGCTCAAATACATGACTACCGATCGCTGCCCTTACATCTGCCTCTAGTTCATCCACTACATTACGGTTAAGAGTAAAAGCATAATTGGCTTCAGCAATAATTCTCTGGATGGTCGCTTCATCCAAAGCTAGGGAATCCAATGCTTGGCGATAGGTTTCTTTAAATGCTCGTTTTGCTTCAATTGTCGGTAGTTGATCAAATTCGTATAAGGCAGTACCGCGATCGCTGGGTAAATCCAAAGCAGAACGAACGATTCCTTTTAATGCTTGTCCTCCTGATAAATCCCCCATATAGCGAGTGTAGGCATGGGCAATTAAACATACAGGATCTGTCTTAGAAATTTCACGGATGCGATCGACATAAACCTTGCCTGCCTTGAGGGGAGTAATTTCTGCCCGCCAGTTATCTCCATAATAGAAGGTCAGATCCTGCTCTAAACTTTGCTGGCGATTTAGTTCGGGGAAATATAACTTGCCAACAATGGGATGCTGAATATGTAGCCGTAACTCTTCTTCGATCGCACTATAAACCAAATAAAGATTTGCCAGTAATTTACGAAATGGTTCCCGTTCTACAATCCCCTTGAGAAAGCACTTCATAAATGCAGTATTTTCGGCAGCAGTGTGAGATTTTTCTGTACCTTCTCGCAGTTTAGTGGCTAAGTTACTATTCATAAATTCCTCTGAAAATTCTCTAAAAATTAGGTTTATTAAGCTGTATGACAAGATAAATACGCCCCCAATCAATTTCATAATTGCTTGAGAGTATCAAGTTATCAATGATTTCAGAAATTTTGCTAGGCTAAGAACCGTTTACTTATCTAACCAGCAATGTGAGCAATCCTCTTTTAAGCTAATAATGCCTTGATCGCATTGCTCAATTAAAGGAACAAGTTCATCATGAAGTGCCTGTAGCTGCGTAATTGTTTTCTGAATATGTTCGACTTTTGCTTTCAGGCGATCGCGAACGTTATAGCAACAATCCATGCCATCCCTTTGTTTTAGCGCAAGAATTTCCCCAATTTCTTCCAATGTTAATCCTAAGGACTTAGCACGAGCAATGAAAGTGAGTCTTTCCAAATCTTGATCGGCATAGAGTCGATACCCTGATTCAGAACGATTTGGTGATGGAATCAACCCAATACGCTCATAGAAATAGAGAGTTTGGGGATTTACACCTAATTTGCGTGAGACTTCACTTACTTGCAGCATCATTTACCTAATGAATACCTATAAAACTTGATGGCGTTATCATAAGCCCTATACTTAAGTATAATGTCAAGCCCTCACCCACATTAAGAAGGTAAACTTATTAAGACTTACGCACTTAAATTTACAAAGTAGTGATTCAAAGGAGTTTGAGGTCTACGTCCTCAATTGGGAACCCCTTTCAACTCTGGTTTTTTCTCTTATACTGCGTAAGTCCTGACTAGGTAATTAATTTGAATTCATGAGCAACTCTAATAAAATCCGAGCGATTATTATCGATCCTGCGGTTCCCGAGCGGTTAGTAATTCGAGAAGTTGAGCCTCCTGTAGCATTACCCAATGAGGTGATCGTCAAAGTTGCGGCATTTTCCCTCAACCGTGGTGAAGTACGACGTTCTCTAACTGCGGAAGCGGGATGGCGACCTGGGTGGGATTTTGCGGGAACTATTGAGACTGAGGCTAAAGATGGTTCTGGTTTGCCTGTGGGAACCCGTGTAGTGGGATTTTTACCTGCTGGTGCTTGGGCAGAAAAAGTAGCGGTGCCAACCCATGCGCTCGCCCCTCTTCCCGATGCTGTGGAATTCAAAGTTGCGGCAACTCTTCCCGTGGCTGGATTGACTGCCCTCCTGTCCCTAGAACGAGGAGGACTATTACTAGATCGCTCGGTATTAATTACAGGTGCTTCTGGGGGAGTTGGGTATTTTGCCTCTCAATTAGCGGCTGAAGCGGGAGCGATCGTTACAGCCCAGGTTCGTCACCCTGAATTAGTGGAATTTGTCAAAGCAGCAAAAGCAGATCGAGTGATTGTTGGCGATCAATTCGATCAGTATGCCCCCTACGATCTTGTGCTTGACTCTGTGGGTGGAGAAGTCCTACCTAAAGCATTGGAACAACTGTCCTCAGATGGAACCTATGTGCTATTCGGAGCTACGGCTGGCGCAAATATTACCTTCAATGCCTCTCGATTTTATGGCAAAGGCGGCTTAAGTTTGTATGGATTTATTCTCTTTCACGAACTGAAAAAACAACCCGCTGCTGTCGGATTAGCTCGGTTAGTGAAATTAGTTGCCAATGGTTCTTTAGTTCCGCATATTGATGTAGAAGCTCCGTGGAGTGAAGTTGCCCAAGTCTCTCATCAGTTAAACGATCGCCAGTTTCTCGGCAAAGCTGTTCTCCACATTGAACCTTAAGGAATTTAGGTGTAAAAATCGGGCTAAAGTCCTTTTTATCTTGGTTTTAATTATAGATGATGGTAGATGTAGGCTTTTGAAGATTTGATTTGGATTTGCAATTTATATTTGAAATTTGTTAAGTGCTGCAAATCAATTTATTTTTCGATACTTATTAAACAATCTGCCCCAATCCACTTCGCTTAAACTACATATATACCAATCCTCTTAGCTTAAAAATCAGCATCAAGAAAAGAATTTATGTACGCGTACGGAAATTTCCTAGTCGAACTAGAAGGCATTGAAGTAATTAATTCACCTACCCAAGTAGCTAAGCTATCCGAGGACTACTTTCGCTTTAGCCCCATCCTTACGCCAGTTTTAGAAAATAAAGTTGCTGATTTGGTATTAAGACCTAAAACTGAAAGTGAAGTAATTCAAATCGCCCAAGCCTGCGTCAAGCATCGTATTCCCCTGACTGTGAGAGGGGCTGGCACAGGAAACTATGGACAGTGTGTGCCATTAAATAGAGGCATAATTCTTGATATTACTCGGATGCAGGGAATCAAGTGGCTGAAGCCGGGCTTAGCTTGTGTGGAGGCAGGGATTAAACTGGGGGCATTGGACAGAAAAGCCCAAGAAATTGGTTGGGAAACACGCATGGTACCTTCAACCTTTCGGAGTGCTACAGTCGGTGGGTTTATTGCGGGGGGAAGTGGTGGAATTGGTTCAATTTTGTATGGGCAACTGCGCGATCGCGGTAATCTCAGGGCTGTCAGAGTTGTTACCCTCGAAGACACTCCACGCATAATTGAATTGCGGGGCGACGATGTTCAAAAAGTGAATCACGCCTATGGTACCAATGGGATTATTACGGAACTGGAAATTCCCCTTGCTCCTGCCTATGGTTGGGCAGAATGTATTGTGGCATTTAAGGAATTTGAGGTGGCAGCAAATTTTGGGCAAGCTTTAGGTAATGCCGATGGGATCATGAAAAAAATGATTAGTGTCCATGCGGCTCCTATTCCTAGCTTCTTTATCGCCTTAAAATCCTATATTTCTACCTCAAGTCATTGCGCTTTAGTCCTAGTGGCAGAGTCGGATTTAGAACCATTTAAGTCCTTAGTTCAAGAGTACAAGGGAGAAATTTGCTACGAGAAATCTGCCCAAGACGCAAGCAAGGGTTTAACTTTGGTGGAATTTTCTTGGAATCACACTACCCTCCATGCCCGTACTGTCGATCCATCCTTAACCTATTTACAAAGTTTGTTCCCTGATGTGGAAAAGGTTATGGAGATGTATAGATACTTTAGCGATGAAGTCATGATGCACCTAGAGTTTATTCGCATGAATGGCAAAATTATTCCCGCAGCGATTCAGATCATGGAATTTACAACTAGCGATCGCCTAGAGGAAATTATTAAATATCACGAAGATCATGGAGTTTTAATTGCCAATCCCCATACCTATCTACTTGAAGATGGTGGCATGAAAGCGGTCAATCAAGAACAGCTAGACTTTAAGCGACTAGTTGATCCCTACGGGTTAATGAATGTGGGCAAAATGCGAGCTTATTTATAAGTTATCACAGCGATCACCACAAACGAGGTTAAGGTTCAACCTAAATCTGCAATACCTTATAAACTGTATCTAAATCCACCTGATCTGTAACTATGGCACTACCGATCGCCTTGGGCATAATAAATATTACTTTGCCACGGTCGACTTTTTTATCTTGGGACATGGCGGCAATAATTTGCTTGGGGTCAATATCTTGAGGTAATTTTGTCGGTAATTTTGCCTTATAGATTAATTCTAATTGTGCCTCTTGATCGCTTTGTTGCCAAAATCCTAATTCCACGGCGATCGCACCCGCAATTACCATCCCTAGTCCCACCGCTTCACCATGATTAAATTTGCGATAATTTGTCACCATTTCGATCGCATGACCGACCGTATGACCATAGTTCAGGATTGCTCTTAGGTTTCCTTCTTTTTCGTCTTTACTGACAATTTCAGCCTTTGCTTTGGCGCAGTGAACCAAAATTAGGTATAAAGTTTCAGGTTGTAAGTAACGGATTTGATCTAGGCGTTGGCAAGCAGATAATTGCTCAAATAATTCCCGATCCCAAATTACCCCGTACTTAATTACCTCAGCCATTGCGGCTCTAAACTCACGGGCGGGTAGAGTTTTTAAGACTTCGGGATCAGTCCAAACTAAACGAGGCTGATGAAATGCCCCTATGAGATTTTTGCCTTGGGGATGATTAATCCCAGTTTTACCACCGATCGCCGAATCCACCATCGCCAAAAGTGTAGTCGGTACCTGCACAAAATCCAGTCCCCTGAGCCAAGTCGCAGCCGCATAGCCCGCCATATCGCCAATTACGCCCCCACCCAAAGCCACAATGATTGAAGATCGCTCTAATTTATTATGCAAAGCGGCATCATAGATTTTTTGTAAAGAGGCTGCGGTTTTAAATCTTTCGCCTGCGGGTAAAATCAAACTAGCGACCTCAAACCCTTCTGATGCTAAGGAGTTAACAGTGCGATCGCCGTAGTGCTTAAAAATAACAGGATTAGAAACTATTAAAACCTTCTTACTTTTTTTACCTAAGCCCAAGTTTATTAATTTCTCGCCTAATCCTTCCAGACTGCCCGCAGCGATCGCAATTTCATAGCCCTGAGTTTGTTTATTTGGGAAATCGACGGTGATGGTTGTGGTTGTCATAATTGTCATAGTTGCAAATGTGATTAATTGAAATTACTGTTGGTAAACCCTACCTTTCCATGCCCCACCCTTACCCTGCCAGTGTCGCCAAGCCGAGTCCATAGTCATGAGTGTATATAAAAAAGCGATCGCAGGTAAACACAAACTGAGCCACCACGGACACCGATAAAACCTAATTGTAGGGATATAGGAAATTGTCATGATCGTTAAAGTCAAACCTGAAGCAATCGTCACATAGTTCTGCCCTAGCAATAACCCCAGAACTAAGCCCAAGGGTGGCAGGATATAAATAATGCCCATGCCAATTAGGGTACCAATTAATAACAGAGGGGAGTAGTTAAGCTGCGTGTAGGCGGTGCGAGCTACCATATCCCAGATGGTTTGCAGATTAGGATAGGGTCTAAGACTACAGGTGGTATCACTTAATCCCAGCCAAATTTTACCCCCAGTGGATTTTACGGCTTGTGCCAAAGCGCAGTCATCAATTAAAGCTTGACGGATCGAACTAATGCCACCAATTCGATCTAAGGCTGTGGTTTTAATTAAAATACAACCTCCTGCTGCGGCTGCCATGGAATTTTGTGGATTATTAACCCAAGCAAAGGGATAGAGTTTTTGAAAAAAGAAGACAAAGGCAGGAATGAGCCACTGCTCCCATCGGCTTTCGCAGCGCAGGCGTACCATGATCGAGGTTAAGTCTAGGTTTTCAGTTTCTGCCTTGGCAACTAGATTTTGTAAGTTATGCGACCCATGACAAATATCTGCATCCGTCAGCAAAATATAATCAGGATTGAGGGTTTGGGCATAGCGGGTGCCCTGTGCCATTGCCCATAGTTTCCCTGTCCAGCCAGTGGGTAACGGTTGAGAATTAATAATAGTTATATTCTTAGCTGTCTGTTTTGCCGTGTCGTTGGCGATCGCCGCCGTGCCATCGGTACTTTGATCATCTACTACAATAATTTGGACGGAACCTCGATAGGTTTGGGTGAGAAGCGATCGCAGGGTTATAGGTAATAAATCGGCTTCATTCCGGGCAGGAATCACTACACAGATCGAAGGATAGGGATCAGAATTATTGGTATTAATAGAAGAATCCGCATCTAACTGCTGATCACATCGCCAAAAACCACCCCATCCCCCAATTAATACTAACCAGATTAATAGGGACAGCACAGAGAATCCGAACCAAATTTGAGTGAAATTAGGCATTAGTTAACTAAGGGGATTATTTAAGGATTTGGTTTAGCAGGAGTTAGGGTTGGTGATGAAGTTGGAGTTGGTTGGGGTGATGGCTGTAAGGTGCTTTCCAGAGCATTTTGAGCAGATAAGCCATCCTCTGGAGTACCAAAATACCATAGAGCCACAGCCGCCTCAGCACGGGTGACATTTTTTTGGGGTTGGAAAAGGGTTGTATATCCAAAGCTGCGACGAATATTGGATAAATCCCCAAGCTTAAAGTCCGCTAATACAAATTTGAGACTTATCGGACTAATGCGATCGCTATCTTGAAATCCCCATGCTTGTTTGACTGATTCTAGGTTAGCGGCAGGTATAGCAGCACGAATATCTAAAGGGATTTTCCATTGCAATAACATTTCTCGACTGATGGGATCGTTGGGGCGAAATCTACGACTGGTATTAGCAACACTAGGATCGGTGGGAATTAATCCCACATTCGCTAAAGCCTGAATTACAGGAAAATCTGGATCACTAGGGGGAATATCAACAAAGACAGGAGTGCTGTTAGCATCAGCCAAACGAATTTGACGGGTAGGACGACTGGCATAAAGACGATTATTAGTATTCACCAGCCATCGGGCATATTCACGTTTTTGGATTAAGTCATTGGGCTTGAATTGATTATCAACTTTAGCAGTTATCGTTCCCAGCTTTTGTAAATCCGTAATTGGCGATCGTAAAGCCTCGGACAGAGTCTCAATATCGCTAAAACCATTAACCTGATTAGTCTGTGTAGCAGTTGACGGTACCTGAGCAGGCGTAGAAGTATCTATGTTTTTATTAATTTGGGTATTAAGGGTATTAAGTTGTGGGTCTCGCAGATATTGCAAAAAGATATGGGTAGAACTTGGAGAAGTAGTGGAGTTAGCTGGTGAGTTTTCTGGAGCAGAAGGCGAATTAGTAGTATTAGCTGGAGTAGTAAGAGATTGAATGGAAAGGGTCACTAATAAATCTGATTTTTGGACGACAAAGTTACCATCGGGTGATCGCAAAATTACCCGCCATTGTTGTTTAGTAAAGGCATCATCATAAAATTTAGAAACTTGGGAAACTGAATCTGCGGTTATCCAATGGGCGGAAATATTTGCAGAAATATTTTGGGTACTAATCCAATCGCTTTTTTGGAGGACTGCTTGGGGATAGATGGGAATATCACTACTAAAATCCTTGGGTAAAGTTTGCTCCACAGGTGAAGAATTAGCTACGGTTCTGGCAGTTGGAGCGATCGCCCCTTCTACTGTTGTGCCGATACCTGTGCCTTTGCAAGCACTTAAGCCTGTGATTGAGGCGATAATTAAGCATAAATAAATACTAATACGCCGAAGCTGATCAAGCTGATTCATATTCCCAAAGTTTCTAGGTCTAAGTTAGAAGCAGCACTAGCTAATTCCTGAATGTTGCTTAAATCCGAGATATAGGGTAGCACTCCTAGTACAGGTATAGATGTTAGAGCTTGAATTAGATCGACTGGAGCGAAGTCCTCAATATTGTTTTCTAAATTAGTATCTGGATCAGAATTTGGATTAGAGCAACTTAAAACTATACCCCGCAGTTTAATTTTATACATTCTTGCCAAAGCCACATTTGCCACTGCTTGAGCGATCGCCCCTAATTTTAACGACACTACCAATACAGTTTCAATATGCCAATCCTTAGCTAAATCTGCCACGGTATATTCATAGGTGATAGGTGAACCCAGTCCTCCTAAAGCCTCGACTAATACGCGATCATATTTATTTTGTAAAGTTTGAAAATGTTGCCAAATTAATCCCAAATCTAAAGGTTTATTTTCTCTGAACATGGCGATTGCTGGGGCAATGGGAGTTGTAAAAAAAATCGGCGTAATCTCCTCTAAACTCTGGGTTAACTTAAAGGTGGAATGAAAATATTCCCGATCGCCCACGCCAGACTGCACGGGTTTATAAATTGCCAAACTAGAATCAGAGCGATAAATTTGCTGATAGGCGGCTAGGCTAGATGTTAAAACAGTTTTACCCACACCCGTATCTGAGCCAACAATCAATAAAGGTTGCATTAATAGCTTATTAAAAATAAATAATTAAATTAGAACCATAGGACTAAGGCACTCAAATTCACAAAGCTGATATATGGGAGTTTGAGGGCTACGCCCTCAGTTGGGGCTTTGCCCCAAACCCCTTTCTAATCAAGTTTTTTCTTCTACTGCGTAAGTCACTGACCAATAATTAGGAAACCACCCAGACCGTAGCCTAGGTGGAATGTGGTGTGAGGAGTGAACGGAAACTTTCATTTCCGCTTAGTTTGATCATAACCGATTCTCAGGATCATACCGAATTATCATGATGAATTATTGCACTGAATTAATTTGGGCAGATTAAGGTCGGTGAACTCAGATCATGGGTAAACCTTGATAAATTGGCGATCGCATCTCCCTTGACTGGGTGCAACCAATTAGGGGCAATTTCAGCTAGGGGCAACATTACAAACGCCCGATCGCACATGCGAGGATGGGGTATAACCAAATTATCCGACTCTAAAATATCGTTTTCATACAGTAACAAATCTAAATCTAGGGTACGGGCATCCCACTTAGCACGGCGGATTCTGCCAAACCTTACTTCTACTTCTAGTAATGTTGTCAACAAAACGGCAGCAGTTAGAGTAGTTCTAAGAATGGCACAACCATTAATGTAATCTGGCTGGGGTATATCCGATAGGGTGATCGCCTTAGTTCGATACCAATTGGAAACTGCCTGGACTTCAATTTCGCTGTAATCATTCAGCTTCTGCACTGCCGCTGTCACAATCTGTAAAGAATTGCCAAGATTACTACCGATGGCGATCGCCGCACGTTTCATGCCCTATTCAGATACCAATGGCTGTCGATATAGTTTAGCTCCCAAGTTCCGTAACTTAGTTTCTAATTGATCATAACCCCGATCTAAGTGATGTAGTCCTTGCATTTGGGTTTCTCCCTCTGCGGCTAAGCCCGCTAGTACCAATGCTGCCGATGCCCGTAAATCGGTTGCCATCACTGGTGCACCAGATAAAGAACTAACTCCATTAATCACGGCGATATTACCTTGCAGTTTAATATTTGCACCCATACGACATAATTCGGCAACGTGCTGGAGGCGATTTTCAAATACGGTTTCCTTAACAGTGCTATTGCCTTCACTGAGAGTTAATAATGCCATAAACTGCGCCTGCATATCCGTGGGGAATCCGGGATAGGGTAAGGTCTCAATGTGGGTATGCCGATATTTTTCTTTGCCTTCAATCCGCAAGCGACTGGAGGATTCTTGGACTACTTTGGCACCAATTTCTTCTAACTTAGCGATCGCCGCCGTCAGATGATCGGGAATCACAGGGGAAATAGTAATAGTAGAACGGGTAATCGCAGCAGCAACCATAAATGTAGCAGCTTCAATGCGATCAGGAATAATACCAAAATCCGTAGAATGTAAGCGAGGAACCCCATCAATCACAATAGTCTTAGTCCCAGCCCCACGAATTTTTGCCCCCATTGCCCGACAAAAGTTAGCCAGATCAACTACCTCTGGTTCTTGGGCACAGTTTTCAATTACAGTTTCCCCTTCCGCTAAAGTGGCTGCCATCATCAAAGTTTCCGTTGCGCCCACACTAGGAAAATCCAAGTAAATTTTTGCCCCCTGTAACCGAGATTGACGACAATAGGCTTGGATAATACCCTGATCAATAATGACATCAGCCCCCAGTGCCTGCAGTCCCTTAACATGTAAATCCACAGGACGAGTACCAATGGCACAACCACCAGGTAAAGGTACTCGAGCTACTCCCATCCTTGCTAAAAGTGGACCAATTACAAAAAAACTGGCACGCATTTGACTCACTAAGTCGTAGGGCACATGGGATTGGGAAATGTTCTTAGCATCAATATCTAAGGCTCCCCGATCGGCTGTTACTTTGACCCCCACAGCCCTCAGAATATCAATCATCTTCTGCACATCAACAATGGCAGGTACGTTACGAATGCGAGAGCTACCAGAACAGAGTAAAGCTCCCGCCATAATTGCGAGGGTAGAATTTTTGGCACCACTGATGGGAACATGTCCACTTAGAGTTGCTTTACCTTGAATACGGAGAACTGATTCAGGTCGATCCTGACTGTTGCTCAGCATAGTTTGAATGCTTTCAGATTGTGTAACTGGCAAAATACTCTTAACCCTCACAATTAAATAAATTTGGACTAGATTCTACTCTATAGTTTCCAAAATGTAATGTTTTTTTGATGATCTGGTCGAAAAGTATGGAGAAAATATTTAGAATCACAAAAGAATCACAAACGAAGTACAAAAAAATAAGCCCTTTAACGTAGAGCTTATCTTAAAAATTTGAGACTTGAAAAGGTAAAGGAGCTAGGTAATCTAGATTTTATGCGACTGAAGTCATTTTGTGATTGTATGCTTCTAGCTCAGCATTCATCTCTAAATGAGCAACTAGGGCATCATAATCCCTAAAAATACTGAAGGTACGATCCATTTTACTGATCTCAAAAACCAGACGAACTTGAGGTTGGAGGGAGCAAAGCGCCAAATTAGTTTCGTGGGCGATCGCCGTCTTAAAGATTTTTAGAAGCATTACTAGTCCATCGCTATCAAGAGATTCCACATACTCCATGTCAACAAGGATAGTGATACTAATTGGCTGGCTCAGAGAATTTAGGTGTAAGCAAGCCTCGACTGTTTCTTGTATTTCCAATGCCGCTTGTCGGTTTAAAATCGCATAACTTGGTTGCATTAGAGTAATTTTATGCTTACCAAAGTTACCAAGGAAGGGCTTCTGCTCAAGTTTTATGGAGTTTTGCATAATGTCTCCCGACTAATTTGACCCCGATTAATTTGACAAGATTATGCACGATGCAGTCTGATTTCGTAGCATCGCAGGATACATTATTAAGTTTTTTAAATCCTTCTTTTCGCAGTTATGAATTTTGAGATTTAATCTCTTGAAAGGCTTGCTCAAAATCAGTAGTAGTAATTTTTACAGTGCTAATTCCCAAGGAAGGATTAGCTTTAAGCTCAGACTGGTAACGCCGAATTGCAAAGATCGCCGCCCGATTACTCAAAAATGCTAGATCGGCTCCATTCCAATTTTGAGTTAATTCTGCCCAGTATTCTAAATCTAAGTCCTCGGCACAGGGGCGATTGCCATTATGAATTTCTAGTATTTGTGTCCTTGCTGCCAAATCCGGTAAATCAACCTTAATATGTAGTTCAATCCGTCCCGATCGCAATAAAGCTGGGTCTATAGATTCTGGGCGATTGGTTGCCGCTACTACTAGGATACCTGTCGATGGGTTAATCCCATCTAGTTCGGTTAATAACTGTCCCAGTAGGCGATCGCTAATGCCACTATCTCCTTGATAACTACCACGGGCGGGAGCAAGGGTATCAATTTCATCTATAAATATGACGCAGGGTTGTGCTTGACGGGCTTGACTAAAAAGTTCTTTAATAGCTTGCTCTGAGGCTCCCACCCATTTACTAACTAATTCCGATGCACTGATTGCAATAAAATTTGCCTTTGCTTCCGTGGCGATCGCCTTAGCTAATAAAGTTTTACCCGTACCCGGTGCGCCAGCCAATAAAATTCCCCTAGGTGGGCGTGCTTTCACATGGGCATATAGTTCAGGATTGCTTAAATATCCTGATACTGCCTCTTGTAAATTATGCTTAATCGCATCCAGTCCGCCAATTTCCGACCATTGCACTCGGGGAGATTCTAAGGTAAGCGATCGCAAAACGGCGGGTTTAACTTTTAACAAGGCAGCAATAAAGTCATCAGTTACTACTTCTAAGCTTTCAGGAATTGATTTTAGATCAGTAACCTGACGCTCAAGGGCAATATAGGCAGCGGTTTGGCATAGTCCCTTAAGATCAGCACCGACAAACCCATGACACAGATTAGCGATCGCTCCTAAATCCACATGATTGGCAAGGGGCATATTCCGAGTATGGATTGCTAAAATTTCCTTTCTCGCTGTGGCATCAGGAATGGGAAAAATAATTTCTCGATCAAACCTGCCCGGACGACGTAAAGCTGGATCAAGGGCATCGGGAAGATTGGTGGCTGCCAAAATCATTACGCCCGAATTACCTTTAAATCCATCCATTAACCCCAACATTTGGGCAACTATGCGTTTTTCTACTTCACCTTCCACCTGCGATCGCTTGGGCATGAGGGCATCAATTTCATCGATAAAAATTAAACAAGGTTTTGCCTGTTCTGCCTTTTGAAATAACTCCCGCAGTTTTGCCTCCGCTTCTCCATAGTACTTACCCATAATTTCTGGAGCAACAATGGCAATATAATTTACCCCCAAGGTTTGAGCTAGCGATCGCGCGGTTAGAGTTTTTCCTGTCCCTGGTGCTCCCACTAATAAAATGCCCTTTGGTGCCTCTATCCCTAGTTTCTCTAAAATTTCTGGATGCTTTAATGGAATTTCTACTAGGTTTTGCAGTTGAGATAGTGTTGCCCCTAATCCTCCCACTAGATTATTGATATTTGAGGTTTGGGAAATATTAGAAGCGGCGGATGAGTATTTAGGCTGATCAGAATTAGACTGTGGATTAGATTTTGGCGATCGCTGAGCAGTTTTTTCAGGCTGATCTTGATCTTCATCAATAGAAACTTCAACCTTTTTTTCAACTTTCTCAACTTTAAAATTGGAAGTAGGGTATTGGCGGGGAATATTACCTCGACGGGGAATGCTACTCAGAGGGCGAGTTGTGACTCTAATTTCAGTTTTAATATTATCTTGGTTAGAATTATCTTGATTAGATAGATCAACTTGATCAGCTTTTTCCTGTACCCAATTGATTAATTGATCTAAATTTAGTTTTTGCTTGAGGTCATCAATAAAATCTTCGACAAACCCTTCCACCAAAATTTCTAAGCCAGAATTTACTTGATCTGGATTGTTGGGATTATTTGCATGAAAGGAGTTGTTTTCTTGGCGATCGCTCATGATTTTAGTTTTTATAACTTAGTCTATCTAAACTTGTCTAACCAAAGCTTGCTAATTACAAGGCTATAAACTATGGACTGAAATCTTAAACCGCTTGAAACGCTATGGAAAAATAATTACAGAATCTTAACTATCGGCACCTGTTAACTTTAAGCTGAGCTTGGGTAATATTTGGTGGTAGAGTAAAACCAAAATAAGCAGGCTTTACGGATACAGTTAAAGTTAAAGGTCAAGGAAAGGGTAATTTATGTCTAACCAAAAACAAAGGCAAGTAAATCAGTTTTTTGCAAACTTAATTGCCAAAATCAGAAAATTACTCATCAAAATTGGTAGCCCTTTTCGGATCAGCCGCCGCACCGTCAGAATGATCCAAAATCAAAGTCGTTCCTCCCAAGCTGGCTTTGTTTTACCCACAGTGACCCTTGTAACCGTAGTTGTTACCCTTCTCGTAGTTACCATGGTTGCCAGATCGTCAGATCGTGCCAGAAGTGCATCTAATGCCAGAACTGAACAAGTCTATGCCAATATTACTAAACCCTCCGTTGATCGAGCCAGAGCCAAAATTGAGGCACTAATAAGTGGTTATCTTGACCGATTACCTCCTGAAGACCAAAAAGTGTCAGATTTATTCACTGCAGATGGAGGAAAATATACCTTTGCCGATGAAGTACGTTTGCAAGTTAATACAGATTTTTTAAATGCAGCAACAGCGCCGACTATCGTACCTGTCGTTCCACCCGCAATCGGTGACACCTTTATTAACATAGCAAAATATCCACCATCCCCTAACACAGACCCACTGATTAATGGTGAGACCAAGTCAATTTATGGGGTAAGGGAGTTTGTAAATACTGCATGGAAATTCCCCATAGATACCGATAACGATGGATTCTATGACACCTATGGTTTATACAGTATTGTCTTCAAATCACCGCCAAGTCCAGGATTGACTCCCACTGCACCTACTTATAGACAACCAGCTAAAGGCATTGAGGTTCGATCTTTCCCCGTAGATGAAACATCCTTAACTGATGATTGCGCTGGTTCTGACAATGGTAACGTGGCAACGTATGATGGTTGGACTCAAAAAGGGAACAAAATTGCTAAAAGCTTCTTTATCTATGCCCTTGCAGTTCCAATTACTGATTTAAGTGTTGTTCCCGCCACCGAACAAAGTAAATATAAGTTGTTATCTAACCAAGTAAACACCCCTTTTTATGGTGTGCAATTACAGCAAGATCGGCGCAGGTTACTTGGGAATAATTTTGCAGCCTTCTTTGAAAATGATTTGGAACTTGCCCGCCCAGTCAAGTTTCGTATAAATGGTAGGGTCTATACAAGCGGAAATCTCATGGTTGGCGCAGTTAGTGCCACTAACCCAATTACTTTTTATAATATCAGTAGTCCCTATTCCTGTTACTACAATGAAGATAATTCTTCAATTTCTGTAGCAGGGAACTTGCTCGAACAGGATGCTATTAGTACTGGTAGTGACATATATAAAAATGCTGATGGAGTAAGAATTCATCTATTTAAAGGAAAGTCAGGTGATCAGAGTATTACCCCTGACACAGCCGAGAAGTATTTTGTCACCTCTGATACTACTGTTACCAACACTGGGCAAGAATCAGCAAGTAATAATTTTGCCTTCAATCAGCGTATAAATGCACTTGTTGAAGCTGCTATTGCTAGGGGTCCAAGTTCAGGTGACCCAGCAAGTGTCATAGACAGCACCGTCCTACGCGTAAAAGAAGAAGGAATTTCACAGGATATAGCTAGACGTAAATCATTACAAGAATACTTTAAATTAAGAACTCGCAAGGTTCCATTCATTGAAGTTCCTGCCACTGGTGCCACTAATGTCCAAATCTATGGTTCTAGTTATGTAAGTCTTGCAACTCCCACTGGCTTGCCAGGATTATTAACCGTCCTAACTGCGGATGGGAAGACTGATTTGCAACCTCCCTTAGAGTGGTTAATCCCCTCAGATGTAAACGCAGGTAATTTTTCATACACGGCGGGAAGTTACCCTTTCTCTGGTAGAGCATTCTTAACAGGTTCCAGTACTGATAGCTTAAACCTTAGATATTCAACTCCTCTTGTATCTCCAGCCGCCCTAGAGCTTACCAAAGAAATAGATAACAAGCAAAAATACATTGGCGATCGCATAAAAGTCGGAAATAACTTACCCCTAAACTGGGTCAAGAAAGTCGGAACTGCAAACAAATTTGTAACGGGTGAAAACTACTATTTAACAAAGGATGGCTCTATCAAATGGAATAGCTTAACTAACATAAATAATCCAGACCCAATTGAACGTACCCGCACTTCACAAATTCAAGAACTCGCATCCTTAGGCGATCTGAGTCGTGGTGGTTTTTGGGAGCAATCTTCATCTGCTGATCCCGATCAAAAATTTCCAACAAGTACACCTGTCACTGGGGGATTGAGAGTAGTTACCAATGCTGGCATTTTTAGTCGTCAGGCAGCTAATACTTTTCTGCCTAGATATGTCAGTGGTGTTCCTGACAACCCCACTACAACAACCATAGATGAATCGGGCACCCCCGTTGAAAATAAAGTAACCTTACTACCTTCAGGTACTCTACTAAATACAGCACTATTTAACCCCCCCATAGATACAACGCTTACTCCTAACGATGCTAAGCAATTTGTAGTATGGCCCGATTCCATGCCCATGACTGGTACCGATACATCTCCAACAGGCAAAAAGGGTGACCTGCAAATGCGCGCAACTGCGGTCTATCACTATAAGTATAGTATCTATAATTCCCTTGACACGACAAGTGCGGGCTATCAAAAACCTGTTGCCTGCGTTAGCAGCTACTATGATCCCTCCACTGCAACCACAGCCAAAAATGCTCCAATTGGTGCTAATCCCGCCCCTTGGAATCCCGATCCTAGCGGCAGATCAAATAACGGCATTGTTTATAACGTTGGTTCTACCTCAGCTAATATCACTCTATCTGGGATTTCCTATACGGATAATACTGGGATATTCTCTGGCTACGCGGATGGGGCTGTCAATCCTTACAATGGCAGCATTAATTTAGGCGATCGCCTTGCCTATCAAGCTAATTTGATATATCCCAACGGACGTTTTGTTAATGAGCCTTTGCGTAATACCCTCATTAAAGTAATTAAAGCTGGTGGGGCTGCTGCAACCGCACAACTCAGCTTATCCGACCAGTCTACCCTTGACTCAAATATTTGTGCCCTTCAGATCATGCAAGTAGGCGGTACTCCTTTAACTGTCGTCACTGGTACAATCCCAACTGTAAATGGCGTTCAGATTCCCCACGGCTCCTTTAAAGAGGCGGCATTCCTAGACGGGCGTGAAGTAAAGGCACTCAATCGCAACGAAACTCTAACCGAAGGAGCTAATGGAGTTGGTACTGGTGGTTTATCAGCTATCTCCCAAAATCGAGCCGATATTTATGATCTAGAAATCGAGCAAAGACAACCGCTAGAAATCCGTGTTACGGATATAGACATGGATCGCTTACGCGGTGCCACAGCTACTGGGTCTATTAATTCTGGCGTACCTACTGACTTCCTTCTGCCCTATAGCGGTGTTATTTATGCCACCCGCGAAGATGCCTTAGTTGATCAAAGTTATTTTGATACTGACGGCTCTGGCAATCCTAAGACTACTGATTCTACCAAGCGATCGCTTCTGAGTCCTTTGGACTTTAAGCTCGATCCTACCCGCCGTCCCAATGGCATCAGGTTAATCAATGGATACCGTTTATGGCGTAGTAAATTGACAGGAAACTATGGAAATGTTGATGGTACCAAAGCCATATCTGATACTACTTATACCAGCTCTTATTACAATGTTGGAGAAAAGGGATTAATCCTAGCATCTAACCTTCCTGTATATGTGAAATCACAAATAGACCCAACTATCGCAGTTCCAGATGATAACTCCAAATCTGGCTTTAATGTTCATACCCAAGAAGAGTTTACAACTGCACTTAATCTCACTAACTATTCCAATTTCTATACACGAAATACCTTAAACCCTAACTTTTCCTGTCGCCCCGGAACCCCTAGCCTTCCCAAATGTACAGTTGGAGATGAATGGAGACCAGCTACCATACTTGCAGATTCTCCAGCTATTTTATCCGCCTCATTTATTGATGGGTATCGCTCCGATGGTGACTTTGACATTAGAAATAATTCCAACACCTCCACTAGTATCAACTGGCAATCATTACTCAACTCTAATACCGAAAAAGTCAAGGATAGTAGCTATGTAATCCAAAGACGCAGACAGGGCTTTTATAACAATAACTTTGTTACCAGTGCCAATTGGCTCACACCAGCCTTAAATGCTAGTGCTACAAACCGTTCTAATCTTTTCCCTGCTAAAAACAGTAGTACAGACACTAATCTTGAAAAACGAAGTTCCTATAATGCTAATGGTGTTACCCCTATCCAACGTCGGGCTGCCTTTGGGGAATACAGCATGGAAATTTGCCGTAAACTACCCGTGGAGAATTGTGGACTCAATGATTGGGATAAAAAACTAGCTGGTACAACTGTTCTTCCTAGTCGCAGTGGTGGTCTTGCTACTGAAAAAACCCCTGAGCCAGCAAATCCTGCCACCGACCCCGTAGCTCCCCGATATATTTCCACTGCTGATGAAAGATTCCCCCGTCGAGTTTCCTTCCTCCGTTATGATGATATTTATGCCGATGGCAATCAGGCTTTAGTCTTAGCAAGTAGCTGCCCCGGCAATAATCAGACTTGGCCCATACCTATTGGTGTTAATAGCGGCAACTCTACCAGTGGCTATACTTATCCGCAACCACTAGGAAACCTATCTACCCCCTATAGAACATCTAATCGCAATACCTACGGTGATATTGCCTGCCCCCCACCTACTGCTGCCACGATCACTATTTCGACTCCAACTAACTTGCTCGAGGGTAGATTAAGAAATAACTTCACAAATTTACCTTTAACTGTTAACTCGGTTAATTATGCAACTCAAACAATTGCTGCGGGAGGAGATAGTCCTTTGCCCTTCAGTATTTATCCATTTACAGTTACGGGTAACAACTTAAATGTAGCCTCTGGAAATGTCACTGCTAATATTGCCATTGATGCCCAAACGGGAAGTGCAACCTTGGCAAGGGTTGGACCTTTAACTTTCTCTTCCATTACTATTCCAGACAGTACAGTGGCAAATCTACTTCCTGCAACCATAGCTACAGCTAATGCCACTCTCACGGATGTTCTAGGACAAGTATATACTGCAGATGCAAGTTGTCCAAACGGTTTGGGAGGTACATTGGCAAAAGGAACGGCAATTACTAGTGTGACATTTCAAAATACTACAGCCACTCAAACTTGCAATGTTGCGGCTCTGGTAATTAGAGATAACTTGGATGAGGCAGCTGAATCCTTTACTATTCGCTTGAGTTCTCTTGTTAATGCTACCGCAGGTGCATCTCTCACTGGAACTGGTAATATTGGGCAAAACCCCACTGTTACAAATACAGTCAATAATGATACTACCAATACTGGACCTGCAGCAATAGGTTGTCCCAAACCCGCTGATAGTTATACTCCTTATACGATTCAAAGTACTAATACCACTACAGCTAACGATGATGATGGCTTTATTACAACTATTACTAATAATCGCACAAGAACACTGACCCCGGGTCAAAGCAACTGTCCTACACCTACACCTACACCTACACCTACACCTACACCTACACCTACACCTACACCTACACCTACACCTACACCTAGTGGTCCTGGTGGGATGCTTACGCCTCCAGCGTTTGGCATGCTTCATCCTTCAATAAACTCCTTCAGATATTCTGGAATGACAGGGGCTGCACTTTTACCAAGTTTATCTAGTCCCTTAGCCGCAGCCTATCCAAATAGCAGTGGTACATACCCAGCAACAGCTACTTGTGCAGGAGGTGCAACAATAACATCCTTTGAAGGCAATACTGTTACCTACGACTGTGCAACTGCAACTCCTCCACCTACAAGGTTTAGTGGTAATAGTATTTTTGGGGCAAATAGACAAGTTCCCATTAAGCCTAGGGATCCAGTTAGTAGTACTGATGGTTTTGCCCCGATGCTACCTGGTATGAGTAACACTTCACCAGCAGTTACGCCTAGAGCATTGTGGTTCCGAACTACAACTAATACTAATGATCCTATAGGTACAACCAGTAGCACGAATTACGGTTATAGCGGTAATAGTACTAGTAATCAAAAAAATCTGATGATTTATAATCTCAGTTGGCCCTCTATCAGTTCAACTAATAGTAATCTAGCCAACCTCAATATGCCTACTAGGCTCGTATTACCAGATACCGCTTGTATAGATACCTCTGATGGTTCTGTGGATACTTTATGCTTGAAGCAAGGAACTTCTTCTAGTTTAGTTAACCTTAATCTATCCAATCTAACTTCAAACCCTTATTACCCAAGTACTTCTGCTAGTGCTGCGGGTACAAGTACTACTATTCCCGCTTCCGCCTATGCCGTATGTGGGGTAAATGGGGCTTCCCAAAACTACCAATCTGCAGAAAATAATGGGCAAACTGCAATTACTGGCGGCTCTTGTCCAACTAACCCTAGGGCGGCGATCGCCAACGCTATGGCAGCTAATACAGCAACAAGTTTCCGTAGTGATAACCTCAATCCCGAAAAACTTACATTTAAGGGTATGGGTTCTACCGTTACTGGTATTGGTGTAACTAATCCCCCAACAATAACTGGACAAATAGTATCGGGGAATAAACTTATCAAGATCACTGCTACTAATACTAATCAGGTCAACAGAGTTAATGTTATTAATCTAACTGGACTAGATAGACTTAACCTGCCAGATAATACATTTCCTACTTCTGAAACTGATTTAAATACTCTAAAACCCGACCTTTGGAAGACAGCCTGTCCAGCTACGGAGCAAGGTTTAACACCTAAAGAATTAAAGGATAGGACTCTGCGTCTTGTTGCTAATCCGGGGCAACCCTCTCCTGTGTTTATTTTACGCAGTTGCGAAACCCAAGATTTGCTTCTAAATAACATCAAACTCCAACTAGATGGGGTTGAACCTAATAATGTTTTTTGGGTAATTCCAAGGGTAACCGCAAATACAACTAACGCATCCAATGCTCTTACTATTAAGGCAAGTTCTGCATCAACTGCTTCTGTGGTTAACGGAGGAACTGGATATGCTGTCGGAAATATTTTAACTGTTCAAACAGGTTCAGGTGCTCTTAATCCTAATCCTGTTCTTCCTACACTTCCTTCCACTCCTGTGAAGCTAACAGTATCTTCTGTAAATGCAGGAGTCATAACAGGTGTTAAAGTTTCAGATTCTGGTGACTATACAACATTCCCTGCAAATCCTGTTTCGGTTACTGGTGGTTCTGGTAGTGGGGCTACTTTTAACTTATTCCCCTCGACTGTGCTAAGTGGTAACTTTATAGGAATTATGCCTGCAACTGGTACTCCAGTTGCCAGAAACCTAGCTACTACCCTGAACATTAAAAATACAGCACCATCTAATGCAGGAATTAATGTTTCGTTAAGGAGTACTCGCTTTTTAGGCTTTAGATCGTTTAGGGCTGATGCACTTGCAACTACACCCCCTGAACTTTCAGATGGAATTGATTCACAGTCTCTGGTGGTGGCTATGACTACAACTAACGAGCCAATCGTTCTTCCTGTTTTACAACTTCACTCTCCTACTACCACTAATATTCCTACAGCTAGCACTACAACCCTGCCTCAATCAACTACTGTTGATAACAACGACAGTATGACGGGTGATCCATCCGTAGTAAATCCTAATACAGGACAGTGGACACAGAGAGCGAGAGAGGGTGAGGTAAATGTATATTTTGTTGCAGGTTCTACTCCATCGCGATCTAAAGTTACATACACTACTTCTATAGCTTCCAGCTCTTCATTTAATTCTATTAGTTCAAACACTGCTGTAAATACGGCTGAGACTGGAGGTGGGTTACATAATTTTGTCCGACTGCTGGAGAATTGGACAAACAAGAACTTAAAAATACTGGGAGGATTTATTCAAAATAGTAATAGTGCCTTTGGTACGGCTCCGTATTCTAGTACCGCACCCTATGGAGATGCTTCTAATGCCACAGGTACAAACTCCGTCCCAAGCACCAGCGACATTCAAACTCTATTTATTAATCCATTTAGTAATGCTACAGCTATTCAAGCACTTAGTGGATTTAAGAAAGTATATCAAACGAGCGTTTCACAAAGAATTCCTTACTATGCAGCACCCAATCGACTTTGGGGATTTGATGTGGGCTTGCTAACTCAAAATGCTGATCGATTTGCTCAGAGGTTCAGTGTCCCAGTACCTGGATCAAATGAGTTTTTCCAAAATGTTGACCCACAAGACCCTTGGGTAGAATCACTTCTATGTGCGGCTCAACCAGATGATCTTAGTAAGGTTAATAATCCTTCCACTATAGACAATTACCCAATCAATAGTGGTCTAACAGTTAAAGCTGGTACTGCTCCAGAGGCTTATACAACCTATGCTCTTTATGGCAAACCAATAACGGGTAACACTAAAGCACTCAACTGTCAAACAAATGGGCACCCTTTAAATTACAAGAAGTTAAAATCAGATTTAAGTTCAGCACCAGGTTAGAAATTGGTTGTAAAGTTGTAAATGTATTTATCATTGCATCTAAAAATTTCTAAGAATTTCTAAAAATAGGTATTAGCTATGATTAAATCCAAAAGCAATTTCATTTATTTCTTGAAGGCATCACGCAAAAGTAATTCTTCGGGATATACTCTTCTGGAAGGGATAGTGGCTTTGGTCGTAGTGGGGGTTTTGATAACTTCTGTAGCACCAATGCTGGCTTTAACAACTGCATCTAGGGTACAAGCACGCAGGGTAAACTTGGCTGCTCAAGCATTAAGATCGTACCTTGATGGATTGAGGGGTGGTACCTTGAAGCCACCATCCGTATTTATTGTGACCACTCCCTCACTATTTGTTCAACCAGATTTTGGAAAGCCACCTAGCACTTCGTTAGTTAACTATTTAAGCAATCCTGATCAGGGAACTTTAATTGATACGAATAATAATGGATTTAGCCCTTCCGATTCAGAAGATTTAGTGATTCAAGCAATTCGACCTGTAGCGATTTGCGATAATACTACTGGAACTCTTTGTCCAATAGCTACTAATGACCAAAAAGCTACTGAACTATCCATTGCAAGTGCATCCGGTTATCGGTTAGCTGTAAGAGTTTATCGAGCAGATGCTTTTGATAATAATCAGACTCCTAATCAAACTATTCAAGCTAATACTTCTATTGGTGGTGTTGGCTCTAAGAATAATCCATTACTTCAGGCAGTTGTAGAGATATATCCAAATATTCCCATTGGTACTAGTGATGGGTTAAATAGTATTACGGCTAGAACGAAGAATGGTTCATAGGTAATCGACCATTTGTCAATGAGATTTGATAACTTTTAGAAATAAAATAGAAATTGAAGAAGATAATGCTAAAAATCATTCTGCATAAGTTATTAATAAACGGAAGAAATAATCAACATAGAAGAATAAATGGCTTTACATTAATTGAGCTATTGGTAGCACTTATAGTTGCTTCGATTATTGTGGGAAGTTTATTAGGATTTTTGGTGAATATTTTGGATAGGGATCGGAAAGAACAAGCTAAATCCGATGCTCAAGAGGAAATTCAGTCTGCCCTTAACTATATTGCGGAAGATTTAAGTAGTGCTGTCTTTATATACGATGCCGATGGACTATATCAAAAAGGAGCAGATACTGATTACGTGGCAAATCAGTTACCCCATAGACAAGTTGGTTCTCAGTGCAGACCAAATCTGTCAACACAATACTGTACACCAGTATTAGTTTTTTGGAAATCCACTACTTATGATGTTAACGATGCGGATAAAGATAAATCCCAACCAAAAGGTGGTAATAGTTCAACTCGCAGATTTGTGAACTGTTTACCTTTCCCTTCTGATAATCCAAGTGTATGTAACGGTAGTTCTATTCCTACCTACTCTTTGGTGGTCTATTACTTGGTAAAAAATGATAATAGCAGCATAGGAAATAATGGTACTAGACTATGGTCTGATACTAGTAGAATTGTACGTTGGGAAATGAAAGACGGGGTACCTTGGAGTTGTAAAAATCAATCAAAATCTGATGATCTAGGTGACCCTACAGTATGTCCAGTTGGTGATCCAAAATATATTGCGACTAAGGATGGTGATGGGAATATATTCTTTCCATCTGGATTCACTCCATCCGGTGGAGGACCACCAATTAGCGGCACCCCAACTAGTGGCACCTGCCCTACTGGGCGTACTGCCCCATGTATTGACTATTTAGTTTTGCCAGATAAAGGCTTTAAGAGGTTTGATATTGTTAATGCCACTGGATCATTATCTGATCGGATGAAAAAATGGCGGAAGTCTCCAGAAGTTTATAATTTTCTCGAGAACCCTTTTCAGGTTTTGGTAGATTATATTGATGATACTCCTTATGAACTAGCTCAGGATGATGGAGTTGTAAACAATTCACCAATTAATATTAATATTAAGCCAAATACTCAAGGCTCTTTATCTACCACTGCTAGCCCGTTCGTAAGTTCTAGCAATGATAACTGCAATGATCCAAATACAGGAGTTGGAAGTTATAGTTCTACTGGAGCAGCTATTTTTGCACAGCGAGTCCCACCAGTTTTTAGTAGTACAGCACAGTTTGGGGATATATTTGTTAATCCAACGGGTTTAAGTGGTTTTTATGCTTGTGTGAATGCCAACAACATTTCTGCAAGGGTTTATATTAGAACTAATATACTTGCCAGATTGAATAAATCTTCCTATAGTTCCAGACAGCAACCATCTGTTACGAACCCAACAGCCGTTGATTTGTACCAAAGTTATACTCCTACTTCAAACGTCAGGGTTTTTGGTAGAGGGATTTTGAATTTTCAATAGTTTAACTAAAAAAATGCTTAGAAGATATTTTGTAACTTTTAAAGGTAATAACTCCAAAAGTCAGGCTGGTTATACTTTGCTTGAGCTTTTAGTCGTGATTCTTATGGTAGGAATTTTATCGGCGATCGCTGCACCGGGCTGGGTTAGTTTTCAAAATAATCAGCGGGCTAGAACATCACAAAGTAGGGTTTACTCCGCAATTAAAGAAGCTCAAAGCGTGGCAAAAGTAAAAAAAGTGGCATATCAATTCAGTTTTAGGAATAATAGTGCTGATGGACTAAATACTGGAGAATATGTGATTATTGATTCTAATACTAAACCCACTGATAGCAATGGCTGGAATAATTTGACTTGGCAGAAATTGGAAAGTGGAGTTACTCTTGTTTCAAGCGTAAGTAGTATTAAAGAGTCAGGTGTCGAAGTTTATAGTTTTAATTTTAATTATAAAGGGGAAGCTAAAGAATTAAGTAATGTATATTTACAAATTCAACAAAATAACTCTACTAAGTATTGCCTATTTATCCAAGATTTGCTGGGTAACCTAAAGTCCTATTATCTTGACCTTAATACAGTTTTCGATAGTTCAGCTACAAGTGATTGCGCTAAGTATAGTAAGTATTAATTAGTTATAATTTCAGTACTTTTGAGTAATGTAGTTCGGAAAGCACAGGAACTGCCTGAAGAAATTCAAGACGAAAATGCAGAACAATTTATGGAAGATATAGAAAATGAAATTAAATGGCAGGCGACGCTCTCAAAACCTCAAATTAGTTTGATTCTTACAGAACTTGGACTAAAGGCGTTAAATGAATCAGAAAATGGTGAGACACAACAAATACGTTTTCTATTCTCATCTAGAATATGACAAGTTGTTGAATAAATCATAGATTATTAACTTATTGCTGTATGTCAGCTCGATTTAGATCGCTTTTATATTACTTGCTCACAAGGTTGGTGTTGGCTCCATTGCTTTTATGGGCGATCGCTAGCTTGGTTTTTGTGTTAATGCGGGCAACTCCGGGTGATCCTGTGGATGGAATTTTAGGAGCAAAGGCTCCATTGGTGGTAAAAAATGCTTTGCGGATTAAGTTAGGTTTAGCAGGCTCGTGGGGTGAGCAGTATTTAAGGTACATGGGAGATTTACTGCATGGCAATTTAGGAGAATCTCTGACTAGCTCGGGAACTAAGGTTACGGAAATTATTGGTAATTTTTTCCCTGCTACGGTGGAACTGGCATTTTATAGTATGGCGATCGCCTTAATTGTGGGGGTAAGTATTGGAGCGATCGCTGCCTTAAAACCGAATACAGGTTGGGATTTATTTGGCAGATTGTTTGGAATTATTACCTATTCATTGCCATTGTTTTGGATGGGGATGGTGTTGCAGTTAATTTTATCAGTACAGTTGGGCTGGTTTCCCATTGGCACTAGATTTCCTGCAACGATGACTCCACCAGAATTTATCACTGGTTTATTTACCGTTGACTCTTTGCTCAAAGGTGATATAGACTCATTTTTTACAAGTTTGCATTACCTATGTTTACCTGCTTTGAGTCTGGGGGTTGTGATTAGTGGTATTTTTGAACGGATTGTGCGCGTGAATTTAAAAGATACGTTGCGATCAGATTATGTGGAAGCAGCGATCGCTAGGGGGGTGAATTCTCGTTCTGTACTAATTAATCATGCCTTAAAAAATGCTCTAATTCCTGTAATTACGGTGATGGGCTTGACCTTTGCTTCTTTATTAGGTGGCGCAGTTTTAACTGAGGTAACTTTTTCTTATCCGGGGTTAGCAAATCGCCTATTTCAAGCTCTAGTAGCCCGTGATTACCCTGTGGTGCAGGGAGTGGTAATTATGTTTGCCCTAATTGTCGTGATTGTAAGTATTGCGATCGATTTAATTAATGCGTGGATAGATCCTCGTATTCGGTATTAGGAATAGCCAGGGGAGCGAGAGGAGTTTTGAGATTATAGTCCTTAGCTTCTGGAGTCACAATTCCACCCGATACAATAATTTTAAACGCGTCTTCCACAGGCATAGAAAGGTTAATTACATCAACTTCTGGCACAATTACATACCAGCCAGTAGTGGGATTAGGGGTTGTGGGTAAAAATACGCTGATCATATTTTGTGGCATGGCATTGGCAATTTCTCCACCTAAGGAACCAGTCACAAACCCTAAAGCCCATAAACCCGGACGAGGATATTCGACTAAGACTACTCGGCGGAACTTATTGCCAGTATCAGTCAGTAAAGTACCAAGCAGTTGTTTTAAGGTTTTATAGACATCTCCAGCAAGGGGAATGGACTGTACGAAAGCTTCACCTGTTCTGAGGAGCCACTGCCCCACAAAGTTACGAGCCATCAAGCCAACTAAAACTATTCCCAGTAAAGGCACCGCTAAACCTACTGCCAAGTTAATCAGGTTGACAAGGAGGGGATCGAGACTGACAAAGGGATTAAGCCGTTTGGGAATGCGGGTAAGCAGATCAATACTATAGGTGGTTAGGCTAAAAGTAACCCAGATGGTGGTAGCAAGGGGAATGATTACTAGTAATCCGGCAATTAGATCATTTTTTAATGCTTGTAAAAAGCGATTTGGGGTATCTGGTTTTAAGTTACTTTTTCTTGGGCTCATATTGTTTTCCATTTATTTTTACATTGGTACCTGATCAGATGACTAAAAGAATATAAAAAGTTGCTGGAGCCTCACTGCAATCGATTTAATAGGATGAAGTTGATATGATGTTTCCTGCCTTTTAGTATTTAAACTTAAATTTAGAGTTAACTTTAAAATTAAATTTAGAATTTAGACGGACTTTATTAAGTATAGCTTTGTGTACTTTTATGAAGTGTTGTAAATCAAGAATATCTCAAACCCATTAATGTTACAAGTTGCTTTAGTTTATCCCCAAATTCCCCCTAATACTGGCAATATTGCCCGCACCTGTGCTGCGACTAAAACCCGCTTACATTTGGTAGAGCCTTTGGGGTTTGAAATTAGCGATCGCGCCCTAAAAAGAGCAGGTTTAGACTATTGGCAATATACAGATTTACAGATTCATGCCAATTTAGAATCTTTGGCGGCGGTGGCGGGTCGATGGGTCTGTTTTTCGGCAAGGGGGAAGCATGATTTTCGGAAATTTGAGTTTACAGAGCAGGATATTTTACTATTTGGTAGTGAAACTAGTGGACTGCCCCCAGAGGTTTTAGCTCAAAATTTGACTGTGGCAATTCCCATGGATCATCCCAAGGTGCGGAGCTTGAATTTATCGGTGAGTGTGGCGATCGCTTTGTTTGAGGCACGGAGACAGTTAAATCTGTAATTTATTTTTATTTCACATCTAATTCTGAAATTAAATCAGTTACTGCTTGCAGGCATTGTTGGGGTTGATCGATAACTTCGGCTAGGTTAAAACTAACGACGATCCAGCCCGAATTGAGTAAATAGGTGTGGGAGATTTTTTGCTGTTCTTTGAGAATTGGATCATTAGGCTCATCAATGGCGATCGCTAGATGCAGATTACTCACTGGGTCGATGTAGGTAAATTCAGGACTATAGATATAGTTAAATCCGGGAATTGGAATAGTTACGCCTCTGTAAAAATTTTTGGAAAGATGCTTGGATAGTTTGTGGTTGAGGGCTTGGGCAAATGCCGATGAGTCATTGCTTGAAATTTCTGTATCTGTGTTTTCATTGGCGGCTAAAGCTTTCTGGGCAATTTTGCCGTTAGTACTTTTAAGAACTTCTAAAATCTTGGGCTGACGAAAGACTCTCAAATACTCAGCAGTGCGAGTCTGGGCGTTTTTTTGTTCATGTTCACTGTGGCGGCGGGAGTAGGAAGCAAGCAGGATAAAGTAGTTTTCGGTTAGGGCTGTATGATCACGCAAACGACTTTTATAGGTCAGATATTGAATCTGGAGTCGCCAGATAATTGTCCCTAACCCAAATAGCAAAATGATAACAATAAAGCCAGGATTAATAAAATTACCAACAAAGCCTACAACTGCCATAAGACTAATAATAGCGATCGCTCCTTGGATAATATTTACTGGTTCTGGGGCGGCAGGGGGTGGGGTAGGGGGAACCTCGGCAAAGGTAAAAACAGGTGGTAACTCACGCATTACCTTTTGGATTGGAATTGGAATTTGGATGTGCATAGCCCAAGGTTTTGAATTGATGCAATTTTAGCTTACAAATAATCAGGGCAAATATTCAGGCAGGTTGATATAGCCAGATGCGAGAGTATGTAGAAGTTTTTGCGTGACTTGTAATGACAAAATACTTAAGGATTTGGATAGGTCAGAGCGATCGCTTGCTTCGCAAAATAAGCTAGTTAACTGCTGACTTAGTTTAATAGCTTGGGGATGAGATAGATTAGTCAAGGTTTCGGCGATTGCAATTAGATTCAAGCCTAGAGAAATAGAACCAATGGGAGCAAAGATATGGGGGTAGGTGCTTGCTAGTCTGAGTAAGGAGCAGCAGCGGGCATAGGCATATTGTGTATAGGTAAATTGCGGAAAATTTTGGAAATTCGGAGTGTAGTTTAGTCTGAGATCAGCATCTGCTAGTTGTTCTAGGCAAGCTTGAATATAGGAATCTGTGAGCGTAAAGTTAAGCATTCCCTGATCTGTTACTGCGATCCTTAGCTGAGAATTTAGCTGATAGTTTAAAAATATAGATTGCTGTAGGGTTTGAGCAATTTCTAAGGGTGATTTCTGGAGTTTTGAGCTTACATGATGGGCGATCGCTGAGGTGTAATGGCAGTCATAATCGGGATAGCAAAATCTGACGGGAATTAACTCACGTTCATAGTTATCAATTTGAGCAAGTCCTAAGGTTAAAATTTGTCTGATTTGCTCAGTTGGAAATAAAAACATTATTGCCGTGGTTACTCTAAATGCTCTTTAAGACTATTTATAAAACTAATGGCTCTATCCTTGCTAATACTTCTTCCATTAATTCCATCGATATTCGCTCTATCAAAAAAGCTCCTCTAGCTTTCCAGTCAAGGCTCTTGATTTGATCGCAAAGAACCACGCCGTAGGTTTGTAAGCCTTCAGGTAATAACACCTCAAAATTCAAACCCTTTTGCTTGCTGGTTATCGGACAAATAATTGCTAATGAAGATAGTCGGTTATATGAACTTGGAGAAATTACTAAGGCAGGTCTGAATCCAGCTTGCTCTGAACCTATCTGAGGAGAAAAGTTGATTTTGAGAATATCGCCACGTTCAGGTATATAGCTGCTCAAAGGATTTCTTGCCCAATGGCATTGCCTGTGGAAATTTCTAGATGAAAATGCTCAGGAGTCATATCTTTCAATAGTTCCTCTAGGGTATATTTTTTGCGTTTCAATGGAGCGATCGTCAAGCAATTATCTGATACGGAGATACTTACAGAGCTTCCTTCTTGGAGTTGAAGGCTCTCAGCTATATGTTTAGGTATGCGAAAGGCAAGACTGTTTCCCCATTTGGAAATTGTGGCTTTCATTCTGTTTAATCTAGTATCTACACTGTATATACTAATCTAAATGCTTGGTTATACAACTTAAGTTCAACTAAAAATTGCTGTAAGAATATCAATGTGAGTCCAGTTAGATGCTAGCCATCAAATTATTAAGCACATTAATAAACACCAAGCTAACCAGAATTATCGCTTTAATTGGGATTTGTGCCTATGCCAATCCATCATGGGGTATTTGTGTGGTTGATTTGCCAACGAAGATCGCAGGAATTGTGCAAACTCCACAACTAAAATCAGCAAGAGTGGGGGTATATGCAAGTAAGTTAGATAATTTAGCTAACCCAATTGTGAATATTGATGGGGATAAATATTTTACGCCCGCTTCTAATCTTAAGTTATTCACCACGGCGGCGGCTTTGGAAATTCTGGGGAAGGGCGATCGCATTAAAACCAGTTTATGGCTAGATCAAAACCGAGAAACTCTATGGTTAAAAGTTGAGGGTGATCCTAGTTTTACCGAGGATAATTTAAAGTCTCTGGTGAAATCTCTAGCTCAATACCTACACGTCAATGGGATTAGGGCAATCTCTGGCAATATTAAAACTTCTACTCAGATTAGAGGTTCAGGTATAGGGCAAGGCTGGCAGTGGGAAGATTTACAGGAAGATTATGCAGCGATCGCTAATGCCTTTATTCTGAATGAGAATGTTTTAGATTGGACAACTGCTCCGACTCGGATTAATCAACCGATTAAATTTAGTTGGGATCGCCCAGATTTGGCACAGGGTTGGATCATTGATAATCGGGCTATTACGGTGGATGCTTCCATCCCAAATTCTTTAAAAATAGAGCGATCGCAAGGACAAAACAAACTCATAATTACAGGTAACCTGCCCCAAAATACTCCACCTGAACTAGGTGCAACCGCCGTACCAGATTCTGAATCACATTTTTTGAGGCTCTTGCGATCGGAAATGATCAAGCAGGGAATTAAATTTAAACCTGAACTTAAAAATCTATCTAAAAATTTGCTTGAAAATCAATCAATGCCAGCGATCGCTGTTGCCACTATTTTTTCACCTCCTCTAGCAGAATTGATTAATACAACTAATAAACAAAGTAATAATCTTTATGCTGAATCTTTACTCAATAGAATTGGCAGTTTTTCCAACCCAGATTCAGAACTAGACTCAAGGGAACAAGGCATAGATATAATCACTAAGTTTTTAGCAGATAAAGGTATTTCCGCAATTGTTATGGCAGATGGTTCGGGGTTATCAAATTTAAGTTTAGTCACTCCCAAGACGATCGCTCAACTTTTAACCATAATGAAAGATAATTCCATATTTCGAGACTCCTTACCGATCGCAGGTGTAGATGGAACCTTAAAAAATCGATTGCAATCCTTTAGTAATATTCAAGCTAAAACTGGAACTTTAACAGGTGTAGCAGCCTTGTCGGGCTATATCCAACCACCTAAATATCCAGAAATTGGGTTTAGCATCATTATTAATAATTCCACCCTATCTAACCGTGAGCTAACTCAAAATTTAGATGCGATCGCCCAGCTATTAAGCTCCGTTGAAGTTTGTAATTCAGTACCTTGACCTTGAGATTAAATATTTAGATTAAATATTGACAGGGAGATTATCGCCCCAATATGATTACCCAATTTCTTGGAGAAGGGAAGACTCTCTCGCCGATGTTCCGATCATCTTTTTTAGCTTTCCTCTAGCATCCATTCTAGCGATCTCAGTCCCAGTTGTAGTTCTAGGGGAATACCCACAGCTTTTCCGAGCCTAGGGCGTAATTTAGTGGTAGCGATAAAGTTTTTTACCTGCTCGATCGCTCCCCATTCATGTAGATGCGTAGCCAGACTATCTAAATGCTCTAAATATTCCGCTTCTGATAAGGGAAATGATTGTTGTTCTAGGTACCGCCACATCACCTGTAGCCAAATACGTCCTTGACTGCGGCGGAGTTGCAAATCATAGGAATGTCCCCATTTAGTCTGAATAAGTTGCTGTAGGTCTCGACCATTCATGGTGCTAAGGGGTGATTTTATCGTATTCTATCTCAAGTTTATTATAGTTAAGGGCAATGCCTAGACTTAATGATTGCTTAAAATCGTGGCGGGTGCAAACAGGCTAGTATTCTAAATATTCTCAAGATGGGCTGTAAAGTTTAATTAGGTATCAAAAAATTAGGCTATGGAAAAATTAACTCTAGCAATTGATGTCGGTGGTAGTGGGATCAAGTCGATGGTCTTAAAAGCAGATGGCACTCCCCATACCCAAAATCTGCGAGTTGAAACCCCAAAGCCAGCTAAACCAGAGCCAGTTATTGCGGCGATCGCCGATCTAGCTAATATCCACAAAGAGTTTAATCAAGTTTCTGTAGGATTTCCCGGAGTTGTGCGCCAAGGCATAACCAAAGGAGCAATTAATCTTCACCCCGATTGGGATAATTTTGATTTAGGCACTGTACTCTATGATCGACTGGGTAAACCTGTGCGAATAGCAAATGATGCTGATGTGCAAGGATTAGCAGCGATCGCAGGTAGAGGTACAGAGTTAGTCATTACCCTTGGTACAGGCTTCGGCTCGGCTTTATTTATTGACGGTCGACTAGTACCAAATCTGGAACTGGGGCAGCATCAGTTTCGCAGTGGCGATACCTACGAAGATCGGCTAGGACAACGGGCATTTGATAAGGTTGGGCAAAAACTATGGAATCGAAGACTTAATAAAGCTATAGATGCGATCGCCAACCTTTTTAACTATGACTATCTATATATTGGTGGTGGTAATGCTAAAAAAATAGCACTGAAACTTCCAGAAAATGTCAAAATTGTACCGAATATATTTGGATTAATTGGGGGACTGGCTCTATGGTCATCACAATTAAATCACTGGGAACAATCTTAATCTGAGTTTCATCTTAAAACATAGGTTGCATAAGCCTCAAAATCAATGTAATTAAACCTTTGAGCCAATTTTTTGAGATACACCTATGAAATTACCAATTCTTGCTGCTACAGCTATTTTAATCCTAGCCGCCCTACCTGCTCAGGCACAGAGAAGATCTGAGCGCATCACCTGCTATCGAGAATGGAATGTGATTAGTTGCCCGGGCTATGGCGAGTTTACCATTCGTAATGATCGTAATAATAACTACAGAAGGGATGACGATAACTATAGACCCTACGATAATAGTCGGTATAACGACATAAATGGACTACAGGCAATTAACCAAATCTACTTTGAAGTCCTAGGACGCAGAACTGACTTAAGTGGAGCTAGAACCTATATCAATAATCTCAATAATGGTTGGACTTTGCAAAGGGTGCGTGCTGACGTTGCTTACTCCGCAGAGGCTGAACAGGTAATTAATCGAGCCTACCAAGAGATTCTGAGACGAGATGTTGATCCCAGTGGACTAGAGACTTATAAGCGGTTACTTGCTAATGGCGGCACGATCGCAGATGTGAGACGAGAGTTAGCCAGAAGCCCAGAGGCTCGACTTAGATACTAGATAATTTAGATATGAGATTTAGCTACTAGACAATGACAATAGAACATGTGGGTAGAATGCAAAAGCAAGCCGAAGCTTATTTATCACTAGATAAGCCCCTAAAAGCGATCGCCATCTATGAACAGATCATCAGCCAAGAACCAAACTTTGCACCTGCCCATAGTGAGTTAGCAAGGGTATTAGAATCTCAAGGTTGGTTAGAATTAGCCATACCCCATTATGCCCAAGCGTTGACCCTAGCCCCTAATAGTTATAGTTTGGATTCCCATCTTAATTTTGGCAAACTCCTGCACAGTCGGGGTAATATTGACGGGGCGATCTCCAGCTATCAACGTGCCATCAATATCAATCCTCAGTATATTAGAGCCTATCAGACATGGGCAGAGACCTTAATCCAGTCACAAAGGCTAGATGAGGTATTAACATTGTATGCTCAAGCTGAACTTTACGATCTTGATTTAATTGGTGCCAAGGACTATAGCGATTTGGGAATTGCCTATATTAACCAAGGAAAAGTCATAGAAGCGATTACCTGTTTTCAAAAATCTATTTCCATTCAGCCCAGCTATGCCAGTGCCCACTGCAACTTGGGGAATGCTTTATTACAGCAAAATAACTACAAGGAAGCACTTATTAGTTTTTATGAAGCTTTGAGCATTGATCCCGAATTTGCCGAAGTATATTTTAACCTTGGCATTACTTTAACCAAAATTAATAGACACGATGAAGCTATCGCCTGTTTTGAAGCAGCCCTATCCCTAAATCCTGAATTTAAGGAGGCATATAGTAATCTAGGCTTCATGACCACCCAAGCCCCAAATTTATCGATCAATTCAAATGCAAGTTAAAGTCCAAAATGAAATTTAAATTAAATCTTTACAAGATTGACTAGACAAGATCAGTGATTACCAATACAATGTATCGGCAAACAAAGGTATCCTGTCACCTTTTAGGAGGTCGCTATTCCCGAACAACTAAACCTGACTGTGAGTTTGAGAGGCAGCCGCGAAGTCAAGGAAAACTATCAAATATTTCGCCTCACTGGTCTGTTAGATGCTTTCTCTGAACCCGATTTTCGTCGAGTTGTCAGTAAATGTATTGATGATGGACCCACAAATATAATTTTAGACCTGTCAGCAATTGATTTTATTGACAGTTCAGGTTTAGGCGTGTTGGTGCAGATGGCAAAAAAAACCCAAAGTGTAAATGGGAAGCTTCAAGTAATCAGTAACCCCCGTGTAACCCAGACTGTAAAATTAGTAAGATTAGAACAGTTTTTGTCTCTACAACCAAATATTGAATCAGCTCTTGAGAATTTGGCGAGTGGTGCGGCTTAGGGGATGACTTAATGTCATTATTCAAGATTCCAAATGCTACGGTCGCTGAAATTTCTACACCCTCACTTGCCTATATTGGTGATGCGGTATATGAGTTGCATGTTAGAATGTACTACCTCAGTCCTCCGCGTACAGCCAGTGCCTATCATCAACTTGTCGTAGCAAAAGTTAGGGCTGAAAATCAAGCCAAGCAACTTGATCGCCTCATTCAAACGCTATTTCTTAATGATGCAGAGTCTGACCTAGTGAAAAGAGGACGTAATGCCGCAGGTTACGCCTCTCGGAACATTGATCCAGCAATTTATCAAAAAGCAACGGGTTTTGAGACTTTAATTGGTTACCTCTACCTCACTGATCACGATCGCCTGCACCAAATTTTTGAACAAATAGACCATGAAATTTAAAAACAAAGCCTCCATCGGCAAGCCCAAGCGTTCTTCTGAGCAATCCTCTAGTGGGGATCAGTATGAGCGCAGAGATAATTGGGAAAAACCAGATCGATCTCAGGCTTATGATCGGCGAGATCGGCATGAGCATGATCGTTCCTTTGATCGAAATAGAGAGCGCTCTGAAGAAAGACTAAATGAAAGACCGAATAGATATACTCCCCCTCGTCCACAACGCAAATCATCGGAAGAGTGGGATCGTCCAGAGCGTCTTGATCGCCGCGATCGCCAGCCCTTATCTCATAATCAATCAAATCAAGAGCCTAGTAAGCCAGTGCTTAAGGCTTCGGGTTATGTGCCTAGACCTGATCGTGATCGTTCTGATTCCCCTGATCGCTCATTTAATCAAGAAGATGATCGTGGGTTTGAACCACCTATTAAGCCAATCAGAAATCGTAACTCAGATTATAGCGATCGCTATTCGGGCTATGGATCAGATCGACCAGAAGGAAAGAAAATTGAAAGATCGGAAGGTCGTAAATTTATAGCTACTAGATCGTCAGACCTTAAAGGATTTAAATCAGAGCAAAGATTTGATCGCAATAAAGATAATTCTGACTCCCAAACTTCTGCTAGTTATGACCTAGAAGAAAATCCAGACTTAATCTATGGTCGCCATGCGGTTTCCTCTGCAATTTCTGAAGGGGGAAGGTCAATTCATCGCATTTGGGTTACACCGAAACTGCGCTATGCCCCAGATTTTTTACCCTTGGTTACAGCCGCTAAGGCGATCGGAGCCGTAATTGATGAAGTTGATATTAGTCGCCTCAATCAAATTACTAACTATGCTAAACATCAAGGTATTGTGGCACAGGTGGCTGCCTACGAATATGTGGAACTAGATGAATTGATTGCTACAGCCAAAGCCAAATCTAATCAGCCCGTGATTATTGTTGCAGACAGCATTACTGATCCTCATAACTTAGGTGCCATAATTCGCTCGGCAGAGGCTTTAGGTGCACAGGGAATTGTGATTCCCCAACGTCGGGCAGTGGGAGTAACTTCTGCGGTTGCTAAGGTGGCGGCAGGAGCTTTGGAAAACTTTCCTGTGGCAAGGGTAATTAATCTGAATCGGGCGTTAGAGCAGTTAAAAACTGACGGATTTTGGATTTATGGTACGGCTGCTGATGCGGGGCAACCTGTGCATAAGGTTAAATTTGATGGGGCGATCGCTTTAGTCGTCGGGGCAGAAGGAGAAGGATTAAGCTTAACGATTCAGCGATCCTGTGATATTTTAGTCTCAATTCCCCTTGAAGGAAAAACCAACTGTTTAAATGCTTCTGTAGCTACAGGTATGGCGTTATATGAAATATTTAGGCAGAGATGGGTAAATAAGTTAAGTTTGAACACTATGTAAGAAATACCTAGTGTAAGATAGTTGTAAATTTTTATTAAAGGTGTTTCAGTGATGGAAGTAACTGATAACTTAAAGGAAATATTTATCTCTTTTGTAGATACAATTGGAGTCGCTGTATGGGTAGAAATAGTTACTGAGTCTCCAACTTGCACATACTACTTTGGTCCTTTTTCTGGTATTGCTGAAGCAGAAATTGTTAAAAGCGGCTATGTGGAAGACCTAGAGAGCGAAAAAGCCATAATTAAGTCAATAGTAGTTAAACGCTGTAAGCCTCAAGAATTAACCATCTTTGACGAATCTGCGGATGATCTCCTTAACGGCAGTACCCACAAATTAGTTTTGACCAATCAGATTAGTTAATTGCAGATATAAATACTAGGTAATTAGCCAAGTTGCGGTTTTAGTGATTAGGCGGGCGGGATAAAGTTGATCATCCTCTGATTCTGCCATCACTGCTTTTAAGGCATTTTCCTTACCTGCGCTTGGGACTAGGAATAGAATTTGTTTGGCTTGATTAATTAACTGGGCAGTAAAGGTTAAACGCGGTTGTTGATCTTTCTCTCCGACAGTAATTAAGCGATCGCTCACAGTTAGAGCCTTGGTATGGGGAAATAAAGATGCGGTATGTCCATCATCGCCCAGCCCCAATAAAATTAAATCAAAATTGGGATATTCACCAATATTAAGGTTAAAAAATTCCTGTAAGTGGGTTTCATATTTTTGAGCAGCGATCGCTGGATCAGATTCATCCGTAGGCATTGGATGGATATTTTCGGGTGGAATAGCCACATGATCTAACCAAGCTTTACGGGTCATACCTTCATTACTTTGGGGATCGGTAACAGGGACATAACGTTCATCGCCCCAAAATACATGCACTTTTTGCCAATCTAGGTTTTGTTCTGCCAATTTTTCGTAAAGGAGCTTGGGAGTACTGCCGCCAGAGGCTACTAACGTAAATTTATTATTAACAGCTATAGATTCTTGGTAAGCATTTAACACTAACTCTAAAGCTCTAGCAGTTAAGGCAGAGCGATCGCTTAAAGTTTCAACATGTCTAGAAATATGAATATTCTTAACCATAATCTGAGTGGATTTCTAAAATTTTGTAGTGTTTTGTGTGATCTTTGACTGTTCAGCTTTTCAATGGTTTAATTTGGGAAAGGCAATTGTTACGGAAATCTTAAGCCGAGGTACTGCCCTATGACTCCATCTATTATGCGTTTGTTTTGGAACTTAGTATATCAAGCCCAACCTAATCTGATCCTGCACCTTGAAGATGATAAGCTAACAAACTGGTTGACCGATCAGGTAAGACAAAGATTATGTCTAGATCGCCACCAAGAAGACGATCTAAGTAGTTATATTAGCGATCGCATTCCTCTAATTCGGGATATTGCCAGTAATCAATAAAAAATGCAAATAAATGCAGTTTAGCGATCGCCTTAAGCCCATAGCTCATAATGTCTTTGCCGATATGGACAAAGCCAAGAGCCTAATTCAAGGGCATAGCTTAATTGATTTATCCTTAGGTTCTTCAGATTTACCCACATCTCCAAAAATTTTAGAAGCGATCTCCACCGCTTTAAAAGATCCCCAGACCCACGGTTATTCCTTATTTGCCAGTACTAAAGACTTTCGCATTGCCGTCTCGAATTGGCTCATTAACCGATTTGGTATAACTGTCGATCCCGAAACCGAGGTTTTACCATTAATTGGCTCTCAAGAAGGAACAGCGCACTTACCCCTAGCTATTCTTAATCCCGGCGACTATGCCCTTTTACAAGACCCTGGCTATCCGTCCCACTATGGCGGTATTCATTTAGCCTCTGGACAAATTTATGGGATGCCTTTACGGGCAGGGAATCAGTATTTACCTGTATTTGCTGATATTCCCAAGCCGATTGTGACTGCGGCAAAAATGATGGTGTTGAGCTACCCCCATAATCCGACGACGGCGATCGCTTCTTTAGAATTTTTGCAGTCGGCAGTGGCATTTTGTCAGCTTCACAATCTAGTTTTAGTCCATGATTTTCCTTACCTTGATCTAGTGTTTAATGGGGCAAAGGCTCCATCGATTCTCCAAGCAGACCCCGATCGCAGTGTTAGCATTGAGTTTTTTACCCTGTCTAAGTCCTATAACATGGGGGGATTTAGGGTTGGGTTTGCCGTTGGTAATCGCAATTTAATTCAGGCACTACGTGAAGTCAAAGCTGTAGTGGATTTTAATCAATATCAAGGCATTATGCGGGGAGCAATCGCGGCTCTAAATAGTAAAGACGGGGAAATTCTGGCAGTCGCAAACACATTTAAACACCGTCGAGACGTTATGGTAAATGCCCTTCATACCATTGGCTGGGACGTACCGATCCCCGATGCAACTATGTATATTTGGGCGCAGCTACCACAGCAACTGAGGAAAAAGTTTGATTCCGTAAAATACTGCTTAAATTTAATCCAATCTACGGGAGTGGCTTTATCACCCGGTAATGGCTTTGGTAAATGTGGAGAGGGTTATGTGCGGTTAGCATTGGTACATCCGCCTGAATTGCTTACGACAGCAGCACAGCGTATTGGTGATTTTAATTCTGGACAATTTTAGGACACAAATTTAAGACGCAAATTTAATAATTAATGCAATAACTGGCTCAAAATCTGATTCTGCCCTATATGATTAATCTTAATCAAAGCTATGGAGATCGCAGCCAATAAGTATAAATAGGCATTAGGCAAATCACAAAAACTAGAGCAAACAATATCTTAAGATGAATATGGTTTGGATTGTTGTTACTATACACTTGCTATTGAGCTTGGGACTACTCTGGGCTAGTTGGCAAGCTTGGCAATTGAGGGTAGTTTTAAATTCTGTAGCTAATACAGTAAATGGCTACGCCCGTGCCTGTGAGCAAGGATTATCGGTTTCACCACCAGCAATTCTAATTGCCCAGCAAGGGGCGGCTGTTGCTAAAGTGCAGTATAAAAATTTATTACCGCAAATCAAACGAGTCCAACTGATTCTATCTATCGTCAGTCGGTTACAGTCATTGGGTAAATTTCGGAAGAATTCTAGAAGGAGCGATCGCTATGGCAAACGGCACAGGTAAATTTATCGGCGGATTTTTAATCGGTGGTGCTGTGGGTACGGTTTTAGGTTTATTGCTTGCTCCCAAAACTGGGAAAGAAACCCGCAGACTATTGCGTAAATCGGCAGATGCCATTCCTGAAATTGCCAGCGATATTGCCAATGATATTAGTGCCAACGTGCAGCAGCAAGCTGATCGCTTTACAGAACAAGCAGGAAAAACCATTGATAGTACGATTGAAAGAATGCAGGAGGCGATCGCAGTGGGGAAAGATGCCAGCCAAAAGTTACGCCAAGAACTCAATGCTATGAAGGTTCCCAGCATCAATGCAGATGAAGATAATTTATGATCGAGCCGTTGTTTTGGTTGGGATTATCAATTTTACTGGTGGCAGCAAGTTTAACTGCTCTGCTAGTAACTGCTATTCCTGCCTTTCAAGAGTTAGCCAAAGCGGGGCGCAGTGTCCAAAAACTAGCAGATACCCTTTCCCGTGAACTTCCTCCCACCCTCGAGGCAATCCGATTAACTGGACTGGAAATCAGTGAATTAAGCGACGAATTAAATCAGGGTGCCAAAAATGCTGGGGAAGCGGTTAAGCAGGTAAATGACAGTATTAAAGGGGTTAAGAAGCAGGCAGAGAGTGTATCTATAACTACCCGTAGTGCTTTTGCGGGCTTAAAAGCAGGGTGGAAGGCATTTAGTAAGCCTAAACGTAAAAATGGTAATCCCCTTAGGCAACTCCCTGAGGCATCACAACGCAATCAAATAGCTGATCGAACTGATAGAGATGATGTAATTAATTCAAGAGATGAATAAGTTATGGTGCTTTGGAACTATGCCACACCTGGGATCCCCGATGAGATGTTTGACCGCTTACCTGGTATTCCCCTGAGTAAATGTGAGGTGAGGTTACTCCTAATTAGTCATTTACGCCTGCGATCGCATTCTGTATTTTGGGACATTGGCGCAGGTACAGGCACGATCCCAGTGGAAGTAGGATTACTATGTCCTAGCTGTAAAATTGTAGCGATCGAGCGGGATCAAGAGGTAACGGGTTTAATTGATCGCAATTGCCAGAAATTTGGGATTAAAAATGCAGAAATTATTAATGGGAGTGCGCCAGAATGCCTAGATGTTCTTACAGATATTCCAGATCGAATTCTAGTAGAGGGTGGGCTAACAATTAAAGAAATTTTGGAGTACTGCTGGAATCGATTAGCGACCGGGGGCAGAATCATCGCCACTGCTGCCACCCTTGAAGGACTGTATAAAATATCTGAAAGCTTTTCTCAACTACAAGTTCGCAATATAGAAGTAGTACAGTCATCTTTTAACCGCCTTGAAACTAGAGGTAACCGCCAAATTTTTGCGGCAGTTAACCCAATTTTTATTTTAAGTGGGGATAAAATTAGTTAAAAAATTAGTTAACGATTAATTAAGTCTCGAACCGTACTAGATGCTGCAATCCCGGAACAGTAGGCACCCTCAAGATTTTTGCCAGCACACCAATCCCCTGCACAAACCAAAGGTAAAGGCATTTTAGTAGTTAAACAATCAACTTCTAAAGCCTCTTCCACAAGGGCATATCGCCACCGTTGCAACTGCCACCACTCTGGTTGACTCAACCAACTGTCCAAGTATTCCCCCGCCTTCAGTAAAATTGCCTTACCTACTTTCTCTAAGTCGGTTTCTTCTAGGGAATGTCGTGCAAACTGCGAGGTACTTTGAAACACAAATACTGGTTGGGTAACTTGGTCGGGATGTTTACTGCTGTCATAGCTGATCCAACTTAAGATAAAATCATCAACGCAGCGAAAAGCTCGCCATTGCTCAGGTATAGCTTGAGTTTTAGCATATCCCGCCATAACTGTAATATTGGGATGAAACTTGACTGACTGCACGGTCTTAAGTAATTGAGAGTTTGCCCCCAGCACGCTTTGAAATAATCCTAAAAATTGTGGTGCAGGTATAGTGGAAACGATTGCGGACGCAAATATTTGTTCACCAGTTTCGGTAGTCAGATACCATTGTTGGTCTTGAACTTTAACCTCAACAATTCTAGTTTTCAGTAAAATATCTTGATCTGTGGCTAAATGTTTGGCGATCGCTGTCATCCCGAAGGGAGAAGTATAGCGGGGATAAAGCCAACCCGAACTAGAGAATTGACTACCATCTGGACTCAATTGAGTGATCGAACGTGTCCATTCTTTGACAATACCCTGTTGTTCCAGACTATGAATAAATCTACCAAATACTTCATTGTGGACACTGACATACTGAGCACCGTGATCTGCCCAAGTTCCCTGCAATCTTCTGGTCGCTAGCCGTCCGCCAACACCTGCCGCCTTTTCTACAATTTTGATATTTAGCCCTGCCTGTCGTAATTCCTTCCCACAGCTTAACCCTGCTAAACCTGCCCCAATCACCACCACATCATACATTACTTAATTTCTCCAAATAGGTCGTAATGATCAGCACCCGTAATTTGCACAGAGAGCATTTCTCCCAAGCTCGCTTTATGCTGAGGGTCTTTAAGATATACTACTCCATCCACATCCGGGGCAAACCTAGGCGATCGCCCAATTAATTCTCCAGTTTCAGGATGCTCTTGCTCAATTAAAACATTAACGATCTTACCGATTTCCGCCTGATTTTTACGCAATGAAATGTCCTGCTGGACAGCCATAATTGCATCTTTTCTTGCCTCTTTAATTTCTTCAGGAATTTGATCAGGCAAGTCATAGGCAGGAGTACCCTCTTCCGCCGAATAGGTAAATACCCCAACGTGATCAAACTCATGACGCTGTACAAATTCTAAAAGATGTTGAAACTGTGCCTCGGTTTCGCCCGGAAATCCTACAATTAAAGTCGTTCGCATCACCGCATTGGGAATTGCCGTTTTAATTTGTTCAATAATTTTGTCATTAACCCGACCATGCCAAGGACGATTCATTGCCCTGAGCATATCAGGATGGGAGTGCTGAAGTGGTAAATCTAAATAAGGCAATACATTTGGGATAGATTGCATAGCTTTAATTACTTTCGGGGTCAAGCCTGTAGGATAGGCATAGTGCATCCGAATCCAAGGGACATCTACCTCACCCAAAGCTGTTAAGAGTTCTGCAAGTCTAGGTTGCCCATATAAATCTAGCCCGTAATTAGTAGTAATTTGGGAAATTAGGATCAGTTCTTTGACCCCCTCACTCGCAAGGCGATGTGCCTCAGTCACGATGGATTCAATAGATCGCGATCGCTGATTACCTCTAAGATGGGGGATTATACAAAAAGCACAGCGATAGTCACAACCCTCTGCTACCCGCACATAAGCCACAGACTGATTAGTAGTACGGTACCTTGGCACAGTTTCATCGGCAATATATGTTGGCTCTTGGGATATTTCCTTAACTCGTTCTCCCGCCTCTGCCCGCTCAATTACATTCACAATTTTATGGTAGTCTCCCGTTCCCACCAATGCCACTGCCTCTGGAATTTCATCAAGTAGGGTTTGTTGGAAATGTTGCGCCATACATCCTGCTATTACGATTCGTTTTCCCATTTCCGCCAGTTCTACCAAAGCTCTAACAGATTCTTCTCGCGCTGCTTCAATAAAACTACAGGTATTAACAATTACATAGTCTGCCAACTCTTCATTACTATCCACCCCATAGCCAGCTTGCACCAGTAGTCCTAGCATATGTTCAGTATCTACACGATTTTTTTCACAGCCCAAATGGGAAATGGCGATCGTGGGCTTGATAGTTGGAATCATAAATGTCTTGCCAGAAATAACTTTTGCGTGCTGTTTAACTTTAGGTATTGTCAATAAATAGAGATGAAATGATCAAAACTTAAAACCCCCAAAAGGTGGATTTCCAATCAGGGGTAATTTTGTAAGAAATTGACTTTAGAAATAGACCTTAGAAATAAATTAAATGACTATTTTTTCTTCCCAGTATTAATTTTAGGTGGCTCTCTAAAGAAGATCGCAAAGAAAAATAGACCGATTAGACTAGCAAAGATTAGAACGTAGGTAATAGTTTCCATAATTTTTCCGTAAATTGTTAAGCCTTAAATTAAGCCTCAGCTCTAACACGAGTAGATTTGTCTCCAACTTTTTGGAAGGCACCCCATTCTACTTGCTCTTCATCAAGCTCTGGGTCAATACCTGCAAATACATCACGGAACAGAGTTCTAGAACCATGCCAAATATGACCAAAGAAGAAGAACAGAGCAAACACTGCATGGGCAAAGGTAAACCAACCCCTAGGGCTAGTGCGGAATACCCCATCCGAACTGAACTTATCTACATCAAAGTTAAAGGTTTCGCCTAGTTGTGCTTGACGAGCGATTTTCTTAACAGTAGGAGCATCAGTAAAAGTTTTACCGTTTAGCTCTCCTCCATATAGGGTTACAGAAATACCCGCTTGCTCAAAACTATATTTAGATTCAGCTCTCCGGAAAGGAATATCAGCTTTAACTATCCCATCTTTATCCTGTAAAACCACAGGGAAGGTTTCAAAGAAGTTAGGTAAACGTCTTACAGTTAATTCACTACCATCTTTATCTTTAAATACTGGATGTCCAGCCCAAGCTTGAGCTACACCATCACCACTGTTCATGGCACCAACACGGAATAATCCACCCTTAGCTGGGCTATTACCTACATAGTCGTAGAATGCTAGTTTATCGGGAATAGATGACCAAGCTTCGGATAGGGTTGCTCCCGATCTTAATTCTGCTTGAACACGGCGATCAATTTCCTGTTGGAAGTAGCTATTATCCCACTGATAGCGAGTAGGTCCAAACAATTCAATCGGCGTAGTTGCTGCACCGTACCACATAGTTCCCGCTACAACAAAGGCTGCGAAAAATACCGCTGCAATACTACTAGAAAGAACAGTTTCAATATTTCCCATTCTGAGAGCCTTGTATAAACGCTCAGGTGGACGTACAGTCAGATGAAATAGCCCCGCCAAAATGCCAACGATACCTGCGGCAATATGGTGAGCCACAACCCCTCCTGGATTAAAAGGATTAAATCCGTTAGGTCCCCATTCAGGAGCCACAGGTTGAACATGTCCAGTCAGTCCGTAGGGATCGGACACCCACATTCCAGGTCCAAATAAACCAGTTAAGTGGAATGCGCCAAAGCCAAAACAGAGGATGCCAGATAAAAATAAGTGAATTCCGAACATTTTGGGCAAGTCTAGGGCTGGCTCACCAGTGCGTGGGTCTCTAAAGAGTTCCAAATCCCAGTTAACCCAATGCCAACAGGCAGCCAAAAACAATAACCCTGAAAGGACAATGTGAGCTACAGCTGTACCTTCAAAAGTCCATAAACCTGTATATTTTGCTGCTTCACCAGTTACACTCCAACCACCCCAAGAATCAGTAATTCCTAGCCTCGCCATAAAAGGCAATACGAACATACCCTGTCTCCACATGGGATTGAGAATAGGATCGCTAGGATCGAAAGTTGCTGTTTCATAGAGAGCCATTGAACCTGCCCATCCAGCGACAAGGGCGGTGTGCATGAGGTGAGTAGCAATCAGTCTACCTGGATCATTCAGGAGAACTGTATGCACTCGATACCAAGGTAATCCCATTTGCTAATTTCCTTTATATAAATGATCTTAACGATTTTTATTTTATGCCAACGGGACATTCAATTGTTGAACATAACAATCTTGAGAAGTCCTAATTGGGTTAATATTACCCTAATTATGTAGGTTTATGTGAATGATTGCTCCATTATTTTGCTGACTTGTACTGATTTGATCTAGGTATCGTGGTCTTTTAGCGAAATTGCTGCTATGGGGTAATTTGTTTTTTATTAATTGCAGATCCTCAAAAAATTATGAATTTCATGATATTACGCACGTTTGCTACCGCTATTTTGCCCATACTTATACTAGTAAATTTACCTTTGGGTGCTAAATCTCAGCCAATTTTGCCCTCCGAAGCTCCTCCCGTGTTGACTGCTCCTCCGATTGAAGCCATCCAGACTCCTGATGGCAATGTCACGCCTGTGAATGGGAGTGTGACGGTTAAATTGATTAATAAGACTAACGCTAGGATTAAATTCCAATTTTTGGGTAATTTGGGTACCCGTCAAACTATTCTGGAGGGGCAAGCTGAGTCTCGTTTGTTTAAGTTGTCATTACCTATATCCTTAACTTTTAGGCGTATAGATAACGGATTTTTAAAAGTTGATTTACGGACAAGGGATAATGGGCTGCTGGAAGTAGAGTTTGACTTGACCGCAGATTTTAATGTCGATCGCATTAGTTTATGGGTGAGTCCATCTGGGGAAATTTATCTGAATTGACTTTATAAAATGACTTCCAAGTTAAATTCCAGAACGAGTTTTAGTGTGACTCTATAGGTGAACATGTTAGCCTAAGGTAAAAGCAGGATTTTTAGTTGTTAAATGAATTCAAATACTTTTTTCCCATTGTTGGTTCTAGGCTTTGCCTGCTTAATTTTAGGCTGGAGTTTACGCAAAGCTAATGGCTTTAATAAGCTTAGTTTTTTAGCTTGGCTACAGGGATCAATGTTGGTTTTACCTTGGATTGCCTATTTTGGTTTATTTTTAAGCGGTATATTTATCAGCCTTGCTGGGCTTTTATTATTGCTTTCTATATCGACGATCGCCTACATCTGGTTAGGAAGATTTGTGCGTAAAGTTCAGAATGAGCAACCTAAGCCTACTTTAAAAAAACAGGTGATTGCTCCAATCCTTGAAATAAAGCCAGAACCTAATTTAAAAAGCAAGTCAGAAGTAGAGATAGGCTCTAAACTTCAACCTGAAGATATTAAAAAGATGCAGGGCATATTTGGCATTGAAACTTTTTATGCCACCGAGATCGTCCCCTTTCAACAGGGATTAGTATTTAAAGGCAATATGAGGGGGGAAGCTGAAGCAGTTTATCATCATTTATCTAAGAGTTTAAGCGATCGCCTTGGGCAAAGGTATGAGTTATTTCTTTTGTCTGGTCAAGACTCCAAACCTGTGGTTATGATTTTGCCAAATCGAGGAGAATTAGTAACTGAGACTAAACCTCAGCAAATTTTAGCGGTGATTTTAATAATTTGTACAATACTCACCTGTCTTGCATTGGGAGCGCAGTTGGGAAATATTGATTTGAGTCTGCATCCTGAGCGGTTTTTAGAAGGTTTACCGTTTGGTTTGGGGATTGGGGCAATTTTACTGGTGCGGGAGTTAGGCTGGCGATGGATAGGACAGAAGTATGAGGTCAAGTTGGGTTTGCCTTTTTTCTTGCCTTCTTCGCAAATGGGAGCTTTCGGTGCTTTTAGTCGAATTCAGTCGTCATTACCTAATCGTCAAGTTTTGTTTGATTTAGCGATCGCTCCTGCTATTTGTAGTGGGTTATTATCTCTACTATTTTTAGTGGTGGGTTTATTACTCTCAGGTCACCATGATGGCAACTTGCAGATTCCTAGCCAAATTTTCCAAGCGTCGGTATTGGTAGGAATTTTAGGAAAGCTAACTTTGGGTGGGGCATTGCATATCGATTTAGTGGAAATTCACCCTTTGGTAGTTTTAGGTTGGTTGGGACTGGTAATTACGGCATTAAATCTTTTGCCTGCGGGTCAGCTAGATGGGGGCAGAATTATTCAGGCTATGTATGGCAGAAAAACTGCTGGTACGGCTACATTGTTGACTTTATTGGTGTTGGCGATCGCTACTTTAATTAATCCTTTAGCACTGTATTGGGGCGGAATTATTTTGATTTTACTTAGGGATCAAGAGGGGATTATGCACAATGAGTTGAGTGATTTAGATGGCGATCGTGATGCTTTGGGCATATTTGCTCTATTTTGGATGTTGATAACTTTACTACCCATGACGGCAACCGTAGCGGAGAAATTGGGCATAGGAGGCTAGTGGCTAAATATCCATTTTTACTGAGACTAGGAGCATTTTTAGGAATTTTATTAGGGTTATGGCTCCCCATAGCTTTGCCAGTTTATTTAATCTTCAAAGAAGCCAGTAGTGTATCCCTCGGAATTTTACTCTACATTTTATTCGTAGGATTAATTTGGGTATGGGGACGTAAGGTTGAAGGCGTAGGTCGCCCCTATTATTACTATGGCTTGGGAAGGCATCCTGAAGGAAATCATTACTTTTTTTTAGAGCTTTTAGCAGGTTTTGGTGTTGGCTTTATGGCTTTATTTTTATTGATGGAGCTGCAAGTTAGTTGGGGGTGGTTAAGTTGGCAGCCAAATATTGATTGGATTAGTGCTATCGGTTCAGGCGTGTTAACAGGTCTAGGGGTAGGTTTTGCAGAAGAATTACTATTTCGGGGGTTGCTATTAACTGAAATGGAAAAGGATTTTGGCACGGGGCGATCGCTGTGGTTGAATAGCAGCTTTTTTGCGATTACCCATTTCATTAAATCTGAACCCATTCAAGTCTTAATCTCTCGTTTGGTGCAGTTTCCGGGTTTGATGTTGTTAGGAATGACTTTAGTTTGGGCAAGGCGATCGCAAAATGGCAGTCTGGGCTTAGCAATTGGTTTACACGGTGGATTAGTTGGAGCCTTTTACATTGTTAATACCACTAGCTGGATTCGAGCTAATCAAGTCGTACCTGAATGGATCACAGGCATAGGAGGTAATCCTTTAGCAGGCATTATGGGTTTATTGTTTTTAGGAGCGATCGCCTTGGGGATTAGATTAAAACCCAAATCTTAAGTATCTAAACCTTAAGTAAAATGCTTTAGTAAAAATTACGACACCCGTTTTTGTAGAGATGCTGCTCTTCGTTTTGCAGTTTCATTGTCAGGAGCGATTTCTAGTACCCGTTGATAGGACTCTAGGGCCTGAGGGATTAATTTTTTCTTCTCATACACATGCCCCAAGTTATTTATCGCAATTACATATTCGGGTTGGAGAGCGATCGCTTCTTTATATTTTCTAATTGCCAGATCAAACTGTTGCTGAGAGAAATAGGCAAAACCTAGGGCATTATGCACTTCTGCCATTCCTTCTCCCCCAGATTTTAGGGATTTTTCAAACTCAGAAATTGCCTTAGCATAGAGTTTTTTATTTAGGTACACGCTCCCCAGTTTGTAATAATCGATGGGCGTTCCCGTCTCTTTTTGTAGTTTTGGCTGTAAATCACTAATTACTGATTCTAACTGCCGACTTTTATAAATTTGTCTTACTACTAACCACCCCAAGATACCTAAAATTGTGACTAATGTGGTGAGGTAGGCGATCGCTAATAAACTATCCATGAAGATTCTATAAAATTTTATCCTTAGTAATCCTATGGTAAATTACCTCATTACCTAAGTGTAATTAATAAAATATTCCTCTATAAAATATTTCTGTGTAAACATAACTTTAAACTTATAAACAAACTGAGAAACAAATCAGCAATTAAACTTTGGAATAAATTATTCATACTAGCTTCATAGTATATTAATTCTTAATTCAAAGAAAAACCCTAAAACCTATGTCTTTCAATCTTGGTAAGCCCATAACCTTAGCAATGTTAACAATGATGCCGATCTTATTTGGTGGTGAGCTAGTAGCTCTGGCAGACAATTTTGGAGCGATCGCCCGTTCTCGTAATACTGGAGATAAAGGCTATGCTTGGAATTTTTCTACTAGAGAGCAAGCAGAACGCAGGGCAAGACGGGAATGTGCAAATGTTTCAGGTGCTGATGATTGTAGAGCATTACTGTGGTTTAAAAATGCCTGTGGTAGCATCGCTGAGGCATCCAATGGGGGAGCAGGTACAGGTTGGGGTACTGATGAGGCTCTGGCAGAACGGTATGCCCTTGAATCCTGCAGCACAGTGGGTTCTCGGTGCCGTGTGGTTAGGACCTTCTGCACTGATTAGTATTACTGACTAGGATTTATTCTGAGTATCATGGTAGATAAGTAAAATCAACTGAAAAGCTAATCATGGCAAATGACGGTTTCAATGTATTAGTTGTTGATGATAACGAGATGAATCGTGATACTCTACGTCGTCGCTTAAAATATGAAGGCTTCACGGCAGAGTTAGCTTCTAGCGGTAAAGAGGCAATGACAATGCTGCGATCGCAACCCTTTGATTTAGTATTACTAGATATTATGATGCCAGGTATGGACGGCTATCAGGTACTGGAGGCAATTAAAGCCGATAAAGCCTTAAGTAGTATTGCCGTGATCATGGTGTCTGCCATTGATGACCTAGATAGCATGATGCGATGTACAGAACTTGGTGCCGATGACTATTTAACTAAACCTTTTGATCCTGTCTTATTGAGAGCAGCGATCGCCCGATCCTTAAAGCGCACACCCACAGTTGCTCCTAAACCAGTCAACCAAAAAATTACTACCCTCCAGAGTGAAACTAAGCTCCAATCTGATCCCCAAATCTCTAAGACATCTAAGGAACCCACAAATCCTCCAGACATAAGTTTGCAAGAAATTGTGACCCAGATAATCAATACAGGGCAACTAACGCGCAAGTCTTATATGCACTTCAGTAAAGCCATTTTTAATGGTTTATTTTCCTCTACTCCTCTAACCCAAGTTCAGTACGGGCAGATTAATATTATATTTACCTATCTCCAGTCTGGACGCATCAAAGTTATAGACTAAGACTTCCTCCCTCTGAAACCAGTTTTTTAGAAATGCCTACCCAAAGATACTTATGTAAGGAATTGGCATAACTTTCTATTTTAAATTCCTAGCAGGATTTAGAATTGTCTTTATAACTAATCTATAAACTAACTAATCTATTAGCTTCTCGATCGCTATCAATACATTGAATTACATTGAATAATGCTAAATGGAGAATAAAATGCCTTACGAAAATGCTGTACTAGATGATAAAGACCTTCAAGCTGGTTTATCGGGAATTAATCCCAAATTTGGAGACTTTGTTACCCGTGTTGCGGGCGAAGCTTGGGGGTTACCTCTAATCGATCAAAAAACCAAAGCCTTTATCACTATTGCGGTTGATCTAGTTAATAATACCCAGATCGGGATTGGTAGTCCTTTTGAAGCTCATGTCAATATGGCGCTCAAGCAAGGTGCAACTCGTGAAGAAATCGAAGAACTGTTACTATTTATGGCAGTTTATGCTGGCTTTAATAAATCTGCTAGTGCCTTTGTTGCCCTCAATCAAGTTCTCGGCAGTTCTAATTCCGATTAAATACTTAAATTAGCCTTATCCATTGCATCCTAGTGTATGCTTTCACCCAAAAGAATTTATCTGTAGAAACTATGAAAAAAAGGACTAACTACTACAAAGATTTATCTGCTGATTATTCAAAACCTGGACTAGTTTCTGAAGAATTAAAGGCAAAACTTATAGGTGATGCTGAAGCATTTATTGCTCTCAAAGAAGCAACTCTACCTCAAATCGGAGATGATTATACTACCGCCCAAATTGAGCTAGAAAATAAAGAATGGTGGCCCACCCACTGCGAGGCACTTCGACAAGGCAGGGGTGACTTATTAACTGGTGAATATCGAGATGACTTAGTTTATCTTTGCCAAGATGGACCTTTTTATGGACTAGGTGAGCAGAAAGAACGAGAACAACATTGGTGGGCATTAATTGCTCAACCCGGGGTAACTATGTGTTGGCCAATTGTGCAGTTTTGGTCAGAATTTGTCCACTTTGAGTGGAAATGTGTTGATGATGCAACCAATGAAACTCTTGCCAAAGGTATGGTTTGCTGGGTAAGACGTGGACACCGTGGTGGTTGCTACTTTAAGAGCGAACAATTAACCTTCTATAGGGATGTCTTTGCTGCCCCTGAGTTACTAACATTAATCACTACATAATCAATCAATATAAATCAATACATAAGTTTGGCAGAGATTTGGGTAGATAAAGGCTCATTCCCTAATCTAAATCCTGCCAATTTAGTCCTCAATAAACATCCTACGGAGATAAAGATATGACTGAAATCAAAGGTAAAATTGGCGTAATTATTGAAGACCATTTCGATCAAACTGAATACCGTCTCTTTAATGCTCACTTCCCTGAGTATGGCTATGAAGTAGAATATATTTCCCATCTTTGGGGACAGCCTGCTTTGCATTTTGGTGGTAATCCCGATGATGGAATTTATGACCCCATTGAAAAAGTTACAGTTACCACAGAAATTAATGACATTAACCCAGATGACTATAAAGGGTTTATTTGTATCGGTGCCTATGCCACAGATCGATTGAGGTATCAGGCTAGTGTTAAAAAAGGGCAAAAAAATCAAGCTCCTGCCGTTGTATTTCTGCGTAAGGTAATTAATAATCCTAAGATTAAGCTTGGGACAATTTGCCACAGTCTATGGCTATTTTGTGCTGATTCCGATTTAATTAGAGGAAAAAAAGTTACCTGCGCCCATAATATTATTTGTGATGTGGAAAATGCTGGTGGTGATGTGATTTACGAAGGTGATGCCACCGCAGATTTAGTAATTGACGGCAATTTGATTACAGGTAAACATCCGGGTGTAACTATGCAGTTTATCGAAGCCTTTGTTAAAGAAATCGAATCTGCGTCTTAGTTACTCATTACTCTATATATTTCAACTATTCTCACCTATGGCTCCTACCCTTGGCGTTAACATTGATCACGTGGCGACAATTAGACAGGCACGCAGGGGTATAGAACCTGATCCAGTGGCGGCGGCTGTGATTGCTGAATTAGCTGGGGCAGACGGGATTACAGTGCATTTGCGCGAAGATCGGCGACATATTCAAGATCGTGATGTTCGCATTTTACGGCAGACGATTCGCACTCACTTAAATCTGGAAATGGCAGCAACGCCTGAGATGGTGGAAATTGCCCTAGATATTAAGCCCGACTACGTTACTCTGGTTCCTGAAAAACGGGAAGAGATTACTACGGAAGGAGGCTTGGATGTGATTGGTTTGGGCGATCGCCTAACTAAAATCGTAGTAGAATTACAAAATGCCCAAATTCCTGTCAGTCTATTTGTTGATGCTGATCCCAGTCAAATTAAAGCTTCAAGCCAAACAGGGGCAAAATTTGTGGAACTGCACACTGGTACCTATGCCAATGCCAAAACCGAAGACACCTTAAAACACGAACTAGACTTTTTATCCCTAGGTTGTGAACTAGCACTGGAACTGGGGCTACGAGTTAATGCTGGACATGGGCTAACTTACTGGAATACGAAAGCAATCGCCCAGCTTAGGGGGATGGAAGAATTAAATATTGGTCATAGTATTATCAGTCGTGCTGTCTTGGTGGGCTTAGATCAAGCGGTTAGAGAAATGAAAGCATTAATAATTTAAAATTTTTAAAATTTAACTTAATGGCACCGTGATTCAAAACAATCCCTTGATCTGATTGATATGCTGATTAAATTCCTCAACTTGAGTACAAATTAACTTTGCCCGATCGCTAATTTTTTGCCAATCTTGATTATGAATTGCTTGGGGTAAAAATAAATCCGTAGAAATGCCCACTGCGATCGCCCCAGATTTAAGAAAATCGATCGTATTATCCACCGTCACTCCACCCGTAGGAATCAGGGGAATATTTTCCAGTACGGGCTTAAGACATTTAATATATTCTTGCCCCCCAAGGGTTTTTATAGGAAATATCTTGACTGCATCCGCTCCCCACTGCCAAGCTTGCAAAATTTCAGTTGGAGTCATAGCACCAGCAATAATTGGGATATGGGCATGATTAGCTAATTGAATTAAGTTTTGATCGACATGGGGCGTGAATACGAATTTACAGCCGATCTTGATCGCTTGCCTAGCCATATCTATATTTAAAACTGTACCCGTCCCAATTTGACAATGGGGTAACTCTGCCACAAGTTGAGGAATTAAAAGCTCTACAGATTCAGTATTCCAAGTAATTTCTAGGAGTCTAATCCCGCCATAAGCAGCAGCGATCGCCATTTTATAGGCAGTACTAACATTGGCAGCACGAATTACTGCGAAAATCCGATATTGTTGAAGTAAACTAATCCAGTGGTTCATAACGATTAAATTAGACTAGATCATGTCACGGGCGGGAAATAATTATTACCATACTTTGCAAGTGCATTACCAAGCTCCCCAAGCGGAGATCAAACTTGCCTATCGGAAACTAGTAAAAAAATTTCATCCCGACTGCAATCACGACCTCAATAACCACGATCAAATTTCCGCAATTAATATTGCCTACGAAATCCTAAGTAATCCCCAAACCCGTGCCTCCTACGATCAAAGTATGGGACTTAGCACTAAGGTTTCTAAAAACTCTAATACCTCTAATGTTTCTACCGTAGTTAAAAAGCGATCACAGGGGTTAGATGAAGATGGCAAACTTGATCTATGGCTAACCCAAGTATATGAGCCGATCATAGAAATTCTTAACCAAATTCTGGACAACCTCGATGATCAGATTGATCAACTTGCTGATGATCCCTTTGATCAGGATTTATTAGATAACTTCCAAGAATATATTCAAAATTGCCGCAATGCCTTTAACTATGCCCAGATATTATTCCGTAAAATGCCCAATCCTGCTTCGGCGGCGGGAGTAGCTGCATACCTATATCACTGCCTTAACCAAGTGGGAGATGGTATTGAAGAGCTTAATTATTTCACCCTTAATTTTGATGATCATCACTTGCACACGGGGCAGGAACTATGGCGAATTGCCGATGAAATGCGTAGCTATGCTTTTGATGCGGTGAGAAATTTATCCCGATGAAACCTTAATGAGAAGTTGGCAATGGCTAATTATGGCATTACATTTTCGGGGATCGGTTGCCCCCATTGTTTTGCCACGGGTGTTAATGTTTACAGGGTTTGCCTATGGGGTGGCATGGCTTTATAAGCTCCACTATATTCCCACGTCTGAAGTCCTAGAAAGCCTTACGGGTAATGTAGTTTATAACTTGGTCTTGGGGTTGTTACTGGTATTTAGGACAAATGCTGCCTATGACAAGTTTTGGGAAGGACGGAAATTGTGGGGAACTCTGGTAGTTAATATTCGGAATCTGGCTAGGGAAATCCAACTAGGAATTATTGAAACTGATGAGAAGTCTAAGGCTGCAAAAATCAGGGCTATTAGGCTTTTAAGTGCCTTTGCGATCGCGACTAAGCTGCATTTACGCCAAGAACCCATTGATCAATCTCTCCAATCTTTAGTTTCACCATCGGAAGTTCTCAAACTAGAACAAGTGTCAAATCCCCCCTTAGAAATTACATTTTGGATTAGCGCATACCTGCATCAGCAATATCGTTGTCATCAGCTAGATAGTACACATTTGCATCTGGCAACTGATACGCTAAATAGCTTAATAGAAGGTTTAACAGGCTGTGAACGCATTAGTAAAACCCCTATTCCCCTTGCCTATAGTATTTATCTGAAACGCTTGATTTTAATCTATTGCCTTAGTCTGCCCTTTCATTTTGTCGCAAGTTTGGGACTATGGACAGCCGCCTTTGTGGGATTGGTGAGCTTTATTTTATTGGGTGTCGAAGAAATTGCTAATGAAATTGAAATGCCCTTTGGTACCGATCCCAATGATTTACCCTTGGAGCAAATTTGTCAAAATATTATCGACAACGGCGAAGCTGTAATCGCTTTTACCCCCGATACATTAAACTTCAATCCCGAGCATAGCCTTTAATACAAAATATAAGCCGATAAATCCACTGATGACAGCACTGAATAGAGCGATCGCTGTAACTGGTTTTTTCAGAAATGGTGCCAGGGGTTGCAATGCCGCCGTAAATATTCCTACTACAATCACAATTAAGTATTTAGGATAGTTCAGAACATTTTTAAAGAATTCTTTCATATAAATTTTTCAGTAGTTATTTCCTTATCATCCTAAACTCAAAACTGGATTTGGCAAACTTTCAATAATTTGGATCATCTCTGACTCAAAGCCCACCAACGCCCGATTAGTTTTACCGCCGATATAAAGACTATTACCAGATTTAAGTACCCAAATTTGCGAGTGACTCACATAGCTCATGATTACACCTAGCATCAATAGCCCAAAGCCAGTATAGGCAATAGGAATACCCGGATCAGATTTAATTTGTAACCCCGTGCTACCTACCAGTTCTTTAATGGTTAAAGTTACGCCATTAACTTCGGTGCTACCTCCTGCTCTCACCGTGGATACTAAGTTGCCTTTCTCGTCATAGATCAGTAATGTGCCTTGTAAATCAGGAGTGATTAGGGTTACTCCCGCACTGAGATCGGGTTTAGTTGGTAACCATGCTCCCCACACCTTATTATTAGTACCCTTTGCCTGTAACGCCGTCATCGGTAATTGCAGGACTGGACTGGCATTTAGGGTAAAACGTACCGCCGCAATATCCCAGTTCGCTTGATAAAAAGTAATGCCATCGTAACGCAGGGGTTTATTAACATAAATAGTCTGACGATCCAGTTCTTGTCCAGATTTGTTATCTAAGACGGAAAGATCGGAATAGAACTGATCGATCGCCCCACTGGGTGTATATTCAATCCAAAAGCGATTAACTTTTACAGACCAAGTTTTGGGAATATGTGACCAAATACCCGCTTCAGTGACATTTTTAATTGAAAAAGTTTGCCCACTGGGGATCATCTCCTGCCCGATAAAACCTGCCAATGCCCCCCAAATTGCCCCTAATAAAATTAGCAACATACTGGCATGAACCAAAATCGGTCCAATTCTGCCCACAAGTCCTTTACGGGCATAGAGTTGATCATTCTCTTGAAACACAGCATAGCCAAATTTAGTTAAAACGGGCGCAATTTGATCCAGCGATCGCCCTACTAATTCAGTACTTAATGCCAACTTATTAAAACTTTGGGGCTTGGTATAGTAATGCCAGCGTTTTGCCACCTTGAGCATGGGTAGCTGACGGGTAAATGTACAAACGGTTAAACTAGTACCGAATAAAATTAGTAATGCTAAAAACCACCAAGTGCTATATACATGATTAAGCCCCGCTAATAGCAAAACCTTATAGGTTAAAAACCCAAATAAAGCGGGATGCTCAGGATAGTTCTGCTGATAGAAATCTAGGGTCTCTCCCTGCTCAATGACGGTACCAGACACACTAAAAAGGGCAATGATTAGCAACAAAGCGATCGCAAACTTTAAGTTTCCTAGGATTGGTAATAGTTCACGGCGCAGAAATTTGGGATTGAAGTTTAGCAAGATACTTAGGTACTGTAAATGAGAAAGTAAGCGAAACAGTAAACTTCTATTTTAATATTTACTTGCTCGCAACTTGGGTTTGTAAAGCCTTAATCTCACGCAAAATAATCATTAATCCTTTATTTTGATGCTCTAGTTTTTGAGAAATACTGTCTAGCTTCTTGTCGAGGATATTTAAGGCAGCCTCTTGTTTTTGGACTCGGGTAGATAACGTATTGATGCGGGCTACTACTTCTCGTTGAATGAGGTTTTCAATACCCTGAGCAAGCAGAGTTTCAGTAGCAGTAAGGCGATCGAGTACTCGTTGGGAATTGCGGGAGTCCTCAGTGGGGATAGCCCCGGCAACTGCTGGCACGCCAGTATGCAGGAGATGGTCAATTTTAGAAATTAACACCTCTGGTTCAAACGGCTTTTCCAGAAAATCAAAGTCCCAAGGTTCAGGTACATTTTCCGCCACTTGTTCCCTTAGCCCCGAAATCATAATTACGGGAATGTCCTTGAGGGTATCAACTCGACGCAGTGCCTGTAAAGTCTGGTAGCCATTATATTTAGGCATTACAAAGTCAAGCAAAATTAGATTTGGTGCCACTTTTTTCGCCGTATCAAGCCCTGACATCCCATCATTTGCTTCTAGAACTTCAAACTTGTCTGCCAATATGCTCTTTACCATTTTGCGGATCATGATGCTGTCATCAATCACCAGTACTTTACTTATACTCATGTACAACCCGCCTACTAATTTGTATGATTGTCAGGGTTCTTAAAGGTTTAGTCAAGAGCATGATAAGCCAATCCACAGATCTTGAAAAATTAGGACTCTTGAAAAATAAAGCTAACTCGATCACCCTTACCTAAAGCAATGCGATCGCCTGCGCGTAATTTATGGCGGTTACCTGCGGGTAAAGCAACATTATTTACATAGGTACCATTGGAGCTACCAGTATCTTCAAAATAAAAGGCATTACCTTCAAACCTAATGTCAGCGTGAACACGGGAAACAATATCTGAGTCGGGGAAACCAGAAACATCAATGTCGGGAGGAATCATATTATTGGGTTTACCAATGTGAATCACCTGTAAATTAGTTGGTAGTTCTAACTTGATGTTAGTTTGCACATGAATTAAAAAAGCTCCCAATTGCTGAAGTTGGGTACGAGGGTTAGGTTCTACAGCAACAGGCTCAATCAACTCATTTAAATCGGCTTCCGATAAATTAGGAACTGGTAGAGATTCTTCTTCATGGAGGCTGGATGTATTTTCAGTTTCTTCTGGCATATTTTTAATAGATTGACTAGCAGATTTTAAGTTAAAACCACAACTTCCACAAAAGCTGGCATCGGACTGAACGGTACCACCACAACTTGGACAAGTGCTGATAGTAATTATGGGTAAAGGCGTATAACAGGAATCACAATATTCTGCACCATCTGGATTTTCATGGGAACAGTTAGGGCAAATAATCATGGTTAATTATTTTGGGAAGTTTAGTTTGATATTTAGTTTGGTATCTGCAAAATGGTTTTGGACACCATTCGAGTTTGCTTGCGTTCTGCTTCACTGAGATCGGTTCCTGACTGTAAAGTCGTAGCATTGGCTTGTAAGACCGTTGCTGCTTGATGATCCCCCATTTGCAAAGCGGTTTTTGCTGCTGATTGTAGCATTGTTACTGCCCCAGTGCGATCGCCCTGTTTTAATTTAGTTTCTGCTAATTGGGTCTGACGATATTTTGCCACTGCAAGCATACTGGTCTGCACTTGGGGATTGATTTGCGGGCGGAAGTCTTTAATTAAAGTTAGATCGGCTGTAACTTCTGGAGATAGGATATTTTCCCGTTGGGTTTGCGGATCATCGTAGCGAATTTGGGCAGTTACGGCTGTAAATGTATTGGTATTGGGGATTGAGACATTTTGCTGTGGATTAGGGTTAATATTTTGGTTAATATACAAGTTGACGAGAATTGTGCGATCGTTCCCTAACATTAAGTCTCCCAACCGCACAGTATAGGTATCTAAAATTTTTTCGGGGTCTAGTTCAATGGTTTCGGGCATAACTTGGGCGATCGGTTTAAGTTCAGCCAGCCGTACATTAGGTGCAAGTTTAAGAATTAAATGGGCATTGGTTAAACTAACGGACTGCACCCGCCGTAAGAGTTTATGAAATTCAGAGGTGGCTTGACTGGGGTTTTCAATATATGCCATAGCACCGCCTCCCGCATCGGCAATTTTTTCTAAAACATCTTGATTCCAATAGTCACCAAAACCCAGAGTATGAAGGGTCATGCCATATTCGGCGGCTAGTTGGGAAAACTGCAAACAGCGATCGTTACTACCATGCTCATTTTCCCCATCGGTGAGGACAAATGCCTGACTAATAGCGTTTTTCTTTGCCTTGCTCAGTTCTTGGAGGGCGAGTTTAATTCCTTCATCAATGCTGGTACCACCCGATGCACGTAGAGATTGAATATTGTCCTTAACGGCTTCAGGATTGGTTAAGGTTTGACTAGCTACTACTACTTTGGCTTTGTGATCAAATCCCACGACGCTGATGTAGTCTGTATAGCTCATTTGATCGATAAGCTCTCTAGCCGCCTTTTTAACCGTATCAAGGGGTTGTCCGCCCATAGAGCCACTGTGATCTAGAACTAAGCATAGATTTAGTGGACTAGTGCTAGTAGTAATACTGCCATCGACTGAAACCGTAATTGCCAGTTGACGTTGGCTGGTGCTTAAAGAACTATCAAGGTAGCGATCGCTAAAGTCGCAGGACAGATTTACACTCATACAGATAGCTTTTGGTTAAGATTTACCTAGATCATATCTAACTCGAGGCAAATATCTCTATGAAAACCATCACCACAGGGAATATTTTAAATAATGGCAATAATGGAGCCGCTATGGGAGCAGTTCGAGTAAAGGTGAAGCTAACAAGTGTTTTTGAGGAAGGATTAGTGAGCCTAGGTTCTTTACATCCTAAACATCTCCGTACCTATGAAACTATAGGACTAGTGGATACGGGTGCCTTAACTCTGGTGATTCCGCCTGAAGTTGCAGATACCCTAGGATTAAAGATACGAAAACAACAGGTTGCTCGCTTTGCCATTGGGGCGCAGGAAGTAGTAGGGTTAACTGAGTCTGTTCTAGTTGAATGTCAGGGTAGAACTGCGGCTATAGAGGCATTAGTAGTTGGCGATGAGGTTTTAATTGGGCAAGTAGTTTTAGAATTGATGGACTTTGTAGTAGATTGCAAAAATCAACAACTGATTCCTAATCCCCAAAATCCTGATTATCCCGTCGCCATGATTAAGTAATGCCCAACAATTTTTTAGATTCCCAATTCAGTAGTCAATTTAATAGTCAATTAAACAGCCAATTTATTAAGCCAGATGGTTCCAATCGAGAAGTGATCCGCCAAATGGGTTATGCGTTTGTGGACTTAATTACGGATGAGGTGTTGGCTAATCAGTCCCAAGATTTTGTGAAGGATGCCTCGGTATTAAAATTAGATATTCCCAAGGTGGGTATGGATTGGCAAGATTTGCTCCTAGAAGTGCGATCGCAGGTATTACCCCGTAGTCTTAACCTTAACAATCCCCGTTATATGGGACACATGGATAGCGTACCTTTAGCAATTACGATTTGGGCGGATGCTTTAGCCAGTGCCATTAATAACAATATGCTTAGTAGTGAGTTGGCTCCACTATTTACCCGCATTGAGGCAGATTTAATGTCATGGTTTGGACAGTTATTTGGTTTGGGCGATTGCAGTTTCGGCACATTAACCAGTGGTGGCAGTTTGGCGAATATTACGGCATTGTTAATAGCACGCAATCATAAACTTCCTGAAATTAAATCCGATGGGATTAAGAATAGTATTAATGATAAATTAGTCGCTTTTATTTCCGATGCTGCCCATACTTCCTTTGATAAGGGCATGAACGTGATTGGACTGGGTAGTAAAAATTTGATCAGGGTCGAAACTAATGCTTCAGGACAGGTTAAGCCAGATATTTTAGAGGCAAAGATTCAAGAGCAGTTAAAGTTAGGTAATATTCCTTTTTTGGTCGGGGCGATCGCAGGTACAACGATTACAGGGGTAGTAGATCATATTCAATCAGTTGGAGAAATCGCTCGGAAATATAATTGTTGGTTTCATGTGGATGCCGCCTACGGAGGAGCCGCAATCCTTTCCCCCAAATGGCAACATTTATTATCTGGCATAGAACAAGCAGACTCTATTACCTTTAATCCCCAAAAATGGATGTGGATTGCCCGCACCTGTGCCATGCTCTTGGTTAACGATCGACAGCACTTAATTGATGGCTTTGATCATACACTGCCCTATATGGCGGATAATTCCTTAAATTTTGGTAATTTTAACTTGCAGGGAACAAGGCGCACGGATAGTTTAAAACTCTGGCTGGCGTTGCGATCGCTAGGTTTAGATGGTTACGCTCAACTTATAGATAACTCCATGCACAAAGCTCAGGCATTAAGAGTGTGGGTTGATAATTCTGCTGATTTGGAACTAGTTTGTGAACCGACGATGAATATTGTCTGTATACGATCGCTTAATCCCGATCTAGATAATAGGAAACTCCGCCAACAATGGATTGATCAGGGTAAGTTATGGTTATCTTTACCACTATGGCAGGGAGAACGCATTCTTAAAGCTGTAGTTCTGCATCCCTATGCTCAGTGGGATTAAGCACTTGATCCTTGGAGTCATTAAAACTATCTATAGAACTTAAGTTTGGGCTTTTAGTAGATTATTTGCCAATACAAAATTTACTAAAGATTGTATCTAAGACTGATTCAGTAATCTCTTCACCTGTGATTTGTCCCAAGGCATGAATAGCTTCGCGCAGATCGATTGTCCAAAAGTCCAGAGGTAGAGCGATCGCTCCTAAAACTCTTTCCAAAGCTTGGACTGCTGTTAATAAACTTGCCTTTTGTCTTTGATTAATCGCAACTTCCAAATTAGCGGAACTGATTGAGCCTTGATGGACAGAATTAAGAATAGCTAACTCCAATTGATCAATGCCTTGAGCAAGGGCAGCCGCCGTATAGACAATGGGCTTTTTCTCAAAAACTGATGGCAGTATGGGCGGATAAGTTGGTAAATCCATTTTATTAATTACTAAAATTATGGGGTGATCGCCATCTGTCTTTAAGTCAGTAATTAGTTCATAAATTTCTTGATCCTGATCTGTCCAGCCAATTTGGGCATCAATTACCAGTAAAACTAAATCAGCAGACTTTACGCTAATTAGCGATCGCTCCACACCAATTTTTTCCACAATATCCTCCGTCGCTCGAATCCCCGCCGTATCCAAAACCGTAACGGGAATACCGCTGACAATTAGCTGAGAATCCACCACATCACGGGTGGTACCAGGAAGATCGGTGACGATTGCCCGATCAGTTTGACTCCAAGCATTTAGTAAGCTAGATTTACCGACATTTGGTCGCCCTGCGATCGCAATTTTTAAGCCCGAACGTAATAGTTGTCCTCGATCTGCGGTTGCCATTAATGTATGTGCCTGATCGGTCACTTCCTGTAAATCCCTGAGTAGATTATCCAGATTTAAAGGGACTAAATCATCATCGAAATCTATTCTTGCTTCTATTTCCGCCAGAATATCTACACATTTAGCCCGCATTTGGCGAATGGGATGTGCTAATTTCCCTTGGAGGGAGGCGATCGCAGTTTGGGCGGCTTGGGGAGATTTTGCCCCGACTAATTCTTGAATACTTTCCGCTTGGGTTAAATCGATTCTGCCATTCAGAAATGCCCTTAAACTAAACTCACCTGCTTCGGCTAGTCTTGCTCCTTGTTCTAAACAAAGATTTAATACCCTTTGTACGGGCATAATGCCACCATGACAATGGAACTCAATCACATCTTCACGGGTAAAGGAGCGCGGAGCTTTCATTATGAGCATGAGGCTTTCATCAATTACTTCCTTCGTAACTGGATGTTTAATATAGCCGTAGAGAATGCGATGGGTTTCCCAAATTTGATTATTTGAATTATGAAAAAGAGAACGGGCAATTACTTCGGATTTAGAACCTGATAACCTAACTATACCAACACTTCCTTGTTCTGGAGCTATGGCAGTGGCGATCGCTGCGATCGTGTCATGATGATTCATTAATTTAATTAAGTCTATGTTTATGGTGGGAAGGGAGTATTTGGGGTAATTCCTAAACCTCGGATTGCTTCCAACATCCCTTTCGCTTTATTTAGAGTTTCTTGATATTCCATTTTTGGATCGGAATCGGCAACTATACCTGCCCCTGCTTGGACGCTGAGAACTCCATCTTTGACAATCATTGTCCGAATAGTGATGGCAGTATTTAATTGTCCTTCAAAGTCGTAATAGCCATACGCCCCAGCATAGGTACCTCGGCGATCGCCCTCTAGGTTATGAATAATTTCCATAGCTCGAATTTTAGGCGCACCACTGACCGTACCCGCAGGGAAACAAGCAGCCAGTAAATCCCAAGCGGTTTTATCGGGTTTAAGTTCACCCACAACATTACTAACAATGTGCATGACATGGGAATAACGTTCAATGGTCATCAACTCATCCACAACTACTGTGCCGCTTTGACATACTCGCCCTAGATCATTTCTACCCAAGTCAACTAACATGACGTGTTCGGACACTTCCTTGGGATCATTAAGTAGGTCTTCAGCTAATGCCAAATCTTCGGCTATGGTTTGTCCACGGGGTCTAGTGCCTGCGATCGGGCGGACGGTGGCTTTAGTTTTCCCATCAATTTTATCTGCTTTAACCATCACCTCTGGACTAGAACCAATTACCTGCCAATCGCCAAAATTAAGGTATGCCATGTAGGGGGAGGGATTGACTATGCACAGGGAACGGTACAAATTAAAAGGATCACTACTATAGGGAGTGGAAAAACGCTGAGATAGTACCACTTGGAAAATATCCCCCGCCTTAATATGCTCTTTTGCCTTTTCTACACCCTGCTGGAATGCTTCGGCAGTAAAATTACTGGAAAAATTTACAGGTGGTTGAGTCTTAGGGTTTGTCCAATTCAGAATATTCTGCTCATAATTAAAAGGCGATCGCAATTTAGCAATTAATAAACTCACTCGATCACAGGCATTTTCATAGGCAATTTTAGGATCGGTATGATTGCGTAAATCCGCATAGGCGATCGCCCAAATTTTGCGTTTAACCTGATCAAATACTAATAAACTATCAATCTGCATCCACAGTCCATCGGGCAGATCATGATCTCCACAGGCATACACTGGTACCCTTGGCTCAATCCATTTAATTAATTCATAGCCCCAAAATCCAATTAAGCCACCCGTGGGGAAATCTAATAACTTCACAGGTTTAATCGGTTCTAAACAAGCAGCTAAATGCTCTAGCGGGTTGCCAATATGAGTTTCAGTGGTGCCATCTCGCCAAGTTTGGATCGTGCGATCGCCCCGTGCCTCTAGTCTCCACAATGGATCACAGCCTAATAAGCTATAGCGTCCTATCCGTTCTCCACCTTCCACTGATTCCAGTAAAAAACTATAGGGCTGTCCTGCACATACCCGATACCACGCCGCCACAGGTGTATCCATATCTGCCACTAATTCTTGGTAAACAGGAATGAAATTACCGTTCTGGCAAAGTTGAGAAAAATCAGAGAAGCTAGGCAGAGTCATGGGATTTTAGCAAGATGTTATTAGAAGTCTCACGGATTCAGAGACCTAATTAATTATTAATTCTATGTATTAATTCTATGGTTATCAGGGATCAAATCATAGCGAGCTTTGTGATTGCTTTCCTTCTTGCTTATTTTCTGAGGACAGAAGTAATGATCACAGTGATAGTAGCGGAAGCGATGAGGCTAAAGGCAAGTTGAACTACCCATTGCGTAGCTTTCTGGTAATTGTCAAACTTATCATTAAATGCCTTATTCTCTGAAGATAAAGCATCAAGCTTAGTTAATATTTCCCTAAGATAACCATCATTGTCCACTTTTTCTTCTTGTGTAGATGTCATAATCCATAAATCTCCGTATGTTACTTACTATCGTTAGAATTACCAACTAATTTAATTCTAGTTGATTCTACTTGAGCCTGATTCTTACTAAACTTGCTGTCAAACACTTTGCTAGAATAACTGCGCCATCGTTACTCACTACCCATGCTAAAAGCTTATAGATATTCTGTTCCTACTACTGTTCTAGCGATCGCCTTAACTAGTCAATTAATCGCAATCAATCCTAGTTATGCTGAGCAGGGCAGGACAATTCAGCTTAATGGACAACCTTGGGTAGGGCAGTGGATTAAAGATAATTCCAGTATTTACCTCCAAGATGATTGGATGCGGGTCGCCTTGGGCATAGAACTCATGGATAGCGATCGCCCCCAAGCACAAAGATTACGGTGGTTTTCCGTGCCATTTTTTGCCGCCGTTACCTACGATCAGCCTGTGCAAAGACGGTTTTTAGATATTAAGGATATTTCTAAAGAGTGGCGGACAGAGATTGTTGGTGAAATTTTACGCATCTCTACTCCCAATAGTTTGATCAGTTCTATTCGCCGTTCTAAACAAAACTATGGACAGAACTTTGGCAAAAATCTTGGTGATCGGATCGTAATTGATCTAGATCGGGCAACTCCGTGGCAAGTGCAACGAGATAAAAATGTCATTAGTTTAGCGATCGCTGCGGACTTAGCTGCTAATCTCCCCAAATCCTTAAATAATCAATCGGGAAATCTGGTCAAAGCCGTTGAAATTCAATCTGAACCCAAGCAGACTATTATTAAAATTCAGACTACCCAGCCAATTACCCCTACAATTCAAACCCTTGGTAATCCCTATCGACTGATCGTAGATATTCAGCCCACCTATCAACCGCCCGATCTAACAATTGCTTGGGCAAAAGGTTTAATTCGTAAGCAACAAACCGTTACCCTAGTTGAGGCGGGGCAACCCTTACGATTTTCCGTAAATTCCTTAATTGTGAACTTAAAAGAACCCAGTATTTCCATGCGACCAATTTGGAGTGATCCCGATGGTATGGTTGGGACTTCATCTTTGCGGGCGATCGCTGAGGTTTGGCAAGCAGCAGGGGCAATTAATGGTGGGTTTTTCAACCGTGATCGAAAAATGCCCGTGGGCGCAATTAGAGAAAGTAAACGCTGGATGGCTGGAGGAGTATTAACCCGTGGCGCAGTGGCATGGAATCCATCAGGTAATGTATTTATGGATCGCCTGATTTTTGGGGAAGAAATTATCACTAACCAAGGCAATATTGCTTTAACCCATCTAAATAGTGGCTTTGTCCAAAATGGTTTAGCACGATATACCCCTAACTGGGGATTGACCTATACCCCCCTAACCGAGAATGAAGTAATTTTTGTCATCACAGGCGATCGCATCACCGCTCAATTGCAATCAGGAGCAGCAGGTGACGGTAAAATTAATATTCCTGATAATGGTTATCTGCTTGTGGCACGCAAGTCCCCAGAGCTTTTATCCCGACTATCTGTGGGAGATCAAATTAAAGGAATCACCAATATTAAACCCGAAGCGTTTAGTGATTTTCCCAATATCCTCGGAGCTGGACCACTCTTACTTAAAAATGGAAACCTCGTCCTTGATGCTGCCTTAGAACGCTTTTTACCTCCCTTTGATACCCGTGGAGCCTCTCGTAGTGCGATCGCTACAACTAATATTCCCGCACAAGTTCTCCTGACCACAATTCAAGCTACACCCGAGGGCATCCTACCCAGTCTTAGACAAACCGCAGATATTCTTAAGAAAATGGGGGCAGTCAATGCTCTAAATCTTGATGGTGGCGGCTCTACAACTTTATACTTAGGCGGAGCTATATTGAATCGTTCAGTGGGTAGCGTTGCGCCTGTACATAATGGACTGGGCATTTTTATTAATTCTACGGAATCCCTAAGATAATCACTCACATAACCTTTCACAATATGGAAACAGGTGTCGATGAAGTTGGTAGAGGAGCAATTTTTGGCGTGGTTGTGGCAGGGGCAGTTACCATACCCGATCATCAGTTTGACTACCTGAAGAGTATGGGGGTTAAAGATAGCAAAAAACTTAGTCCTAACCAAAGAGCTAAATTAGATCGGGTTATTCGTGCCGTAGCCGATTGTGGCATTGGCTTAGCCACAGTTGCTGAAATTGAAGAGCTTAATATTCTTAACGCTAGCCTTCTGGCAATGGAACGGGCGATCGCTCAACTAAATACTTTTCCAGCCCATTGTTTCATAGATGGCAATCAACGCCTTAAATTTCAGGAAATTCCCATGATTCCCCACACCACCGTTATTAAGGGTGATTCCATTTACCTATCCATAGCAGCAGCTAGTATTATTGCCAAGGTATGGCGCGATCGCCTGATTACAGAACTGGCACAGGAATATCCTAAATATGATCTAGCCCGAAATAAAGGCTATGCCACTCAAAGACATCGAGATGCACTTTCAATCTATGGCATCACTAATTTGCATCGTCAGTCCTTTTGTACTAATTTCTTAGCCGCAAAATAGCTTAAAAATAACAAGCAATCAGAATTTAAAGCCAAGCAGTCAGGCGATCGTAGAGCTTGTCAGTCGGAATTACGCCTTCAATTCGATCCACAGGCTGTCCATTTTTAAAAATCACCATAGTCGGCAAAGCACTAATTTTATATTGGGTAGCAAGGGCGGGATAGGTATCGGTGTTAATTTTGACAACTTGAGCTTGATCCTTAACCTTTGCACTTACTTGCTCTAAAATTCCTGCCATAATTTGACAGGGACCACACCAAGGAGCGTAGAAATCAACTAAAAGTGGTAGTTCTGAACCTTCAATTAATTCCTCAAAACTATTAAATTGCTTTTTGACAGACATACGCAAGACCTCATGATTTCTACACTTATTTTACTACTACCAGTCAAGACGAGTAAATGCGATTTGCGTAACTTTAGAGTAACAATAGAGAGATATGCTTTGGTTTTGACTCCTAGTTATCTCTGAATCAAGATGTCCAAATCAAGTCTAGTATGTACTTTTGGGTAGTTAAGGTAATTAATGAAAGAAGAATTATTAGTACAGCTAGCTAAGTCTCTTTTATATGAAAAAGCTTTAGTCAAGTTAGATGGAAAATTTGTTGGGGCGATCGCTTCAATTCCCAAAAATAAAAATAGTCAAGACTTGAACTACAACGAAGTTTTTATTCGGGATAATGTGCCTGTTATGATTTATCTATTACTTGAGGGAAAGTATGAGATTGTCAGACATTTTTTAAATACCTGTCTAAGGTTGCAGAGCAGTCAATTCCAAACTAGAGGGATATTTCCTACCAGTTTTGCCGAGATTGAGGGAAAGTTAGTTGCTGATTATGGACAAAGAGCAATTGGAAGGGTTTGTTCAGTAGATGCCAGTTTATGGTGGGTAATTTTAGCTTATATCTATGTGAAAAAATCTGGCGATCGCACTTGGGCAGCTACCTTTGAAGTTCAGAGCGGTATCCAACATCTACTCAATTTAATTCTGCATCCCTCCTTCCGTGATTCTCCTACCCTATTCGTACCCGATGGGGCATTTATGATTGATCGAGCGCTGGATGTGTGGGGAAATCCTGTGGAAATCCAAGTGCTTCTGTATGGTGCCCTCCTAAGTGCTGTGGGCTTAATTCAAGTTGATTTAGAAGAGAAAGGATATACCGATTGCCAATCTTCGGCTAGTGCTTTAATTGATCGACAACTCTATCAAAAATCCTATGCGATCGCTTGGCTAAAAAATCTGAGAAGCTATATGCTCAAGCATTATTGGGTTAATTCCAAAATCGTCCAAACTCTGCGCCGTCGCCCCACGGAACAATATGGAGATAGTGTTACTAATGAATACAATATCCAAACTGAAACCATTCCCCATTGGTTACAGGAGTGGTTAGGCGATCAGGGGGGATATTTAATTGGTAATGTACGCACGGGCAGACCTGATTTTCGTTTTTTTACCCTCGGGAACTGTCTAGGGGCAACCTTTGATTTAATTAGTCCCGCCCAACAGCGATCGCTTTTCCATTTAATGTGCCAAAATCAGACAGCTTTATTTGCCCAAATGCCTTTAAGAATATGCCATCCCCCGTTGGATAATGAGGACTGGCGTAAAAAAACGGGATACGATCGCAAAAATCTACCTTGGTGTTATCACAATGCGGGACATTGGCCCTGTCTATTTTGGTTTTTTGTGATTGCTACTTTGCGCCATAAATGCCATCAATCTTCTGTCGATCATCTGGGGATCGATATTTTGTTACAAGATAACTACGAACTCTTGGCAAGAAGGTTACCCCAGCAGAATTGGGCAGAGTATTTTGATGGACCAAATGGGGTTTGGGTCGGTCAACAGGCAAGACTATATCAAACTTGGACAATTGTCGGATTTTTATTAACCCATCACTTCCTAAAAGTGAATCCAGAAGATACTAATATTATGGACTTACCAAGTCTGAAGGATATCGAAAATGCTTAATTTTCAGACCAGTAAACTTTTAGAAGCCAATCGCCTATTAATTTCTGATATTGATCATACTTTACTAGGCGATCGCATTGCGCTAAAGGAACTCATTGATTATCTGCAATCATCAGAAATTGCCTTTGGTGTCGCTACTGGGCGTTCGATTGAAAGTGCTAAACAAATTCTTGAAGAATGGGAAGTTCCATTTCCTGATCTATGGATTACATCGGTTGGTAGCGAAATTCATTATGGAGAAGCTACGCAAGTAGATAATGATTGGGGCGAACATATTCATGATCAATGGCAACCTGAACTAGTGTGCGAGGCGATCGCTAAGTTATCAGGAATTAAGCTGCAAAGTGCTGAAGGACAACGCACCCACAAAATCAGTTATCTTGTTGATCCCACAAAATCACCTTCGATTAGCGAAATTCAATCACATCTGCGGCAACATCAGCTTCAAGTTCAAGCAATTTATTCCCATCAGGAATTCTTAGATATACTGCCCCTAAGGGCTTCTAAAGGTAATGCGGTGAGTTATTGTGCAAATAAATGGAACTTCTCAATGGAAAAAATCTTAGTAGCAGGAGACTCAGGCAATGATGAGCAAATGCTGACTAGTGGAGCAAATGCCGTAGTCGTAGGAAACTATAGTTCAGAATTAGAAAAATTGCGTGGACGGGATCAGATATACTTCGCTAATGATAAGTATGCTCAAGGGATTTTAGAGGCGATAGCCCACTATAAGTTTTGAATCTAAAGGGATAAACTATTTTGGCTGCCCTAACAACTCCAAAAACTCAGCTTCATCTAAACATTTAATACCTAAAGCCGTCGCTTTTTCTAGCTTGGAGCCTGCATCTGCCCCCACGATCGCATAATCTGTTTTTTTGCTCACAGATTCCATTACTTTTCCCCCTGCTTCTTGAATTAGGCGTTTTGCCTGATCTCGTTTTAGGTTGGGCAGAGTACCTGTAATTACAAAGGTTTTACCGCTCAAAGCCGAATTTATAGGTGGTTTAGTAGATTCCCCTTGAAACTGTAAACCCGCATTTTGCAGGCGCAGAATTAAATTTTGATTACTGGAGATTTGAAACCATTGCTGCACTGCTTGGGCAATTTCCGTACCGATTCCATAGATTTGGGCGATCGCCTCAGAGTTGGCAGTTGCTAATAATTCTACCGAGGGAAAATGATCTGCTAATAATTGAGCATTGACGCTACCCACATGCCGAATGCCTAAACCATACAGTACCCGTGACCAAGGTTTAGTTTTAGAACTATTAATTGCCTCAAGTACTTTTTCGGCGGATTTTCTGCCCGTGCGTTCTAGGGTTAAAAGTTGATCTAGGGTTAAATCGTACAGATCGGCGATCGCCTGAATTAAATTTTGTTCTACTAATTGGCTGATTAATTTTTCTCCTATCCCCTGAATATCCATCGCATCTCGGCTGACCCAATGCTCGATCACTCCACGCACAATGGCGGGACAACTGGGATTAATACAACGGGTAACTGCTTCGGTTTCAGGTTTAATTACGGGTTGATCACATTCTGGGCAGGCGATCGGCATTGTAAATCTGGGAGCAGAACTCGGACGTAACTCGGGTAAAACTCGCACAACTTCGGGAATAATTTCCCCTGCTTTCCGCACAATTACGGTATCGCCAATATGGAGGTCTAGGGTTTGCAGGCGATCGCTATTATGGAGAGTTGCCCGTGAGACGGTAGTTCCTGCCAGTAAAACTGGTTCTAGCTCTGCGACTGGAGTTAATGCCCCTGTTCTCCCCACTTGGACGGTAACGGCTTTAACAATAGTCGGAACTTCTACGGCGGGATATTTCCAAGCGATCGCCCAACGGGGAAACTTTTGCGTAAATCCTAACTGGGATTGGGTATTGAAAGCATTAATCTTAATCACTACGCCATCGGTCATGTAGGGTAGGTTAAATCGATCTTGCTCCCAGCGATCGGCGAAGCTTTTCACGCCTGCTAAATCTGGATAAATACCTCGATTAGGATTGACCTTGAAACCAATTTTTTGGAGAAATTCTAATGCCTCTGATTGAGATTGAACTTGAGCTTGAATTTCAGGTGTATTTTCTGGTAAGTGTAAGGTGTAGGCAAAAAAATCTAGGTTGCGATCGCTAACTTTACGGGCATCTAATTGTCTAAGGGTTCCTGCCGCTGCATTTCGAGGATTGGCAAATAGGGGTTCGCCAGATAAAGCTCGGATTTGATTAATTTGCTCAAAACTCTGTAATCCTAAAAACGCTTCACCTCTGACTTCAAGAATGGCGGGAGGATTTTCTAAATTTAAGCGTAGGGGAATCGAACGAATTGTGCGGACATTGGAAGTTATATCTTCGCCGTTAGTACCATCACCTCTAGTGGCACCTCTGGTTAAAAGCCCATGTTCGTAGGTTAACGCCAGCGCCGAGCCATCGATTTTTAGTTCACACACATATTCAAAGTTGGAATGTTCTAATAGGCGTTCACATCGATCCGCCCAAGCCTGCAGCTCTGCTTCTGTAAAGGCATTTTCCAGACTATATAGGGGAATATTGTGCTGTACCGATGTAAACTGCGTAGCTGGACGTTCGCCAACTCGTTGGGTGGGGCTATCCGTGGTAATTAGTTCGGGATAGGTATGTTCTAAATCCTGTAGTTCTCGATAGAGGCGATCGTAAACCTCATCACTCAAGGTCGGGGCATCCAAAATATAGTAAGCATAGCTGGCAGCTTGGAGAATTTTTTTTAGCTCCTGCGATCGCAACCTAGCTTCAGCGTTATCAAAATTATTTGGCATTTGTTATTGATGATGCAACGATAGAATTTAATTCTAATTGAGGAATAAATCTACAAATCCCCTAACTTGTAATTTTATGAAGTTAAATTCTTCAAACCTGACTACCCTCGATCGCCCTAAGCATTATTATCTGTGGCTATGGGTGGGAATTGTGGCTGTGGTCTTAACCAGTGAAATTGTGGCAAGACTAGGGGGAGAGATGCTGTGGTTTCAAGAAGTAGGCTATTTATACATGTATTGGCGGCGGCTGGCAATCCAGATTGGTTTAGGAGGTACTGTCTTAGCGATCGCTTTAGTATATCTATTCCGAAATTTACAAATTGCCCAAAAGCTTAAATATGCCGATCTGCCCAGTGATTCTTCACAGAGAGCACAGTTAAAGTATCAGATAAAAGCCCAATTCCGTCCAAATGATCCCCAATCACTAGCACTTAGGACTCAAGTTAGAAATCAAGTATCGGCAGCATTTAAGTATGTACCGACTTCTCTACGCTTAAGGTGGCTACTGCCTTTGGTTTTGGGGTTAAGTTTTTTGATTTGTTTATTAGTGATTCACTATGGACAGGTAGCGATCGCTCCGATCACTCAATGGCAGACCACATTAAATCAGTCCAGTATTGCCCCCCCTGCATTATTTCGACCAGAGCTAATTAGCCAATTAATTCAAACCTTAACCGAAACTCGCTTGGCAGTTCTAACTTTTGGTGTAGCGATCGCTATGTTAGTTTATCCTCAGTTTTTGCTTAGGGCGATCGCCGTTTTAATCAGTGTATTCACAGCATGGGTGATCTCACGGCAATGGATGCGGATTATTCCTTACTTCCAACCCACCAGTTTTGAGCGCACTGAACCAGTTTTTAATCAAGACTTGAGTTTTTATATATTCAATTTACCCACCTTAGAAATTTTAGAGTTTGGGCTGGTTGGTATTTGTCTATATGGTTTTATCGCTGTATTTTTAACCTATTTACTATCGGGAAATAGTCTGAGTGAAGGTAAATTTATCGGCATTTCCCACAATCAGCAGCGTCATCTTTACGGACTTGGTGGCGTATTAATGTTGGTGGTTAGCTTCAGCTATTGGTTGAATCGCTATGAGCTTTTATATTCCCCACGGGGCGTTTCCTATGGTGCCAGCTATACCGATATTGTAGTGCAATTACCTGTTTATACAGGCTTGAGTATTTTGGCATTGGCGATCGCTGGGTACTTAATTTTGCGCTGGCTTAAATTTCATCGTCAGCCAGTCAGCCGTAAACCAATATTTGCATCTATAGCTATCTATTTATTAATGGCGATCGGTTTAGGTGTGGGTTTACCAAGTACTGTGCAATCTTTGATCGTGCAGCCCAATGAGCTTGCCCGTGAACAGCCCTATATTAAGCGCACCATTGCTTTCACCCGTGAGGCGTTTGGACTAGAAAGTATTGATACTCAAGTTTTTAATCCCCAGGGCAAATTAACGGAACAATTAATTCAAAAAAATGACCTCACAGTTCGCAATATTCGGCTTTGGGATAAACAACCACTCCTTGCTACTAATCGTCAACTGCAACAAATTCGGCTTTATTATAGTTTCCCCGATGCCGACATAGATCGCTATACCATTACTGAAGAGAATCTAGCCACAACTCCCAATAGTCAGCAACAGGTACTAATCGCCGCTAGAGAACTAGACTATGCTGTCGTACCACTAGAAGCACAAACTTGGGTAAACCAGCATTTAATTTATACCCACGGCTATGGCTTTACCCTTAGTCCCGTTAATCGCGTGGGAGCAGGAGGATTGCCTGAATATTTTATTAAAGATATTGGTGCGACCGCAGGCAGTCCCCTTACCACCTCTAGTAAAGGCATACGGAATAGTATCCCCATTGGGCAGCCTCGCATCTATTACGGGGAGAATACAAATACATACGTGATGACGGGTACAAAGGTCAAGGAACTAGACTATCCCAGTGACAATGATAATGTCTATAACATTTACGACGGCAGAGGCGGAATTTCCCTTAATTCGTTTTGGCGCAGGATACTTTTTTCCAAATATTTGAATGATTGGCGGATGGCGGTAACTCCAGAATTCCTACCCGATACCAAGTTAATGTTTCGGAGGAATATTAGGCAAAGAATTAAGGCGATCGCTCCGTTTTTACGCTATGACAGTGATCCATACCTAGTGGCAGCCGATGCTAAATCTCAGCCCGATGATCCTAATTCGCTCTATTGGATTGTTGATGCCTATACCACTAGCGATCGCTATCCCTATTCTGATATTGCGAACGAAGGCATTAACTACATTCGGGACTCTGTCAAAGTTGTAATTGATGCCTATCACGGCACAGTAAATTTCTATATTGCCGAACCTAGGGATCCAATGATCCGCACATGGGCAAAGATTTTTCCTGAGTTATTTAAGCCCCTAAGTGCGATGCCTGAGGCTTTACGTCAGCATTTGCGCTATCCTGTGGATTTATTCTCGATTCAATCGGAACGCTTGATGACCTATCACATGACCGATCCTCAAGTATTCTATAACCGTGAAGATCAGTGGCAAATTCCCAACGAAGTCTATGGCGACAAACCCCGTCCTGTCGAACCCTATTACCTAATTACTAGCTTGCCCAGCGTTCCCTTTGAAGAATTTATTCTATTATTGCCATTTACACCTAAACAACGCACAAATTTAGTAGCTTGGCTGGCGGCGCGATCAGATGGGGAAAATTACGGGAAACTTCTCCTTTATACATTCCCTAAACAAATCCTTGTCTATGGCACCGAACAAATCGAGGCAAGAATTAATCAAGATCCTATTATTTCCCAACAAATTTCCCTGTGGAATCGTCAAGGCTCTAGGGTAATTCAAGGTAATTTATTAATCATTCCCATTGAGCAGTCTTTGCTGTATGTGGAGCCAATTTATCTGGAATCTACTCAAAATAAATTACCTACCCTCGTGCGTGTAGTTGTTGCCTATGAAAATCAGATTGTGATGGCGCAGACTTTACCACAGGCGATCGCAGCAATCTTTAAACCAGAGGCAGAGGTAACATCACCCATAGTTAGACCAGTTAACTCTCCCTGAATATAGATTAAATACAGAGATTTTTAATGAAATTTTTCGTCTAGCCTGAATTCGCAATTATTAGATTTTTGTTAAGGTTTGGAATGATGCGATCTAGGGTGTTCCAGAATACAAATTTAACCTCTGGGCATTTTCTAGCATAGAGCTAACATATAAATCTAGTTAATTTATTTCTTAGAATACTTAAAATTTATTTTAAAGACGGGCATTATGAAAACTAAGCTGAAGAGCAAAAATAATTCCATATCGGGAATCCCCAAGAGTAACCTGTCCTTAGCAAGTTTAAAGAAGAAAGACAAAAAGAAAGATAAGAATAAACTTAAGAAACAACAAAAGGCTAAACTCCGTATCCCTGAACGCAAGGTTTTCTATCACATTTCCGAAGCAGAGGGTAGTTCCAAACTCTCTGGTAAAGCCTATGAGAGAGAACTCGCGCGCTTACAAGTGGAATTAGTGAAAATGCAATACTGGGTTAAACAGACAAATACCCGCATTGTGATTATTTTTGAGGGGCGTGATGCTGCCGGCAAAGGTGGAACGATTAAACGGATTACTGAACCACTAAATCCTCGTGGTTGTAGAGTTGTGGCATTGGGTACCCCCAGCGATCGCGAAAAAACGGAATGGTATTTTCAACGTTATGTGACGCATTTACCCGCCGCAGGAGAAATTGTCTGCTTTGACCGCAGTTGGTATAACCGTGCTGGGGTAGAGCATGTCATGGGGTTTTGTACTGATGCCGAGTATCAAGAATTTTTACAAACCTGTCCCGAATTTGAGCGGATGTTAGTGCGATCGGGAATTATTTTGATCAAGTATTGGTTTTCCGTCAGTGATGATGAACAGGAACGCCGTTTTCAATCTCGTACTACGGATCCCGCCCGTCGATGGAAACTCAGTCCAATGGATTTAGAATCCCGCGATCGCTGGGTAGAATATTCCCAAGCCAAGGACACCATGTTTGCCTACACGAATATTCCCGAAGCTCACTGGTTCACCGTAGAGGCAGATGATAAAAAATGCGCCCGTCTTAACTGCATTAGTCATTTCCTCAGTAAAATTCCCTATGTGGATATGACCCCCGCACCTTTGCAGCTAGCTCCGCGCAAAAAAGCTCCCCATGACTATGTTCGTCCACCCCACAATGAGCAATTCTTTGTGCCGAAGCGATATTAAACCTAATTAAACCTAGGTAGCTCTAACTGTAAATATGCCCTGACAGTAACAGGAACCGTTAACTATTGATAAATCATTAAGCTTAAATTCGTCGCCAAGTTTTTTTAATATTTCCGTCAAGCTTGCCAAAATATCTGCATCTTCGGTAATCGCGATAAAATTTCTGCCAACAGCTTCCGTGAATAGTGATGCCTCTAGGCAGTGCTGTAGATCGTTAGGGGTTAACTGTAATTCCAAATTTACTTGAATTGGCTCTAATAGTTTCAGTGCCTCTCGACGTAAAACTTGGGGGGTATTGAGATGGATTTGGCTAGAGGTTAAAGATAAATTGCTTAAATGTAAGCCCTGATAGACAACGCCCGTAGCTGCAACTTTGGCACTGGGAATAAAGCCCTTGAGAATTTCGCCATCTTTGCCCCCAATTTCAATGTCGAGGGAGTGTACTGCTTCTACCTGCGATCGCAGCCACAACTTAATTAGGGGGGATAACACCGAACGAATAACTGCTGACATGAAAATTTAAAGCAAGAATTAAATAGAAAAATTTTAAAGATTGGAAGATTTAGGAAAATAAAGGAGCTAGGGTATCTCGAAATTTAACCACATTACCAATTACAGCGATCGCTGGCGGTTGAAATTCAGAGTCATGCACTTTTTCGATCATATCCCCAAGGGTTCCCACCAGTTCGGCTTGGTCAGCACAGGTACCTTGACGAATCAAAATCATAGGCGTATCAATCGCTAACCCTGCATTAATTAACTGGGGAATAATTTCAGGCAGATTGTGCAACCCCATATAGATCACAATTGTTTCTGAGCCTGTGGCGATCGCTTGCCAGTTAATCTTAGGAGAATATCTACCTGCGGCTTCATGTCCAGTCACAAAGGTCACAGAGGAACTATAATCTCGATGGGTTAACGGAATTTGAGCATAGGCAGGAACGGCAATCCCAGAGGTAATCCCCGGTACCACTTCGACTTCAATCCCTGCTGCCAGTAAATCCGCCATTTCTTCACCACCACGCCCAAAGATAAATGGATCACCACCCTTGAGTCGAACGACAACAGCCTGCTCCTGAGCTTTAGTAATTAGTAACTCTGTAGTTTGGGATTGCAAAAGCGAGTGATTACCCCGCCGTTTACCTGCATTAATTTTTTCTGCTAGAGGGTTGATCATTGCCAAAATTTCGGGACTGACCAAGGCATCATAAATTGCCACATCACAATGTTCGAGGAGACTTTTACCCCTAATGGTCATTAACCCCGGATCGCCCGGTCCCGCTCCAACTAAATAAACTTTACCCATCCTGCTGTCTAAATATTGACCTGATTAAAATTACAATAGCTGATAAAAGATGGTGTAGGTTCTCAAGTTTTTAACCTATGGATTTTGGAGTAAAAAAGGCTGCACCCGAATTTGCCCATAGAAGTCTGACTGTACCAGTTCTACTTTAGCCTGAGCTGATAAAAATAACAGTCCTGTAAACACGCCCACTCGATCGCCAAAAACTTTAGCTAACTCAGTAATATCAGTTTCCATAGGGTTTTGATGAAAAAACAACTCTAGCTGCATTGCCATTTCCGAAAGGTTTTCTTTGTGTGCTAACTGGGCGATCGCTCGTAATGCTACCTGTCGGGCTTGGGGACGGTTACGACTGGGATTAGGACGCTTACCAGGTTTCTGTCCCATAGTTTGTGCCATTTCTTCCAACTGGGCAATTAACTCGGCTAGGGTGGTTTTTCGACCTACGGGAGGCAGTGCCACAGGGCGGCGTTTAATTACCTGATCAAAGTTAATGGGCTTATTAGTGGGATCGATGCCAGAAGATTCGGCAAAATCTAAAAATTCATCGACTGCTTCTTGATTCAAAGTTACAGCTTGAGATAGGGTCTGAGCCTTCAGTAAAACCAGCATCGAGGCATAGAGTAAAGCCTGTCCTGATTCATAGAGATCACGGCGATCGTCACTAATCAGTCTTGCTAAAAACCGATCAACCACATCTATAACCTGCACGTCCCACGGATCAATCTCACCCCGTTCGGCAAGATCAATTAATAGGGCGATCGCTTCTTTAGTTACAGAATCAGTTACTGAAGAAGTTATAGAGCCTGTTTCATATCTCATGAGTAGCAATTCTTTTTAGCATCAAACGAATAAAGCAAAGATTGAGTTTAGCTGTAGCATTAACGAGAGTTCTCTCAAAGTTCTTAACTAAGATTTTGCATCTTTCAACCCAAGCATTTGACCTTTCAATTACCCACCTTGTCGGCACAACTACAAACCCAGACAGACCTTTTTCTGCCTTCTGTTGCTTTGATACCTTAGGAGAAATTTCAAACCTAATCTTAGTCATAATCTCAGGATATATCTTCTCTAGTTCTTGGATCAGTTTCTCGATATGATAACCACTATCCAGCAATATCGTAGTTAGCGTAATGTCATCTGGTTTCGATTTGAAGTAATCAATGTTAATCGTTAACATCTCAATCAGTCCTTGGTCATCTGATACATTTGCTCTTGTTAAATAGGTAAAGAAAGGAAATCCCAGAGTGTCAACGGCTAAATGTCTTTTGATCCCGTTAGTTGCTTTGTAGGAGCAGAAGCCCTTGGATTCTATACTTGCATTACAAGTATTTTTCACTGCTTGTGAGTCAATGATGATTAAAGTTGTCCATTTTGATTTTTTTGACTGTTCACGGGCTGTTGAATGCAAGGTTTCCATAATCGCAGTAAATGTACCTGTATCTTTCCACTCCTTGTAGTATCGATAGACTGTAGAGAATGGTGGTAAGTCTCGGGGCATATCTCGCCAATTACAACCGTTTTTGAGTTGGTAGAGTATGCCGTCTAAAATTTGTCTTTTTGTCCAAGTTGGCGGTCTAGTTTGCTTTTTCTTTGGGAGCAATGGTTCTATAATTTCCCATTCTTTATCTGTTAGGCTACTTGAGTATGGATTTAGCATTTTCTAAGCATCATACATCTTGCTCATAATAGATATGAAACAGGCTCTATAGATGTAGTTACGGCTTCTGCCACGCTAGTTTTTCACTCCTTGCTCTTGAGCTTTAATTTGCTCACTAATCGCATAGGCTTGGATCGAAGAGCTAAGGAATGGAGTATCTCGAACGGACTGATTTGCCAATGTGAAGATGGGATTTGAGGCAATACCTGCCACACTGGTAAAAATTAAAGTTACCACGATCGCCACCTGCAAAGACTTCATACCGTCTGCCGTCCAAGTTGGATTAACTGGGTAATTTTTCACCGCCTCAGACATTTCTTGCGGTTCCTTCACCACCATCATTTTTACTACCCGAATGTAGTAGTAAATAGACACAACACTCATTGCCAATGCCAAAATGACTAAACCGTAAGCCTGAGCTTGCCAGCCCGCCCAGAAAATGTAAATCTTGCCAAAGAAACCCGCCAATGGGGGAATTCCACCCAAAGATAGCAAGCACACGCTTAAACACAGGGTTAATAAAGGGTCTTTTTGGTACAAACCGCTATACTCACTGATTTGATCGGTTCCAGTTTTCAGAGCGAATAGGATCACGCAGCCAAAGGCACCCATATTCATAAATAGGTACACCAACATATAAAACACCATACTGGCATAACCCGCTTCGGTACCAATTGCCATCCCCAGAATTACGAATCCTGCTTGTCCAATGGAGGAATAGGCTAACATTCGCTTCATACTGGTTTGGGCGATCGCTACCACATTTCCTAAAACCATACTCAAAATTGCTAACACCACAAAAACGTAGTGCCACTGGTCATAGATCATTGGAAATACAGTGACCATAAAGCGAATGGCAAGGGCAAAACCTGCAACTTTAGAACCTATGGATAAAAATGCTACCACTGGGGTCGGTGAACCTTCATATACATCGGGAGTCCATTGGTGAAAAGGTACCGCCGAAAGCTTAAAGGAAATACCTGCAACCACAAATACCATAGCAATAATTAACCCCAGACCACCAAGGGGCAGACGGGCAGCAATTTCATGCAAATTCGTATAACCACCTGACAAACCATAGAGCAGGGACATGCCGTATAAAAATACCGCCGAACTAGATGCTCCAATTAATAAATATTTTAAGGCTGCCTCATTGGAACGGGGATCACGCTTGGCATAACCAGACAGCAAGTAGGATGAAATACTCAATGTTTCTATGGATACAAACACCATCACCAAATCATCGGCACCCGCAAGGAACATGCCACCCAGAGTAGCCGAAAGCAAGATCGTAATGTATTCACTGATGGCGATGCCTGATTGCAGAAAATATCGCTCGGAAATTAGGATCGTAAGGACTGAAGATAAAGCAATTGTGCCTCTAAAAATAATACTGAGCTTATCTCCATTAAAGCTATCCACAAACGACAAAGGATTAGGCAAGCTAGACCACTGCCAGATCAGTACCACGACTGCACCCAATAATCCACTAATAGCGATCGCAGGCAACCACTTGGAAGTTTTAGAAGAGACTAAATCTGCAACTAATGCTACGAGCAAGGCTACGACTATAATTGCTTCTGGTAGGATCACCCCAGAGTTTAATACGACATTGAGATTTGCAAAGTCCATACGCGTTGGAAGTATTAGAGAAATTTTACCTAAGCTAGATTGTATCTCCCAATGCAATCCTAAAGTTAGCATAGCCATTGAAATTATTAAGGATCAACATAAACCATAGATTAAGCGATCGACTTAAGTAAAAATTGCGCCTCCCTGTAAACGTTGATAGTGATGTTGAAATTCGGTTTTTAAGGCGGGAAATAACTCTAGGGTTGGGTCTTTTTTCATAATGCGCTCGGCGGCAGCACGGGCAATGGTATAGATTTCTTGACGGGCAGCCTCATCACTGAGGCGATCGTCTATGGAAAAACCAGCATGACCCGATTGTTCCTTACCTTCATCTTTACCCTTACCACGCAGTTCAAAGTCCCGTTCCGCAATAAAAAAACCATCTTGGGATTGTTCTAATACTTTTAAGCGTTCGATCGCCGTCTCGGATTTAGAAGCACTCATTAATAAACAAAAAGATTGGGCTGCGCCTCTGCCTACCCTACCCCGTAATTGATGCAGTTGTGCCAAACCAAAGCGATCGCTATGCTCAATTAACATCACCGAGGCATTGGGAATATCAACGCCGACTTCGACTACGGTGGTTGCTACTAAAATCTGGGTTTCTAAGCGACGAAATTGACTGATTGCTTCATCTTTTTCGGCACTACTCATCTGTCCATGCAGTAATCCCACCTTAAAATTCGGAAATATACTGGCTTGCAAATGTTCTCGCTCCTGCACTGCTGCCCTAATATTCTCCATTTTTTCTGATTCTTCCACCAAGGGCAGAACTATATAAGCCTGTCGTCCCTGTGCTACTTCTCGGCGAATTAGATCGTAGGCATCCTTTCGTTGTCCCGCTTTTAATAGGGTGGTGTGAATCGGTTTGCGTCCGGGGGGTAATTCATCAATAATACTGACTTCGATTTCGGAATTAGTGAGATAAAGTGTCCGAGGAATGGGAGTCGCCGTCATAATCAACACATGGGGATCTTCCCCTTTCTGTAATAGCTGCGATCGCTGATCCCGCCCAAATCTATGCTGCTCATCAATTACTGCTAAACCCAACTGATTGAAATTTACCGTATCTTGAATTAGGGCATGGGTACCGATCAGTAAAGGTAATTCTCCCGTTTCCAGTTGGCTTAAAATTTGGCGGCGTTTCGCAGTTTTAGTCGAGCCAGTTAGCAATTCCACGGGTAGATGCAGCAGAGTAAACCATTCCAATAATTTGCGATAATGCTGCTCTGCTAATACTTCGGTGGGAGCCATAAACGCTGTTTGGTAGCCTGACTCGATCGCTGACAATAAAGCATATACAGCCACAATGGTTTTACCCGAACCCACATCTCCTTGGACAAGACGATTCATGGGATTTGGTCTTTGTAAATCTTCTCTAATCTCGGCGATCGCGCGCTTTTGGGCATTAGTTAACTGAAACGGTAAAATCTCCTCTAGCTTCTCAATTAACTGACTACGAGGAATAAACTGGATCGCTTTTTGTTGTTGACGACGATAGAGAGCTACTAAACGACGGTAAAAATATTTATCAAAACTAAGCCGCTTAATTGCTGCATTTAATTTTTCGGTATCATCGGGGTAATGAATCTGGGCGATCGCTTCGGGTAATCCCAGCAAATCATAATCATCCTTAAGCTTTTGGGGAATTGGATCGGCAAGCTTACCAACCGCAGGTAAACATTTAATAATTGTGCCTCTGACTAATTCGGGACTGACTCCTTCAGTTAAAGGATATACAGGTACTACTCTGCCAATGGTATTTGATTCAATGCGATCGCCTGTATGATCCAAAATTTCTAAATCATAATTCTCCAACGTCAAACCATATTTACTCCGCTTTACCATTCCTGATGCTGCCACGGTAGAACCCACAGGATATAAACGTTTTTGTTGTTCTTGCCAACCCCGATTGCTGTAGCGTTTCCCCATCCAAAAACGATTGAGCTTAATCTGTCCAGAGCGATCGCGCAAAAGAATTTCTACAATCGTTAAGTTCTCATTTTTAGGACTGGTAAAGCAATTAAACCGCCGAATCGTACCAATTACTGTAACTGTATCACCATCATTTAAATCAGCGATCGCCACCTGTCGTGCATAATCAATGTGATCACGGGGAAAATACCGCAACATATCCCCCACAGTTTCAATATCCAGCAGCTTTAATTTAGAAATTTGACTACCATTTAGACCTTCCACCTCACTCAACAGAGTTTCAGGCTTGAGGAATTTAGTTTTAGTAGTAACTAAAGGTTGAGTTTTCGGTTTTTTCTGCTTCGGTGGCGGGGATTCTGCACTAATTTCCTTACGCCGCACTTCATACAGTAGTCTTCGGGTTTCTGCCACAATAAACTGACGACGGGCAATGGATAAAGAGTCATATTGCTTAAATTCCTGAGCTAAAGTTTTGGCTTTGCGGCGATCGCTCTCCTCCCAATTTAATTGCTGTGCCAAGCTCAAGTGCATAAAATCAGCAAATAGATATTGCCTACCCTGCAAATTACTAAAACTATGCTCTACTTCAATGGTTAATGCTTGTTGTAGCCGACCGATATCAACTGGACTCACCATAGCTAATTAGCAGTTCCAAACCATTTTTATTTAAGGATATCTATTAGTTTAGTTGACTAGGCAAGGGCAGCAAAAATATGATCTCCCTCAAGATCGCCTATCTCAAAAATCTGGATTAAAAAAGTGGCGATCGCTTGGATTACTAAATTTTTGGTTTCAGTTACAATAACTGAGAAGATTATGATTAGTCGGAGGTTAGTATGCTTGTTTAAATTCCTCAAAAGAGAGCCAGTAATCACAGTACCATTAATCAAATAAGTGGACAGCAACAACAGGAAAAGAAGCTCGAAGGAGGAAGAGTGTACGCTATTGCCTTTGACATGGATATTGAGTCGCTGAAGTTGAACTACGGAGACCCCTATAATAGGTATTGCAAAGAAATGGGTTTACCCGCCAGCAAGGTAGTGTCTATATTTGGGAATAAAAATAAAATATTAATGCTGTTTCCTGCGTTGTAGCTGCGATCGAAGTCTCCAGATCGCTTCCTTAGTTTTCTACATCGGTAAGAGATATTCGTATGCTGAGAATTGAAGAACTTAACGATCTAATGCCAGCCGTTCAGCAAGGTGGAAGAACATAACAAATCTATTTTCTCTTGGGCTGAGAGTTATAAGTTAAGAGTTAGGAGCTTCTCGAGGAGATTGTGAGAGCCACCTGAAAAGACACCTGTGAGATTTTTAGTAACTTATTTAGGAACTTATATGGCTTACCCTAACCTTCTGCTAAACATGAAATGGCTGTAATTATTGCAGGAGAACGGAGTGGAGTAGGTAAGACCACAGTAACCTTGGCTTTATTGGCAGCAATGGTATCTCAGGATCAAAGTGTCCAGTCTTTTAAAATTGGTCCCGACTACATTGACCCCATGTTTCATAGCAAAATTACGGGAAGAGCCTGTCGGAATCTTGATCCAGTTTTAACGTCAGAACAGTATGTGCAGTCATGCTTTGCTAAATACTCTCAACCTGCTGAATATGCCCTAATTGAAGGGGTAATGGGATTATTTGATGGGTCAACGGGTCGGGATGATACTGCCAGCACTGCCCATATTGCGCGGTTACTAAATATTCCCGTAGTTTTAATTTTGAACTGTGCTAGTACTTCTCGATCTATAGCAGCGATCTCCCACGGGTATCGAACCTTTGATCCAAGAATAAATATAGCTGGGGTAATTTTGAATCGGGTGGGTAGCGATCGCCACTTAGAATTATTAACACAGGCATTAGAACCCTTGCATCTACCAATTTTAGGAGTGCTACGCCGTCAAGATGACATTACTATTCCCGATCGCCACTTAGGATTAATACCCACAGGTGAAATAACTAATTTTAATTTAGTGCTGGATCGCCTCACACAATTGGGTAAAACCTGTTTTGATTGGCAAAAATTATTACCTTTAATGAAAACCGAAGCCCCGACCACCGCAAATATCTTGGAATCAAATCTAATTAAACAGCCAGTCAGAATTGCGATCGCCCAAGATGCTGCCTTTAACTTTTACTATGCAGATAACTTAGATATGCTTAGCAATATGGGAGCCGAACTAGTCCCGTGGAGTCCAATTCAAGATACAGCTATACCTCCAAATATTCAAGGTTTATATTTTGGTGGTGGATTTCCTGAAGTCTTTGCCCCACAGCTATCCGCTAATCAATCAGCAAGGAACTCGGTAAAAACAGCAATTAAATCAGGCATACCCACGATCGCTGAATGTGGCGGTTTAATGTATCTCTGCGATCGCCTTGAAGATTTTGATCATAATTTATATGCAATGGTGGGGATTTTTCCAACTACGGCAGTAATGGGTAAAAGGTTAACCCTTGGCTACCGTCAGGCTCTAGCATTAACAGATTCTTGCTTAGTTAAAACTGGCGATCGCATTTGGGGGCATGAGTTCCATCGTTCTACTTTAACGGAATCTAGTAATTTGCCTTTATTTAACCTATCGGGTTTTGACTCTGGATTACAATTCCCCGCCGAAGGGTGGCAGAAATATCAAGTTCATGCTTCCTATGTGCATCTGCATTTTGGGGCGCAACCGCATTTAGTAGAGAGATTCTTAGGTTGCTGTTTGGGATATTAGATATTAGTCATATCTTCTAAGCTTTGCATCCTAGGAATCCTTGCCGCAGTTCTGTTTCATTTAAGTTCCGTCCAATAAAGACGATTTCATTTTTACGAGTTTCCTCTTTTTGCCAAGGGCGATCGCTTTTCCCATCAAAGATCATGTGAACTCCTTGAAATACAAATCGATTAGCTTCTCCATCAATATTTAGAATCCCTTTCATCCGAAAAATATCTGCACCTTTGGTACTTAAAAGCTGATCCAGCCACTCATTGAGCTTGATGCCGTCCATTGCCCCACTTTCGACAATTGCCACAGATTTAACGGTTTGATCATGTTCATGATGGTGGTGGTGATCATGGTGATGTTCGTGATCGTGATGATCAACTTCCTTATGCAGAAAGTGCGGATCGATTTCTAAGGCTCGGCTAAGGTCAAAGGCTCCCACATCTAAAATAGAAGACATTTCCACCTGAGCGGATTGAGTATGATAAATTTTGGCGATCGCATTCATGGATCGGATTTTTGTTTCCAGTGCTGTGAGGATTTCTGGAGTAACAAGGTCAATCTTATTTAATAAAATTACATCGGCAAAGGCAATTTGTTCTTGGGCTTCGCTACTATCCCAATGCTGAGAAATATGCTTAGTATCAACCACAGTTACCACAGCATCTAAATGAGTTTTAGCTTTGACATCATCATCACTAAAAAAGGTTTGAATTACTGGCGCAGGATCAGCCAAACCCGTAGTCTCTATTAATAAATGATCAAAGTTGCGTCGCATCAGTTTAGTGATAATACGGATCAAATCACCCCTAACTGTGCAGCAAATACAGCCATTATTCATTTCAAAAATTTCTTCATCGGTGCTGACAACTAGTTGCTGATCAATGCCAATTTCGCCAAATTCATTGACAATAACTGCCACTTTCTTACCATGCTCATAGGTCAAAATATGATTGAGTAGGGTGGTTTTTCCTGCCCCTAAATATCCTGTGAGTACGGTTACAGGCACGGATGGTTTGGCAATCACATTCATAATATCTAAATTAATCGATAACTTAAAATCGCAATACTGTTTATAGGTTAGCTTATTAGGCTAGCTCATAGGTTAACTAATCAATACAAGTACTGGCTCGGAAATATCTTATAAACCTAAGTACTTAGTAATAATTACTCATGACAGGAATAATAAAAACCTAAGGCGATCGCTACCATATAGACCATAAATGCCACTACATACACAAAGTTACCAATAGCTACATCTGCTTGGAGAAGATTGAGTTTGCCAAAAATGTAAAACCAATCATGGGTAACAGCTTCACCCCCAAGTAAAGGTAAAAATTGAGTTCTAGCATCTTTCATATAGCGGGAAACATCAAAAAGATTGATCGAAACCCAAAATAGAGTGATAGCCCCAGAATATCTTTCTTGACGGATGAAAAAGTAGACTGTAATACCTATGGGAACAATAAGCTGCATCAGAGTTCCCCCCAGAAACATGATGAATTCACCCAAGAGCCTAAAAATAGCATGACCTGCTTCATGCACGATTAGATCAAAGTTATGAATAAATAAAAAGTTGTCATAATCCATCGCTCCCCTAAACCCATAGATAGCGAGTAAAAATATAAACCCTGCCTTGCCGAGATCAATTCTTATCTTTGGCTGTTGAGGAGAAGAATTAGGATTACGAGGTGTCATAGTTCCTAGGGGCGAATAATTACCTCTTGCAGAACTCGGATTTGAGTTTTAGGGTTGTATCCTACTAAGCGAATGAAAGATTTAGGATGATCTTCCACACAGGATTGAATTTCCTGCATAGCTTCGGTTACATTCTGGGGTTGATGCTGCCACTGCCAACTCCGCCAACTATTTTGTGCCTTTTCACGGGGTGTGGCAATTTCCAAACTTAAACGTCCACCCTGTCTAAGTCCATTTTCTAGTAAGCGTTCAATCTCAGTGTAAGTGCCAGATAAATTATTAGGTAATTCTTGTAATGGAGTTGATGCGTGATCTTTAGATAAATAATCCTTGGCAGGTTCTGAAGTAGATATTGGTGGTACGGCGATCGCAATAGTTTTTTGCCCAGTGGTGTACTCCTCAACCAATCCCCTAGACTGCACCCGTTGCTGTTCATGTACCATCATATTTCCCAACTTAATCAAGTAGGGTAAGCCAAAGTTAGGAGACTGTTGGAACTTTACAGTTAGATCAGGATTATTAACGATATGGGTGGAGACCTTATTTATGCCAATTTCCCGAATAAAATCTCGTACCTGTTGATCATAAACCTGCGATCGCAATGCTCCAAAAAAGTCTATAGATTGATGAGGAAAATTACTAATTAGTTCTTCAACATTCTGTTCAGTTAAGCCATCTGCTTTAAAAATTCCCGTCACAATCCCAATCCGATCTTCCTTTGTTGGCTCCCAATAAAATTTCTCCATTCTGCCATCTCGCAACAACGGCGCATACAGAGTGGAAAAGTCATTACCTGTAAGTAAAATTGGCACACGACTAATAGGTTCAGTTTCATAGCTACCGGGCAACTGCACATCGGTTGGGTTATCAGCAATATTCATCAAGGTGCCATTTACAAGCTGAGTGTTCACCGTGTATTGGGTAGAGCTATCAACCCTTCCCGCCCCAGCATCAATATCATTAATGAGTAGCACACACATTTTGCCCCTAACTTTAATGAGGTCGGCTGCCTCACGATACCGAGTCCGAATTAGCCGCACTGGATCACCAGCATCGGGACTTTCCAACTCACCTGCGGACATTCTGACTGGCTCAATTCCCATGAGCTTAAAGACTAATTCACACTGAAATGATTTACCTTCACCTTTTCTACCATGAATACCCAAGATTAAGGGCACAGTTAAACCGGGAAGATTGAGAAAATTTTTGGTGATATGTACCGCCAACTTATCCAAAAAACGGGGAGAAATGTAATAGTTCATGATCAGTGAGCAGAACCCAGATTTTGATCTAGGTAAATATTGTAGTTAAATTTACATTTAGTCCTAAAAGTTAGCATATTTATTGAAAATCTATTTGCAGTGGTGTTATAAATTAGTTTTATTAAATAATTAGGATATGATCACAGCCGCTGTTGTTTACATAGTAGTATCAGTTCTGCTCATAGTGGCATCATCTCTAATTTTTCTCAAGGCGTTGCAGTCCTTAAGACAGGGAAGCAGTATAAAGCCTACAGAAATTTCAGGCTCTAAACCTGTGGTATTGAGTGAGCTTAAAAACCGTGAAGAAATTATTGCCCAACTGGAACGGCAATTTCGCAGCAGTCCATCAGACCTATAACCATGTCTATAAATCAAGCTTGATCTATAGATTATAAACTATGTCTAATCGGTATCCTGAATATCCCGAAGGGGATGTAAACTTTGCAGAGCGACGTCGGCAACGCAAACAAAAGCTGCGTGAAGAATTTTTTAAAGATAAAGCTCCTGCCCTAAAGATGGCTTGGCGAATTTTTGTGTCATCGGGCATATTAATAGCTGGGGTTTGGCTGGTCTCCTTACCAATGTGGAACTTAACCAGTTCTAATCAAATACAGGTGCAGGGGGTGCGCTTACTATCAGCTAATCAATTAAAAGAACAAATTGTAATTCAGTATCCTTTATATATTTTTCGGGTGCAGGCACAGGCGATCGCCGCCCAGTTGGAAAAAAAGGCTCCAGTTTATAATGTGGTTGTGAAACGGTCTTTATTCCCTTTGAAATTGACTGTAATCGTGCAGGAACGTCAGCCAGTTGCCAATGCGATTTTAGATGGGCAGTCAGGATATATAGACCTGAAAGGAGTGTGGATTTCTGAAAAAAGTTATCCTCCTAATTTGAAAAAACCTGAACTTACGGTACTTGGGATAAATCAACGGGTTTTAGGGTTATGGCGGCGGCTTTATACCCAGATTAGTCGTAGTCCTATTAAAATTTTTAAACTAGATTTTCGCAGTGCTGATAACTTAATTTTAAGTACGGAACTGGGCTTAATTCATTGTGGTGACTATACCTACGACAAAATGGAAAAACAAATCCAAATGTTAGATCGCCTCAGAAATTTACCGAAATCCACAACCAATCTGAAATTCACCCATATAGACTTAATTAACCCTAACTTTCCCGTAGTCGATGGGGTAAAGCCCACTCAAACTGAGACTAAGCCACAGGTAAATTGATATTGGTAATTGTAGTAACAGATGTCACTGATTTGGAAAACTAGCTTAAAAACTAAAATTTATACTGTCACTTAACTATTACTCAAAAACTGCGATCGCATAATGACATCGGATAAATCCAAACAAACAGTCTTATTCATTAGTAATGGACATGGGGAAGACTTAAATGCCAGTGAAGTCTTAAAGGCACTAAAAGAAAATTATCCCAATATTAAAGTTGCCGCCCTGCCCATGGTTGGGGAAGGTAATGCCTATAGAAAATTAGGAGTTGAGATTATTGCGCCAACGTTGAGTTTGCCGTCGGGTGGATTTGTATATATGGACAAACGCCAATTATTCACAGATGTGCAGAAGGGCTTATTAAAACTGACATGGCAACAAATTAAAGCGGCAAGGGCATTTGCTCAAAATTGTGATCTAATATTTGCGACAGGAGATATTGTGCCTCTAGCGATCGCCCGTCTGACTGGATGTCCATATACCGCTTTTATTGTTTCTTCCTCCGCCCATTATGAAAATCGGATGCAGCCTCCTTTTGTAATAAATTGGTTAATGCGATCGCCTTTATGCAAGAAAATTTTTACCCGTGATGCCTTTACTGCCCAGTTAATGAAACAGCAGGGTATATCTAAGGCAATATTTGCGGGTTATCCGATTATGGATGTACTTGAACCTAAAGGTATAGATTTGGGACTTAACCCTGAGATACCGATGATTGCCCTATTACCAGGTAGCCGACTCCCTGAAGCCTGTCAAAATTTGGGCTTAATGTTGGATTTAGTAGTAGCGATCGCTGAGGAATTTTCCCCCAGTCCAGTGCAGTTTAGAGCAGCCTTAGTTCCTAGTATGTTGTCACCTGAAATATTAGAAAAAATTGCCCATGACCATAATTGGCAGTTTGAGCCGCCGCATAAATTTATGATTGATCAAGGAGAAAAGCTGATTGAAGTTCTTTGCCCTAATAATAGCTTTGCCGATGTTTTGCATCAATGTAACTTAGTAATTGGTATGGCAGGAACTGCTGTAGAGCAAGCTGTGGGGCTAGGTAAACCTGTAATTCAAATTTTGGGGCAGGGACCACAATTTACCTATTCCTTCGCCGAAGCACAAATGCGCTTATTAGGAATATCAGTTCAAACTATCGGTAAAACTTCTGCTACTGCAACCATCTTAAAAGAGGCAGCCAACCAAGTTAAGCTAACCTTACACAATCCTGAATACCTTAATGCTTGCAAAAATAATGGCATTGAACGAGTGGGATTAAAGGGAGGTTCTGCCCGCATTGCCGATCACATTGCCAAACTGATTTAACAGATCATCATAAGTACATTTGCTTAGGCTTCACCCCCTGTGGGATAGTTCTTTGAAGCATTTTGAGGCTATAAAATCTAAATTCGATTTTCCCATACCTACAAACGTAAAGATGTGTTAAGCTGTCTCAATAATAGTTGCTACATAATAGGTTAAACCTAAGGTAGAATCTTATTATTTAGCAACAAAATTTTCCAGTTCAACGCTTTATCAGCAAATACTGGTTGTCAGTTTTAGAGTTACGGGTTTCGTGATTTCTGAAAACGGCAGCAATAATTAGTTAACTCAAATTAAGTCTGTTTAAGTTTATTAGGTTTAGAGGATTTTAATTTATGACCATTGCAATCGGGCGATCGCAGCAAGCTGAAAGAGGATGGTTTGACATCCTTGACGACTGGCTAAAGCGTGATCGATTTGTATTTATCGGCTGGAGCGGTCTTTTGCTCTTCCCTACTGCATTTTTAGCGGTTGGTGGCTGGATGACTGGCACCACATTTGCTTCTTCTTGGTACACCCACGGATTGGCTTCTAGCTACCTTGAAGGTGCTAACTTTTTGACTGTTGCTGTGTCTTCTCCTGCTCTCAGCATGGGACACTCTCTCTTACTACTTTGGGGACCTGAGGCACAGGGTGACTTTACCAGATGGATTCAAATTGGTGGTCTATGGACATTTGTAGCACTACATGGTGCTTTTGGATTGATTGGCTTTATGCTCCGTCAATTTGAAATTTCCCGTCTAGTTGGTATTCGTCCTTACAATGCGATCGCATTTTCTGGTCCAATCGCTGTATTCGTATCTGTATTTTTACTCTACCCCCTAGGACAATCTGGCTGGTTCTTTGGACCTAGCTTTGGTGTTGCTGGCATTTTCCGCTTTATCTTGTTCCTACAAGGCTTCCATAACTGGACACTTAACCCCTTCCACATGATGGGTGTAGCTGGTATTCTCGGTGGAGCTTTACTCTGCGCTATTCATGGTGCAACCGTAGAAAACACCTTATACGATGATGGTGAAGGTTCTAATACTTTTGTAGCGTTCAATCCAACCCAAGCAGAAGAAACCTATTCCATGGTGACTGCTAACCGTTTCTGGAGCCAAATCTTCGGGATCGCTTTCTCTAACAAGCGTTGGTTACACTTCTTTATGCTTTTCGTACCTGTCACTGGATTATGGTTTAGTAGTGTTGGTATCGTTGGGTTAGCTTTGAACCTCCGTGCCTATGACTTTATTTCCCAAGAAGTTAGAGCTGCAGAAGACCCAGAATTTGAAACCTTCTACACCAAGAATTTATTGTTAAATGAAGGTATTCGCGCATGGATGGCTCCTCAAGACCAACCTGCAGAAAAATTCATCTTCCCTGAGGAAGTTCTACCTCGCGGTAACGCACTATAAATTCGTCTGAAAGGAATAGGGTGTTGGCTTCTAAGTAAATTTTGGCAGCTAACACCTTTACCCGTTATAACTGTAATATTAGAAATCTTAAGAAACCATACGGGAGAAACTACCTCGTGACTGCAACTATTAATTTCAATAATTCTCTAGGAGTAGGCGGACGTACCCAAGATACTACAGGCTTTGCTTGGTGGTCTGGGAATGCCCGTCTTATTAATTTGTCTGGAAAGCTTTTGGGTGCTCATGTTGCCCATGCTGGCTTAATTGTATTTTGGGCAGGTGCTATGTGCTTGTTCGAGGTCGCTCACTTTGTCCCTGAAAAGCCCATGTATGAGCAAGGGCTAATCCTATTACCTCATCTTGCCAGCCAAGGTTGGGGTGTTGGTGCTGGTGGTGAAGTAATTGATACCTTTCCATATTTTGTTGTCGCCGTACTTCACCTGATTTCATCGGCGGTTTTAGGTTTAGGTGGTATTTACCATGCTCTGCGTGGACCTGAGGTATTAGAGAACTACTCAGCTTTCTTTGGTTATGACTGGAAAGACAAAAACAAAATGACCACCATTTTGGGTATTCACCTAATTTTGTTGGGACTCGGTGCTTTCTTATTGGTAATCAAAGCCATGTTCTTTGGTGGTCTTTATGATACTTGGGCACCTGGTGGTGGTGATGTTCGTGTTATTACTAACCCTACCGTTAATCCATTGGTGATTTTTGGCTATATCCTTAGCTCTCCCTTTGGTGGTTCAGGTAATATCATCGGTGTAAATAACCTTGAAGATGTGGTTGGTGGTCATATTTGGATTGGCATCATTTGCATCAGTGGTGGGATTTGGCATATTGTTACTAAGCCTTTTGGTTGGGCAAGGCGTGCGCTGGTTTGGTCTGGTGAAGCATACCTTTCCTATAGTTTAGGCGCGTTATCTTTGATGGCATTTATTGCTACTTGCTATGTGTGGTTTAACAATACTGTTTACCCCAGTGAGTTCTATGGTCCCACTGGTCCTGAAGCTTCCCAAGCTCAAGCTTTGACCTTTATCATCCGTGACCAAAAATTGGGTGCAAATATCGGTACTTCCCAAGGTCCTACTGGTCTTGGTAAATATTTAATGAGATCGCCTTCTGGAGAAATTATCTTCGGTGGTGAAACCATGCGTTTCTGGGATGTGCGCGCTCCTTGGATTGAGCCTTTGCGTGGTCCTAGCGGCTTAGATATTGACAAGCTCAAGAATGACATTCAACCTTGGCAAGCTCGTCGTGCGGCAGAATACATGACCCATGCGCCTTTGGGTTCAATCAACTCTGTCGGTGGAGTTATCACTGAAATCAATGCCGTTAACTTTGTATCACCTCGCTCTTGGTTATCAACTTCTCACTTTGTCTTATTCTTCTTCTTCTTAGTCGGACACCTCTGGCATGCTGGTCGTGCGCGTGCGGCTGTCGCTGGCTTTGAAAAAGGAATTTCCCGTGAGTCTGAGGCTGTGCTTTCGATGCCAGACCTTGATTAATTTGCTAAGTTAATTGGCTAAATAGTTAGGGCAAAAGGTTTACTATCCCTCGGTGATGAAACTGGGGGATTTTTTATGGGGATTTATCCTTCTTCAACAATACTCCCGATTTATCGGCGGGAAAATATCAATGCAACCCCAAGGCACTGAGATATAGAGGTAAAACTTGACCTATAGTAAAATTTTGTTCAAAATACAGACGAGAGTTGATTTCTAAGGTCTGCTGCAAGCTAGGATTATCTGCTAGTTTACATATATATTCGGCGAGTCCTGCGGCATCACCATTACTAAAATATGCCCCACATTTACCTTGGTCTATTAAATCTCTGAGATAGCTATTTTGAGGACAAATTGCCGCGATTGCGCGTCCAGAAGCAAGAACACCGTAGAGCTTTGATGGAGTGACAATCCCCTCCATATCAGATTTAATGGTGACAAGGGATAAATCAGCAGAACTTAAAGAGTAAGACAGGTGTTCTCGAGGCTGATAGGGTAATAGGATCGCATTTGGTAAGTTGCCACTTAGGACTTCAGCCTCTACCTTTTTCTTTCCGTCTCCATCTCCAACAAATACAAATCTAATGCGGGGATGATCTTTTAAGATCGTGGCGCAGTCAATCAGGGTTTTTTCATCATGACAGCGTCCGAGATTGCCAGAGTGCATAACAATGAAGTAGTCTTCCCAGTTATTTTGCTTGATGAACCAGTTATCAGCTTTCGGAACTGGCTTAATTTCCTCTGGATTAGCCCAGCTAGGAATGACGTAGATTTTATCTTTGAGACTGGCATCCTTTGCTAAAATTATGGTTTTCATGGATTCGCTCAGGACAATTAGCGATTTAGCTCTCCGCCAGATTTTATGATTAGCATATTGCCAAAACTTAGCGATCCAGTTTGCTTCGCTGATTACACCTAACTTGATCGCAGCATCAGGATAAATGTCATAAATTAAGCAGGTATAGGAATGCCCAAATAATTTGTGATAGAGCCATCCCACCAAAGGCAAGAAAGGGGGAGCGGAGGTAATTAGAAGATGAGAGCCACGGGACATTCTGCGCCGCATTTTGACTGTGCTACGCAGAAAAAAGATAATGCCATTAAGTAACTTACCCCTAATCCGTTTAGATAAAAGCCTTGAACTACGGGAGCGTTTTACAAAAACCTGATCAAAAAATTCTTCTACAGGGGCATCTAGTTGGTTATAGGCGTAGCCAGGTTGACCCGTAAATACTTGAATAGAATGTCCTTCCCTAGCGATCGCTACCGCCAATTCACTAATTAGCTGTCCTGTGGGTGCATAATCAGGGGGATAGAATTGCGTAATTATAGTTATCTTGACTGGCTGCACAATTTAATCACTATTGATAACTGTTGCTACTAATCATAGTTAGCTAGTTATTTATACCATAAAATTTCGATTAAGGTTGCGTTAAGAAAAGCTCAAAACGTACTCAAGAATTTATAACTCTTGTTTTTACAGGTTCGGCGGGGTTGCCCACATATATAGTCATGGGTTCTAGCGATCGCCCTGTAACAGCCCCAAGACCAAGAACAGCCCCTTTCCCTACGGTAACTCCAGGTCCGATTATCGCTTTTGCCGCAATCCAACTTCCCTCGTGAATATGAATTTCCCTTGCTATGAGCTTAAAGTGGCGATCGCTCCAGTCATGATTACCCGTACACAGATAAACTCCTTGGGATACGCAAACGTGATTTTCAATATGGACAGGGGCAACATTATCAATCCAAGCATTTTCGCCAATCCATACGTGATCGCCAATGGTTAACCGCCACGGAAATTTGATTGAGACATTAGATTTAATTCTGACTTGAGTACCAATCTTGGCACCAAATAAACGCAGTAACCATACTTTAAACCTAGAAAATGGTAACCAATAGGAACGTACCAAAGGAAATCCCCCATAGTACCAAAGCAGTTGCTTAACTAATGAGGCTCCGGGTGTATATGTACCCAAGGTGTATTGGTCTAACTGCATGAACATCCTATGCCTAAATTATGATCTGTTGATTTTAACGATTTAATTTTAACTGTTTAATTTTAATCCTTGAATTACTTGTAGGCTATTACCCGCATAGAGGCGATCGCTAATATTAGTAAAACCAGTTTCAGTTAAAAGCTTTGACACATCAGTATCGATAAATTGCCAAGCAGTCTCGGTTTCAAATAGTTGAAAAAATATAGTTACTCCCGCTTTAAAGAACCAATGATTAGACTTATGAAAATCCACGATCGCAAAGGTACCATTAGGTTTTAAGACTCGATAAACTTCTTTAAAGATTTGCTTAAGTTGATCGGGCTGCATTTCGTGCATAGCAGTATTGGTTAACACTAGATCAAATAGGCAATCACTAAAGGGCATTTCCTCGGCAAAGGCTTGAATATACTGTGCCTGCGGAACATTCTTCTTAGCTCTTTTGAGAGACAGGGGCGAAGCATCTAAACCCGTAACATCCTGGGAATACTGCACTAAAATTTCCGTTGCCTGCCCACTACCGCAGCATAAATCCAAAACTTTAGTATCTGGCTGAATATCTAAATCTCGCAAAAATAGTCGCCGAAACCTATAGTCGCCGCCTACGCTAATTGCCGCTAGTTTAGATACAGTATCGTAGAGCCATTGGTAACGATAGCTCCATTCTCTGAGAATTGTTGCCATGATCTTGCGGTTCTCTAGGTTATATTTAATTTACCTACATATTCTATATCCATCAAAAATATCTATGGAAAAACCTGCTGTTACCGACTACACAATTAATCCTGCGATCGCTAAGCGATGGAGTCCTAGAACTTTTGCCAATACACCCGTAGCTCCTGAACATTTATCTAGTCTATTTGAAGCCGCAAGGTGGTCAGCTTCCTGTTATAACGATCAGCCTTGGAATTTTATTGTTGGTACCACTGAAACTCCTGATACCTATAACCAAATCCTCGATTGCCTGGTTCCCTTTAATGTCAGTTGGGCAAAATCGGCACCTGTATTAATCTTGGCGATCGCTAGAACCACTTTTAGCCATAACAACAAGCTGAACGACTGGGCAGTTTATGATGTGGGACAAGCTGTAGGCACCTTAGCAGTCCAAGCCACAAGTTTAGGTTTATATCTGCACCAAATGGCGGGATTTGATCCAGCAAAAGCCGTTGCCAATTTTAACTTGCCTGAAAATTTTAAACCAGTTGCGGCGATCGCCTTGGGCTATATCGGTGATCTTGATGGTCTGCCTGAGGATATTAAAATCAAGGAACTCCAGCCCCGTACCCGTAATCCCATCTCCAGTTTTGTTTTTGATAAAGCCCTATCTTGAAAGTTTCTAGCAGTCAACCACCAGCGATCATAATTTTAAGTGAATCTAACATAGCGATCGCTCGGCAGATTCAAAATCATCTATCTGGGGCAGTAATCTATGGCTTAGAGCATCGCACCCAATCCGCAGATGTAACCTATGCCAAATTTAGTGATCTGCTCCAGTTACTTTTTAGTCAGGGGCATCCGATTATTGGTATTTGTGCCGCAGGAATTTTAATTCGCACCTTAGCACCACTACTGACAAGCAAAAGAGCCGAACCGCCCGTAATTGCGATCGCTGAAGATGGAAGTGTAGTAGTACCTTTGCTCGGTGGTTTAAATGGTGCCAATGATCTGGCTAGACAAATTGCTGATGGACTAAGTACTAAAGCGGCAATTACAACGGCGGGGGATTTACGATTTAAGACCACACTTCTGTCTCCGCCGATGGGGTGGCGTTTGGCTAATACCGATGATCAGGCTAAGACCTTTTTAGCAGATTTACTGGGGGGCGCACAGGTGCGGTTAATTGGTCATGCCCCTTGGTTAAGTAATCTACCCCTATCTACCATAGCTCAGGATGCAAGTCATACCATTGAAATTATCGAAAATTTGGAACAAGAGCCGCAACCAATACCTAGTTCAACCTACCTAATTTATAAGCGCATACCCAGTTCGGGAAAGGTGTCAATTATTGGTACAGGACCTGGTTCAAACCAATGGATATCGGCACAAGTTAAAGCGATCTTGCAATCAGCTACGGACTTTGTTGGCTATAAAACCTACTTAAATCTGGTGGCAGAATTTACTAAAAATCGCCAAGTTCATGCTTCGGATAATCGGGTGGAACTAGAACGGGCGGAACTAGCCTTGGATTTAGCAGCACAGGGGCGATCAGTGGTAGTAGTGTCCTCTGGGGATGCGGGGATTTATGGCATGGCAACGGCAGTATTTGAAGTTTTAGATCAAGTAGCTAAACCCGAATGGCAATCCATTGATATTGAAGTTGCTCCCGGTATTTCAGCGATGCAGGCTGCTGCTGCTCTGGTTGGTGCGCCCTTGGGACATGATTTTTGTGTGATTTCGTTATCGGATATTCTCAAACCGTGGGAAATTCTGGCACAGAGAATTAGTGCTGCCGCCCAAGCAGATTTTGTCATTGCTGTTTATAATCCCGTATCTCAAACTCGCACATGGCAGTTAGCTAAAGCTAAGGAAATTTTATTACAATGGCGATCGCCTAATACCCCAGTAATTTTAGGACGTAATTTGGGGCGAGCAGGTCAGGAAATACAAGTTATTACCCTAGCTGAATTAGCTCCCGAACTGGCAGATATGCGCACAGTAATCTTAGTTGGCTCTAGCAAAACTCGAATTGTAAAATGGGGCGATCGAGTTAAGGTTTATACACCTCGGACTTACTTTGATTAAAAACTCTAGTTAAAATAAGATCATGCTAGCTGAGATCGAGTGCTTACCCTTAGGAGTAGGGCAGAATGGCGAAGGAATATGCCTTGATTTAAGATTAGGGCAGCATCATTTTTTGCTCGATTGTGGCTTAAAGGATTTATCCTCTCTGGAGTTATTTGCAAGAAAGTTGGCAGCAAAGGAGCATCACTGGTCGGGTTTGTTTTGTAGCCATGCCCACGCCGATCATAGTAGAGGTATTGATGCATTACAGGCGATCGCCCCAGATTTACCAATCTACACATCCGCAGTAACCGCACATTTACTAACTCTCAATTGCCCATCCGCTTCCCTAGCCTCAATTTTCCCTGTAGATTGGGGAGAAACTATAGAGATAGAACCAAATTTATTAATAAAACTACTTCCCTCTGGACATTTGCCCGGTGCTGCTAGTATCTGGCTGACCTATTGCACTCAGGATCAAGATTATAACGTTTTATATACTGGGGATTTCTACATCTCTAATTCTCGCTTAGTTCAAGGTTTGAAATTGGAACAATTCCGAGGCTCTAGCCTAGATGTATTAATCCTTGAAGGTAGTTTAGGTACTACGAAACATCCCCATCGGCGCACTCAAGAACAGAATCTCATCCATCAAATTAATCAGGCAATCGCATCGGGATATTCGGTTTTGTTTCCTGTCCCTAAGGTGGGAATTGGGCAGGAAATTTTAATGCTGTTGCGAAGTCACCATGCGTTTACGGGTAAGGATTTGGATATATGGATTGATCGTGGGATTGGGACTGGTTGTGATTTGTATATGGAAATACTGCCCTATTTGCCCCTATCAGTTCAAAACTTCGCTCAGCATCAATCGCTATTTTGGGATAGTCGTATTAGTCCTCGGATTCAGAGCCTAGACTTAATTAATCAGTCCAATTATAAATCTTCCAATCCCGCAATTATATTGGTGGATCAAGACAATGATTGGTTACATGATCCAAAGTTACAAGCACAGTTAAAAGACCAATTGCAAGGCTCTAATTATCAAATTTTTGTCCCAGAGCAGAATCTAGAATTAAAAACAGAACTCACTAATTTCCATATTCCTTTTTCTACTTATCTATTAGCGGAACACTCTGATATATCTGGTACAACTCAATTAATTCACAATCTTAAACCTCAACATGTGGTTTTTATTCATGGTAATTCCAACTATTTAGCAGATTTAGCAAACCTTGATGAATTGAGCAATCGTTATCATATCCATTGTCCTTCGGTTTCCATGAATTTGGAACTACCCCTAGGAGATTCATTACATATTTCCCATCCTCAAAATCAATTGTCGCCATACGCAGGGGAACTATCTGAACTTAGCTCTGAAGTGATGCTATCTCTACCCATAGAATTAACACAGGATCGGCGGTGGCTCGATTTTTCCGATACAGGGCTAATTGAAGCCAGATGGCAAGGGGAAGACCTATTAATTCGAGGAATCTCCCCTAGAGAATTATCCCAAGCAGTATTTAATCAGCGATCGCCCAGTAAGGATTCCATTCAAGCATCTTGTATTAGTTGTCGTTTTTATAGTGGGCAGTTTTGTCTGAATCGTGAATCTCCACTTGCGGGCATGAAAGTAAGCTCTGATGCCTATTGTCAAGGGTTTGAAAAAATTCCTGCTGATATGTAGTAAGATTTAGGGAACAAGTATGGCTAGATATGGAATTTGTTTTACAGGCTATAGCAACAATTCGCCGCTGGTGGTCAGAGTTTACCCTCCAAACCAAATTGATGGCATTGGTAACTTTGATGGTATCTCTCCTCATGAGTGGAGTGACCTTTTGGGCAGTTAATGATATTCAAACCGATGCTAGACTCAGTGATACAAGATTTGGTCGAGATTTAGGCTTACTCCTAGCAGCAAATGTATCCCCATTGGTGGCACAGGGCGATCGCACTGAAGTGGCAAGGCTTTCCAAAAAATTCTTTGATAGTAGTTCTAGTATTCGCTATATTCTCTATGCCGATCCAACGGGAGAAATTTACTATGGCATTCCCTTTTCCGTCAGTGAAGTACAGAATTCCCTAAGTTTAAGGCGCAGGATTCAACTACCTGAAAATCCCCTTAGCAGTGCTGATCCAACTTGGGTAAAACAACATAATACGCCCCAAGGTGAAGTTACCGATGTGTTTGTGCATTTGGATCATGAGGGAGAAGATTTAGGAATTCTGGCGATCGGCATTAATCCTAATCCTACGGCAGTGGCTTCTTCCTCCTTAACTTTGGATGTGACTACAGCCGTATTTGTCTCGATTTGGATGATGGTAATTTTAGGCGCAGCTTCCAATGTCGTGACCATTACCCGACCGATTAAAGAACTAGTAGCAGGAGTCCAAAGTATTGCTGGTGGGAATTTTAAGCAGCAGATCGACTTACCCTTTGGTGGCGAGCTAGGGGAATTAATTCGCAGCTTTAATAAAATGGCAAAGCGGTTGGAAAGTTATGAAGAACAGAATATTGAGGAACTCACTGCCGAAAAGGCTAAGTTGGAGACCTTAGTATCAGCGATTGCCGATGGAGCTATTCTGTTAGATTCCGAGCTGAAGGTTATTTTAGCTAACCCTGCTGCCATCAAAATATTAGGATGGGAAGATCGACAGGCGATCGGGATTGATATTACCGAAATTCTTCCCCAGTCAGTGAATCGGGAAATCAGCATGCCTTTAACCGAAATTGTCAAAGGAGAACGAGAAGGAGCCGAGTTTCGGATTACTTCAGAATCTGGAGAAACTTCCCTTAGATTCTTGATCATGAGTGTTATAAGTGCCAGTAATGCCATTAAAGGTATTGCCATGACCGTACAGGACATTACCCGTGAAGTGGAACTAAATGCTGCTCAGAGTCGGTTTATTAGTAATGTTAGCCATGAATTGCGGACTCCTTTATTTAATATTAAATCCTTTATTGAAACTCTATATGAATATGGAGATGAACTCACCGAAGACCAAAAACATGAATTTTTAGATACTGCTAATCGGGAAACAGATCGCCTTACCCGACTGGTAAATGATGTCCTAGACCTATCTCGCCTAGAGTCTGGTCGCCAGTTCCGCTTTGATGCTACGGACTTACCCCAAACCATTGAGCAAACCTTGAGAACCTATCAGCTTAATGCTCGGGATAAAGGAATTGAACTACACAAGGAAATTGCTGCTGATATTATGCCTGCGTGGGGTAACTACGATCTGTTGCTTCAAGTTTTGGGGAATCTGGTGGGGAATGCCCTAAAATTTTCTAATTCTGGTGGTAAAGTTGTTATTAAAGCATACAATTGCCAAGAGCCTAGTCCCAATGATCCCCACCATTTAATTAATCGGGTGCGTGTGGAGGTTAGTGATACGGGAACAGGAATTTCGCCTGAGGATCAAAAACGGATATTTGATCGCTTCTATCGCATTGAGAATAAAGTCCATACCCTTGAAGGTACTGGCTTAGGACTATCAATTGTCCGTAATATTGTCGAGAAGCATCATAGTTGCATCCATGTTAAAAGTGAATTAGGTGTAGGTACTACCTTCTGGTTCGATCTGAGCGTATTTCAAGATAAGTGTGATTTGCCACAAGTTTTAAATGCGGAAAGTTTAACCTTTGAATCTGCTGATGTGAGGACTCCTGAGGGGGCTTCAGCAATTAGCCTTGAGCTTGCCTAAAAAACAGCTAAGATAAGTAAAAACTCTCAAAATAATCTTTCAAAATAAACTCTAATTCCTTGAAATCACATCTTCATCTTTCCCAACGGGCAACTCAAACTAAAGAGTCACAAATTCGTGAAGCATCTCGGTACTGCGTTAAGTATGGCGCAATTAATTTGGCTCAAGGTTTACCCGATTTCCCCGCCCCCGAGGCGTTGAAACTTGCTGCTCAAGAAGCAATTGCGGCGGATCACAACCAATATGCAGATACATGGGGATTAGAATCTCTGCGGGTGACGATCGCTGCTAAATTGCAAAGGGATAATCATATTGAGGCTGATCCTGATCAAGAAATTACTGTATGTTGTGGAGCCACGGAGGGTCTAAATATTGCTTTAATGGCGGTGATGAACCCAGGCGATCGCTGCTTAATTTTTGAGCCATTTTACGAAAACTATATCCCTAACCTTGCTACTGTCGGCGGTATTCCAGAATTTATCACCTTGGAAGCTCCAGACTGGGAAATTACCCGAGAAAAACTAGATATAGCATTTGCTAAGGGCTTAAAGGCGGTAATTATTAATACCCCTGCTAACCCCACGGGCAAAGTATGGACATTGGCGGAATTAGAACTATTGGCGGAATACTGCGATCGCTATGATGTCTATGTAATTACCGATGAGATTTATGAGTATATTCTCTACAATGATCAAGATAATCAACATATCAGTATGCTCAGTTTACCCGGTATGGGAGATCGCACCATTGTCGTAAATGGATTTTCTAAGACCTTCTGTGTAACGGGCTGGAGGCTCGGCTATACCGTGGCGAACCCCATTTTAACAGCAGCAATGCGGCGCATCCACGACTTTTTAACCATTTGCGCTCCTGCGCCTCTCCAGTATGCAGCTTTAGCAGCTTTGGCATTTGGTAGAGAGTACTATCAAACTATGGCAAGGGATTATCAACGCAAAAGAGACCTACTCTTCTATGCCCTTAAGGATATGGGTTTATCGCCAGTGCTGCCCCGTGGAGCCTACTATATTTGGACAGATAGTTCGGTTCTAGCGGATGATGCTAATACCGCAGCATTAAAATTGGCGCAGGAAGCTGGGGTGGCGGCGGTACCGGGTAATTGCTTTAGTAATCCCAGTCGCGATCGCATTAATGGACTCAGGTTTTGTTTTGCTAAAAAAGATGAGACTCTTGAAACGGCAGTGCAAAGAATGCAAAGATACCGACTCAACCAATAATCTCGCCCAATAACATAAAGGGTAGAGCAATTAGGGGATATTCCTAATCTGATTCATCTCTCAAATTAATAAATCAGATTAATAAATTCAAATCAACCAAGAATTTAATCGCTAATTATGAACTCCCTGGTTATGGAAAGGTTCAGTTTTCTGCCCCAGTTTTTGCGCTTGGCGGGCATTAATATTCTGTCTAACCTGATGGTACCTTTAGCAGGTCTAGTTGATGTTGCGTTTTTAGGACATTTGGCAATTCAGCACTTAGCAGGTGTAGCACTAGCCACAATTTTATTTAACTATATATATTGGAGCTTTGGGTTCCTCCGCATGGCAACTACGGGAATGACTGCTCAAGCAATGGGAAGAGGCAATCGCCCAGAAATTTTGATCATTGGCTTGCGTAATTGCCTTTTAGCTCTATGCCTAGGACTGTTGATTATAGCGTTACAGCATCCCTTTAGAGAAATTGGGTTTGCACTTTTACATGCCACACCAGAAGTACAGTTATCGGGAAAATCATTTTACAATGCCCTGATTTGGGGCGCACCCGCTACTTTAATTAACTTTGTATTGATAGGTTGGTTTTTAGGACAGGCACAGGGTCGTAAAGTACTACTCCTATCTGTCATTGGCAATGGTGCAAACATTAGTTTAGATTATCTATTGATTGTGAAACTAGGCGGGGAAAGTGCGGGTGCAGGGGCAGCAACTGCCATTAGTCAATACATAATGTTGGCGGTGGGAGCTATTCTGGTTGCCCATCAATGGCATGAATATACAGGAGCATTAAATCAACAGGAGTTGCGATCGCAGATATTTAATCCATCGGCTTTAAAAGAGGCTTTTTCCCTAAATGGTGACATTTTAATTCGTACCCTTGCCCTTATTTCCACCTTTGCCATATTTACTAATTTAAGCTCAGCCTTTGGGACTATTATTTTAGCTGGGAATACTTTATTACTGCAGATCGTCACCCTGTCTGCCTATTTTGTGGATGGATTTGCCTTTGCTACGGAAAGCTTTGCGGGTAGGTTTTATGGTCGAGAACATAGAGATTACCTTAAACCTTTGATTCAAGTTGCGGGAGCTTTTAGTTTGGGATTTGGCATAGCGATCGCTTTGTTAGCTTGTATATTTCCAACTCCTCTATTCAACTTGCTCACAAATCATTTAGAAGTGGTAAATAGTGCAAGTGATTATGTCCTGTGGTTATTACCCGTTTTGGCGTTAGGCAGTATTGCTTATATGCTTGATGGTTATTTTTTAGGCTTAACGGCAGGTAGAATTTTGCGAAAATCGGCTCTCATGGCATCTTTACTAGGTTTTCTTCCTTTATCATTCATGGCTTGGCAACTTAAGAATAATCATCTTTTGTGGTTAGCTTTGACAGGGTTTATGGTGGGTAGGGCTGTAACTTTAGCTCTCAAACTTGATAAAACCTTGCAACTTTCCTAGGGCAATTCTGCGCTATCATTTAAAACCTCTGAAAAAATTCTAAAAAAACTTCTAGGTTTCCCCGAGCTTATGAAACATACCCTGTCTGTTGTTGTTGAAGATGAAGCAGGAGTGCTTACCCGCATCGCTAGTTTATTTGCCCGTCGGGGTTTTAATATTGAAAGTCTAGCTGTGGGAACGGCTGAGCAAAATGGTTTTTCCCGAATTACGATGGTAGTACCTGGGGATGATCATGTGATTGAACAATTGACTAAGCAACTCAATAAATTAATCAATGTGATAGTGGTTAAAGACCTAACGGAAATCCCCTGCGTGGAAAGGGAATTAATGCTAATTAAAGTTAATGCCGCCCCCGCCCATCGTTCTGAAATTATTGAAATAGCTCAGATTTTTCGGGCAAGGGTAGTTGATGTTTCCGATGATTCCCTGACCTTAGAGGTAGTTGGCGATCCGGGTAAAATGGTGGCGATTATTAAAATGGTGGAAAAATTTGGTATTCGTGAAGTGGCACGCACGGGTAAGATTTCTCTAATTAGAGAGTCAGGTGTCAATACTGAGTACCTAAAAGTTACTTAAAAATTAGAAATAAAATAATACTACATAGGGGAGATACAAGTGCAGTTACGCCCTAAGTTTTTAGCACGGTACAAAGCATAGTCTGCTTGTTTAAGGAGATTATAGGTATCTTGGTTATTTGACTTATCAGCGATCGCAATCCCAATACTCACAGTTATATCCAGACTTAAATCTAGGTCTTGTAAATTAATACTAATGGGACGATTGGCGATCGATTGCCTAATTACCTCTGCTAACTCTAACGCTGGGGCAGCCTCTAAATCTGGAGTAATGCAAAGAAACTCTTCCCCCCCATACCGATATAAGAGACTATCCGCTCTGCTACTATTTTGGAGCCGTCCAGCGATCGCTTTTAAGACTTCATCTCCTACTAAGTGTCCATAGTGATCATTTACCAGCTTAAAGTGATCAAGGTCAATCATCATCAAACTAATACACTTATGCTCTGTATGACCGATGAGAGTATCTGAGACCAAGCTTTCTAATAATTTTGGCAATCCCTCATCCATAGCTCTACGATTGAGCAGATTGGTAAGTTGATCAGTTAATGATAAAGATGCTAATAATTCATTGCGGGCTAATAATTTTTGATTGGCTCTTGCCAAAGACTTTGCCATTAGACTAATTCGCAGTCCCGCCCTTACCCTAGCTCTAAGTTCATAGGGATTAATCGGCTTGGTTAAAAATTCATCGGCACCAGCATCTAGCCCCAAAACCCGATAATCAATCTCAGAATGGGCAGTCAGCAGAATGAAGTATGACACCCTTAAATCGGGATACTCAAGATTGGCTTTAACCCTTTCACACAGAACCACTCCAGAAATATCTGGCATTGCCCAATCACAAATAATTAAATCAGGTTGCACTTCTATAATTAACTTCCAGCCAATTTCTCCGTTAGCAGCAGTTTCAACCCTATAACCTTCAGAGCTTAGATGCTTGCATGTTAGCTTTAATAAAACTGGATCATCATCAATTACTAAAATTCTGAGTGGATCGCGTCTGGCATCATATCTTAAGCTTTGCACAGCATGAATTTGTTCATTATTCGTAGATGGCACTTGCATTATTGACAAATTCAGAGGCTAGTGTTGATAAACGTTCATAAACCTAACTCCTAATCATAATACCCTCTTAGTAATTCACAAGTGTCACTGTTGTATAAATTTATTATCTTGATTACTTGATTGCTCCGTTCTTAGTGAAAGATCAAGTTTTTTTGGTGTGAATAACCAGTACCCTCACTTTAGATTTCTTGGTAGCAATATCTAGGTCTACAGGATCATTCTGATTTTCTGCTAGGTCAAGTTCTAAGCCCAAAAACTTTAAAGAATGACAAACAAGTTCACGGACAATCTCTGAGTTTTCACCTAATTCAGCAGTAAAGACTAGCGCATCCATACCACCTAAAATCATCAGCATCGAACCAAGGCATGATCGCAACCGATGAACATAAATATCTAATGCCTGTTTTGCCCGTGAATTATCGGTATCCATTGCATCTGCATCTTCCAAGACCTTAGAAGTACTCACCACACTTGATTGATTACCTGTTTCTAGCTCAACTTCTAACTTAACAGTGGCAGAAGTAGCATCAGTTCCATTTTCCTCCCGCATCATTTGATATAAAACACTTGTATCAATCGATCCAGAACTGTAATCGATCATTAAACCTTCTAAAGGAGTAAATCCTGTAGCTGTATCAATGACCTCCCCATTATGTACAGCAGCAAGGGAACAACCTTTATCTAAATTACAAGTGATCAATCGTAACTCCTTCAAATCACGATTTAAAACTTCAGCAGCCCTTTCTGCAGAATATTGATGGGTACTTTCATTAAGCCCATAATGGCGTTTATCAATTTCTGTAGGAGAGCAGGGAGATTTGGAAATTATAGAAAGCGCAGCAATATTTTTAGCATTTGAAGAATTCACTAGTTCCATATCACTTTCATCACTGGGTTCAGCAGGTGGATCAGCAGCTATATCTCGCCAGTCTAAGTCTAATTTTGCACAAATTTCAAAAAAGGTATAACGCTCAATTGGTTTCCCGCCAAAAAATCGCCAAATTGGTTGCCGTGTTTTGATGCCAATTTCAATCGCAAGAAACTCTTGAGTCCAGCCTTTAGTATCAAACTGTCGCCTAGCCTTTTTAATTCCCGCCTCTGATGCTTTTAATGACCGCTTAGATATAAAAAACTCCTGTTCCTAATTCTCTAAATCTATACTAGCCAAATCTAATAAATCAAAACATATATATTTGTAATAAACTCAAGCATCTGTAAGGGAAGTATAAAAGTTTGGAATCTAATGTATAAGTCTAGGATTTAACTTATTTCTAATGGTTCATGATTAGAGGATATATTACTCCATTTAATTAGCTCTATTTTTATAACGGGAACGAAGTAATTTGATTAACCAAATAATTAGCTAGTGCTGCTTGATTGCAACTTTAAAAAATTATTCAGGGCATTAGTAAGTTTAGGGGGCCATCGACGGATTTTGCTTACCCATTCAATATCTTGATAGCGGGGGTCGGTTTTAGGAACTGAAACCCAATTACTTTCAGCCTCCCCTGTCTTTTTTTGTTCCCATAATAGGGCTGTGAAAGCTGCACGCATATCGACAAAGTTGGGATATTTGCGTAATAAATTTTTTATGGTTTTTTCTGCTTGCTTAACATCACCAGTTTCGTAAAGGGCAAGGGCATAGTTGGCACGGGCAAGGGCATAATTGGGTTCAATTTCAAAGGACTCTTTAAAGTCTGCGATCGCTTCATTCCACTTACCTAAACTAGCTAGGGCATTACCCCGATTATTATAAGCATCGGCATCTTGGGGATCGAGAGCTAGGACTTTATTGTAGTCAGCGATCGCCGCTTCGGGCTGGTTTAAAAATTGTAGTGTGGCACCACGATTTAAGTAAGGATCGGGGGCAGAGGGAGCAAGTTCAATGGCTTTGGTATAGTCAGCGATCGCCTCTTGCAGACGATTTTGGCTAGATTTAGCGTTACCACGATTACTCCATGCTGCGGCATTATCAGGAAATTGTTCGATGATTTCTGTCCAAAAGGTTTCCGCTTGGCTAAATTTACCTTGATTGGTGGCAGTGATGGCTTTAATTGCCAATTCATCAAGAATTATTTGGCTGGGATTTTGAGTTGGATTTTTAGGTTCGGCAGCGATCGCAGGTGTAGTTAAAAGAATTGATAAAAATACGGTCAGAAGAGTTTGTAGAAAGTGACGCATGGTTAATCTTGTTCTAGGCTTTTAATTAAATTTGTTAATAAATCTGGTCAATAAATCTGGTCAATAAATCTATGATTAGCCGTCTGGAGAGCAGCAAAGGCATCTAGTTTATGGTTGCGGGCTAGGGCAATTAAATCAAATAATAAATCGCCTAGTTCTAATTCTAATTGCGATCGTTGATTGGGGTCATTATTACCTACATTAAGATCAAGATGCTCTAGGGATTGTTGAAAGTGTTGCCAAATTGGTTCTATATCTTTGGCAGTATAACTACTGGCTATTTGGGTTTTGTCGATAATTTTTGTGGTTGCCATAATTGGCGGTAAAGTTCGAGTATAGCGATGCAGTTTATCGTTGAGATTATATTCTCCTTTTTCTGCGGCTTTTATTTGCTCCCAATTTTGATGAATCTCTGTTAGGCTTTCAACTTGCAAATCGGTGAAAACATGGGGATGACGGCGGATCAGTTTTTGGCTAATGCCTTGGGCAACTTCAGTAATGGTAAATTGATTATTGTCGCTGGCAATTTGTGCCTGTAAAACCACCTGTAAGAGTAAATCTCCTAATTCTTCGGCGATCGTGTCGGTATCCTGACTACGAATAGCATCAACAACTTCATACGCCTCTTCAATAATGTAAGGAATTAAAGTTTCTGGAGTTTGAGCTAAATCCCAAGGACATCCACCATCGGGCGATCGCAACTTAGCTACGACTTCTAATAATTCCTGTAAAGCCGAGAGTTTTGCATTCATTGTAATTATATTTGGGGCAAAGGGATAATTTTGCTATCTTTAATTTAGCGAATTTAGCGCAGTTTGGATAATCAGCTTTGTCTAATCAAATCCCTAGCTCCCATCAAACCTCCGATCAAAAATTAAACACTTTAATTCTGGTACCCCAAGGAGCCGAGTATCAAGCTGTAGTTAAAGGTCTAAAACATTACCTAAATCCTCAGCAAATTTTACCTATACCCATAGGCTGCGTTGCTGTTGGTAAATATTTAGAAACCCTCACTAATCCTCAGCAATTTACGCAGGTGATCCTGATGGGCTTGTGTGGCAGTTTAAATCCCAACCTGAAGGTGGGAGATATTGTCGTCTATGCCCAATGCTTTGATCTAAGTAGTGGCAATATTTTGGAATGTGAATTTAAACCTAAAATTAGTAATAAATTTACTGTGGTTAAGTCTGTAACTAGCGATCGTCTAATCTATCTAGCTGCCGAAAAACAAAATCTTTACAAGGATACTAATGCTGATGTTGTTGATATGGAAGGATTTGCGGTTGTTAATTTTTTTCGTAAGTTAAATATCCCCGTAGGCATGATTCGCGTAGTTAGTGATGATTCTGGGCATGATTTACCAAATTTAGAACAGGCGATCGATCAAAATGGCAACTTGAAACCTTGGCAGTTAGCGATCGCTTTAATCAAACAACCCCATGCCGCCCTGAGATTAATTAGTGGTTCCTTAATGTCTTTGCGAGTGCTTTCTCAAATTTGTTTAATCAATTCTTTAATCAGCTAAAGTCCAAATTTTTACTGTAAAGTCCGCCGATGCAGTTGCTAAAAGCTTACCGTTAGGACTAAAGCCCAAACCGATCACCCAGTCCTTATATCCGGTTAATTTTGCTAACTCCTGCCCCTCTAAATTCCAAATCCGCACCGTTTGATCTTGAGAAGTCGTTGCCAGATATTTGCCATCGGGACTAAATGCCACATTCCGAACTACGCCTGTATGTCCTTTGAATTCTTGGATCAGTTTCCCATTCAAATCCCAGAGCCTCGCTGTTTGATCCGAAGATGCGGTTGCCAAATATTTACCATCGGGACTGAAAACCACCGATCGAACCCAATCCTTATGCCCTTTCAGTTCGGTAATTAATTTGCCATTAATATCCCACAGTCTAGCGGTTCCATCTGCCGATGCCGTTGCTATATATTTACCATCGGGGCTAAAAGCTGCTGCCCATACTAACCCCTGATGCCCCAGAAAATTTGTAATTACTTGCCCTTGGCGATTCCATAACTTAGCGGTGAGGTCGGAAGAAGCGGTTAAAACTAAACTACCATCAGGACTAAAATTCACAGAAGTAACCCAGTCTTTATGCCCCTTAAATTGACTAATTAACTTACCATTAACGCTCCAGATTCGAGCAATGCCATCCTGCGATCCTGTTAAAACCTGAGTGCCATCAGGACTAAATTTACTGCTCCAAATAATGCTGTCATCTTGCTTTAGTTCGATCGCTTTACCTGTGCTGCGATTCCAAATTTTGGTGGAGCCATTGGAAGACGAAGTGACAAGATAGTTACCATCGGGACTAAAATCTACACTCAGAGCACTGGTACTATGTGCCTGAAATTGTGATTGTAGAGAAACTGTCAGCTTTGAAATTTGCGATGGAATTTGGGCTTGAACTGGGTTTTGAATTATTTTTTGAATTGGTGTTTGACCTGATGGAATTTGCCCAACTTGAAGTATGGCGATCGCTGGAATAGAGATAACAAGACTAGGAATAGACATTTAACTATATTACTGCACTAAAAAGCGGAAACTGGCAGACATCACGATAATATATTGATCATCATTTATTAAAATTTCCTTAATACAACTCCATGCTAACCGATAGCGATCGCGTACAGGTTTTAAGCGAAGCATTACCCTACATTCAAAAATTTGTGGGACGGACAATTGTGGTCAAGTACGGTGGTGCTGCCATGAAAGAAGAAGAACTGCGCCAAAAAGTAATCCGAGATGTAGTGTTTATGACCTCCGTAGGCATTCGTCCCGTGTTGGTGCATGGCGGAGGACCTGAAATTAATGTCTGGCTAAGCAAGCTCAATATTGAACCGCAGTTTATTAACGGGTTACGGGTTACCGATGCTGCCACAATGGAAGTAGTAGAAATGGTGCTGGTGGGTCGAGTTAATAAACAAATCGTCGAATTGATTAACCTTGAAGGCGGATCGGCAGTGGGACTATGTGGCAAGGATGGCAACCTAATTCGAGCTAGACCTCAAGGAAATGAAGCTATAGGTTTTGTCGGTGAAGTAGCAGGAATTGATACTAAGTTACTACATACCCTAATTAAGGCGGGGCATATTCCCGTGATTTCCAGTGTTGCCTGCGATGAGACAGGTCAGGCATATAATATCAATGCTGATACCGTAGCGGGAGAAATAGCTGCTGCCCTTGGTGCCGAAAAACTGATCCTGCTTACGGATATTCCCGGTATCCTTGAAGATCGCTATAACCCAGATAGCTTAATTCGCAGTATTGATATTCAACAGGCAAGGGAGCTAATTCAGCAGGGCGTGGTAAATGGTGGCATGATTCCCAAGGTACAGTGTTGTGTGCGATCGCTGGCTCAAGGTGTAAAAACAGCCCATATTATTGATGGCAGAGTTCCCCATTCTTTACTGTTGGAAATATTTTCCGATGGTGGAGTTGGTTCCATGCTAGTGGCATCAGACTATACATCTGACTAGATAAATGTGGCTAGATAAATGCTGCGGTCTAGGTCTCAGGTTTTTGGTAAGATTTGCAAGGAATTACACGAATTTTGGAATATCTTGTGAATATCAGCTATTTTAACCTAGCCCCCGTTATATATAACTAATATGCAGGGTATAAGCATTAGTCGCATTACTCTATTGTTAGCGATCGCCGCAATGGGGGTAGGGATAGTCCTAAGTATCCAGTTTCTGATTAATCCTTTTTCCTTACCTTGGGTCGAACTAGATCAACCTGCAACAATAGCTCAAACCTTAAGTTCTATTCAAACCCTAGATCAAGTTAAAGCCGAGTTATTAGACTCTCAATTTTTGCTTGGTGATCAACCCCTAATACTGAAGGATAATTTTCAGGTTTATCCAGTTTTAGATAAAGACTCGAAGGCAATTCGACAAATTAGAATTTATCAAACCCTAGGAGCTGATTTGTGGCAACAGCAAAAAAAGTTTAGATTAATTAAACAAACGGAAGTTACCGAACTAGAAGAAGCATTTATTAAAGCCCCATCTCTAAAATATCAAGCTCATCCTCCCCAAATTAAGGAAGGCAATACTTTAGCTCTGACTCAACTCCAATCCATTCCATCTATTAATGGCGAAGCTCCCAGTCAAGGGCTGTGGTTTATGGCGATCGGTAAACTCAAAGAAGGAGTATATGGTCGAGTATTTTCCTATATGCCCAATCAAGCTATCAATATGGAACTGGAATGGACAAATCCTAACGGTAAAATACCCCACTGGCAAAGATTTCTCACCCTCCAAAATCCCGAACCTGATTTAGTTATCGATCAAACCCAAAACTTAGACCCACGGTTTTTAGTTTTTCGCCTTGAGGCTACCACTAATTCTACTAATCCCCTCCAGTTTCGTACCTTGAATCTCCATGAGGCTCCAGCTATGCCTAAGATTTATAGTGATGCCTTAGTTTTGGCAAGTGGTGGATTATGGTCACCTGCCTTAGCAAAATTTGAGTCCTTAAAAGCTGATTTGCAAGCTAAAAATGACCAGTGGGAACCAGTAATCCAAGAACAGTACGACCTCATTCGCTACCATGCCCAGATTACCGCCGATTTAGCGCAAAATCTTGATGCCGATTATGGGATGAACTCCTTGGCTCTAGCTATGAATGGACAGTGGGTCGAAGCTTTCCAAAATTTGCAAGGGTCTGAGTTTGTTGCCAAAAGTGTTATAGATACCTTAGCAACCAAGGCAGGAAATATATGGCTAAGGGTAGATGCGGCTTTGGCAGTGGAACCGATCCCAGAAATAGTGCTATGGGGCAGCGTAATTGTACTGCAATGGGATGATTTACCTACGGCTGAACAATGGCTGCGATCGCATTGGCAATTTCCCAAACGAGATGTTTCTGAAGCGATTAGCCTATTACAAAGATTAGACTTAGCTCCCTTAGGCATAGACCCGCAGCAGTTTATCGGCACCATACAATTATTGGGCAACTCGACCGATCGCCCATGGCAAATTACCCCGCCGCCTTTACTGGATGGACAAACTTGGTATGAGGTAGATATTTCCGTAATTCGGGATCAAGAAGTATGGCGGAATGCCCCGTTTCCTAAATTGGCAAAAAGATCGAAGTTAATGATCTGGAAGGCTTTGGGACTAGAAACCAATAATATCCTCACCGTAGATGTCCCCAATAGGGAGGGAGAAACCATAGATTTAATAGCTCAGTCAATTTGGGTAGGTGAAGATGGGCAAATTAAGCTTTTGGCAACGGGTGCGCCAGAGTTAGGGCAGAGTTTAACCAATGCTTTGGGGTTAGTAAAGGGCGGTAATATCTTTTTTGAGGCACGTGGCACCTACGATACCTTAGGTAATTTAAATTCAGGGGTGTTTGACCAAATTTCCCGAACTATCTATCAGCAATTGTCAGCTTACGGCAAAGTATCAGTTAGTGAGGCGGAATTAAGCCAAAAACTATCACGGTGGTCACTAGAACAGGTCAATCTCCAAACTAAAACTAGTAAAGACATATTATTAAAAATTGATCGAGACAAAGTTGATCTGGGCGATCGCTCTTATCCTATAGTCATGATCTTTAGTAAAAATGGTGATTTATTATTTGAGGACATTTCCCCTAGTGCGCCAAATCAATGGGTAGCATTACTTCCCGGTGCCGAACCCCAAAAGATTTTAGTCAAAACCAATGGTAATTATCAAAGCCTAGCTTTAACACCCTAATGCGGCATAGATGTTTAGTTTATCAATGCGATCGCCCAGTTCCTTATCTGCAGGCATGGAGATGGCAGCAACAATTGGTAAAATTACGCCAACAGGAGCAAATCGAAGATGTTTTAATAATTTTAGAGCATCCATCGGTTTATACCTTAGGGCAGGGTTCCAGTTGGGAGTTTGTTAAATTTGATCCGCAGCGATCGGACATTGAATGGCATCAAATCGAACGGGGAGGAGAGGTAACTTACCATGCGCTGGGGCAGTTAGTGGCTTATCCAATCTTAAATCTGAAAAACCATCAACAGGATTTACATTGGTATCTACGACAGTTAGAAGCAGTAATTATTAGAGTTTTGGGTAGCTATGGCATTAATGGCGAACGAATCACAGGATTAACGGGTGTATGGGTCGATGGTAAAAAAATTGCCCAAGTGGGAATCAAAGTTAGTAAATGGGTAACTATGCATGGGTTATCCCTGAATGTAAATATGGATATGACAGGATTTGGGCAAATTGTGCCTTGTGGCATCAGCGATCGCCAAGTTTGTCAACTGCAAGAATTTATCCCTACCATCAACCTAGAAACAGTGACACAAAGACTGATCGATGCTTTTACGGAGGTGTTTGCTCTTGACGTAGTGATGACTCCTATCCCTTTTCAACTATTTTGTGACACGACCGAATATCGGTGATGACTAAAATGCCAGATTCATAGTCAGAGGCTTTATTATAAAATGGTATTAACTTTTCCTTAATGTATTCTTTTGCTTTATCTAAATCCCAATCCCAAGCTATTGTTTGTTTGCCTTCCAAGTAGCTCCACCTAATACTTAAATCCTCTTTTAATATTTCTGGTAGTTTTTGGGAAACTTCTCTTACCTCTGATGGATACAAATAAGAAGCATGAAATTCATTGTTTTCAATATTGTGACATCCCATCAAAGCATTGATTAGTAAAAATTCTTTCCCCTCCATATCATGAGAAATGATAAAAGATGGCATAGCAAAATTTTCGCTTCCTGATAATAAAAGATGAAGGTTTGCCATCCAATCTTCCCCACGAGTTTCTAATTCAGGGAAATAGTCAATACTATCCGCCCAAAAAAATTTAACAGCCTCAAACCCAGTCTCTTCTATTTCTTGAATGAAGTATGAGGAAATAAGAATGGCTCCATATCCCATAGACATAGCTAAACTCCTAACTCTTTTTACCAAGCAGTATTGTGAATTTAAGCTGCCACACAATCATCTTTAATAACTACTCCTTTCCCATTAAAAGATTAGGTATTGGGGGCGTTTGCCCCTAAGAAGAGGTTGCCCTCCATTTAATTAGCACATGAATATTTATGGACTTACAGAATTTTAAACAGATTTTTAATAAATTGAGCCACGATTAGTAAATCCAATAGGCTAAAATGCGATCTTAGGTTATTAATGAATAAACCATGCTTGATCCAGATTTAAAGACTATTCAACTCAATCAACAGGAGTATGAACGGTATTCTCGCCATCTTATTCTGCCCGAAGTCGGAGTAGAAGGACAAAAAAAATTAAAAGCTGCCAGTGTCCTTTGTATTGGAACTGGTGGTTTAGGTGCGCCTTTATTAATGTACTTAGCTGCTGCTGGGGTAGGACGCATTGGCATTGTTGATTTTGATATTGTTGATGCTTCAAATCTGCAACGTCAAGTTATTCACGGCACTTCTTGGATCGGTAAGCCCAAAATTGAGTCTGCTAAAAACCGGATCTATGAAATTAATCCCCATTGCCAAGTTGATCTGTATGAGACCATGATCAGCTCGGAAAATGCCCTAGAAATTATGGCTCCCTATGACATTGTGGTCGATGGCACAGATAATTTCCCTACCAGATATTTAGTTAATGATGCCTGCGTATTATTAAATAAGCCCAATGTCTATGGTTCTATCTATAGATTTGAGGGACAGGCAACGGTATTTAACTATAAAGGTGGGTGGTTGCGTCCAGATAACTGGGATAGTTTATCTGCTCCAGAAAAGAAAAGCTTACGGGATAGCGATCGCGACTGGATTTATGATGCTAATGCTACAGCCCCTAACTATCGTGATTTATATCCCGAACCACCCCCTCCTGGTTTAGTGCCTTCCTGTGCTGAAGGTGGAGTTTTAGGAATTCTGCCCGGTATTATTGGCGTAATTCAAGCCACGGAGACCATCAAAATTATTTTGGGTAAAGGCACAAATCTCAGTGGAAGACTTCTACTGTTTGATGCTCTAAAAATGAGCTTTAGAGAGCTAAAACTGCGTCCTAATCCTGTACGTCCCGTAATTACTCAACTTATCGATTATCAACAATTTTGCGGTATCCCCCAAGCCAAAGCTATGGAATCAAACGATCAAACTCAAATCCCTGAAATTACGGTTACTGAACTTAAGGATCTAATTAATAATCCAGATTATGTAATTATCGATGTGCGTAATCCCAGCGAATGGGAAATTGGCAGAATTCCGAATACAACTCTGATTCCACTACCTGATATTGAAAATGGGAATGGGGTAGAGCAGGTTCGGTCTTTAGTGGGCGATCGCAAGTTAGTGGTACATTGTAAATTAGGCGGGCGATCGCTTAAGGCACTGGGTATTCTCAAACAAGCTGGCATCGATGGGATTAATGTCAAAGGTGGAATTATTGCCTGGAGTGAAGAGATTGATAGTTCTATTCCCAAATATTAGATAACTATTAGACCTATTTGTTCGCCACTAATATTAGCCCTAAGCCCCATGACTAAGTGCTTGTGATAAAATCGGAACGTAGGCTCAAGCCCTAACTGAGAACTATGAATGCTTTAACGATCAGCCTAGAGTCCGTAATCGATCTTACTGACGAACAGTTCTTTCAACTTTGTCGCAAAAATAGCGATCTCAGGTTCGAGCGCAATGCTCAAGGGGATATCACAATTATGGCTCCAGAAGGCGGCTGCACAGGAATGCGTAGTGCCAGCATTACCACCGATCTAGTGATTTGGAATCGCAAAACTAAGTTAGGCTTCACGTTTGGCTCATCCACAGGATTTAAACTTCCGAATGGAAGCGATCGCTCACCTGATGCCTCATGGATTTTAAAGGAGCGTTGGGAAGCGTTAACGACCGAACAACAAGCAAAGTTTGCACCGATTTGTCCAGATTTCGTTATTGAATTGATGTCGCCTAGCGATAATTTGAAGGTTACGCAAGCCAAGATGCAGGAATATCAGGATAATGGCGCAAGGCTAGGCTGGCTGATTAATTGCAAAGATCGGGAAGTAGAAGTTTATCGGATTGGGAAGCCTAAAGAAGTTTTGCAAAATCCGAGTTCCCTTTCTGGGGAAGATGTTTTACCTGAATTTGTTTTGAGCCTTACGGAAATTTGGTGATTTGGTAATTAAGATGCCTTCTACGTAATGTAAAAAGAGATTTGCCCCTTTGAAATAGGTATTGAAAAAGCGCAAAATACTTTGGTTTGTGCAACTTGCTTTTAGCTTAATTGCTGGTGCAACTGGCACACTAATTATAACTAGCGTTCTCTGTAGGTAACTCATATTTCTTGCCATTAGTTTTTCTTTCACTTAGCGGATACTTTCAACTTTTCCTAACCTTGTAAATCTAATCTCAATTCTTCTACGGGAACTATCAGAACCGCGATTAATTGGTGCCAAACCTCCCTGTGGTGAGACTAATTGAGCAGCAGAGTAAGCTCGAAATTCTAAATTTTTTAAACTAGGGATTGACTGTAATAGATTCATCACTGCTAAGGCACGCATCAACCCCAAATCAGCATTAGAACCAGCCGTAAGTTTATTAAATGGGACTTGACCGCTAGCAACTAGTTCTAGGTTTTGATCTAAGTTACTTACTGTTGCGCCATTAGCTTGACCATCAGTATGTCCAATAATTTCAATGGTATTAATTTGATACTCCTGAGCATTAGCGGCGATCTTAGTTACTAAATTTTGCGTAATAAAATCTGATAAAGCTGGAGGAATATCTGCACTTCCAGATGTAAATTGATAGGCTCCTGTGTCTTGAATAATAATTATTGGCGGAGCTTCTTTAGGAATTTCTGGATTTACTAAACCTGACTTATTTAATAATGGCTTGATTAAAATCAAGAGAAGAAGTAGGCTCATGATCATAAAAGCATTAGACATCAAATCTGTAAAAGATGCCCAAATATTTATGTCTTCTGTATAAAGTGGCTGTCTTCTACGTTTGCTCATTACTAACTAGATTTATAATCAATTATTTATATATCCATCTCTGAATTATGCATTTTTAGGTAATTAATTAGTTTATCAATTGAATTATCAAGAGATTTTAAGAGTTTATTTAATTCTGAAACTTGGCTGCCATAATTAATATATCTTAACTCTTCAGCATGTTTATCAATTTTGGTGCTAAGTTTATCAGTCAAATCATTCCCAGTTTTAATATCTCTCAATAGTTCCAGTATTTGAGTCTTAAAGTCCGTTGTAAATTGCTGTATCTGTAACTTTGTATTATTAAAAATTTCAGATTGATCCTTTTGTTGTACTGATGTTTGACTTCCTACATTAATTAGTTCTTGAATTAGACCATTACTTGTTCTGAGTGCGATCGCAAACTCATCTAAATTGAGAGTCTCTTCAATATGATTAAGCCTATCCTGAATTTGAGATATAACTGTATTAATAGTATTCAGTCCTTCTTCCCCAGAACTAATAACTGTGTTTAAAGTAAGTCGTTCGCTGTTAATTGCTTGAAGTATATCAACAGAAATTTGTTGGAACCTTTGATTGGAAATAATTAAATTTTGAACTTGATCGCTAATATTAGAAGCTTGTATTAATGAATTATTGACAGCATTCATAATGTCTCCTAAAGCAGCAATATTAGATTCAGCTTTTTGTAACTCCTGACTAGCACTATAGAGCCTGTTTCATATCTCATGAGTAGCAATTCTTTTTAGCATCAAACGAATAAAGCAAAGATTGAGTTTAGCTGTAGCATTAACGAGAGTTCTCTCAAAGTTCTTAACTAAGATTTTGCATCTTTCAACCCAATTACCCACCTTGTCGGCACAACTACAAACCCAGACAGACCTTTTTCTGCCTTCTGTTGCTTTGATACCTTAGGAGAAATTTCAAACCTAATCTTAGTCATAATCTCAGGATAAACCTTCTGTAAATCAGTCGTCAATTTTTCGATATGATAACCACTATCCAGCAATATCGTAGTTAGGGTAATGTCATCTGGCTTCGATTTGAAGTAATCAATGTTAAACGTTAACATCTCAATCAGTCCTTGGTCATCTGATACATTTGCTCTTGTTAAATACCCAGAGTGTCAACGGCTAAATGTCTTTTGATCCCGTTAGTTGCTTTGTAGGAGCAGAAGCCCTTGGATTCTATACTTGCATTACAAGTATTTTTCACTGCTTGTGAGTCAATGATGATTAAAGTTGTCCATTTTGATTTTTTTTGACTGTTCACGGGCTGTTGAATGCAAAGCTTCCATAATCGCAGTAAATGTACCTGTATCTTTCCACTCCTTGTAGTATCGATACACTGTAGAGAATGGTGGTAAGTCTCGGGGCATATCTCGCCAATTACAACCGTTTTTGAGTTGGTAGAGTATGCCGTCTAAAATTTGTCTTTTTGTCCAAGTTGGCGGTCTAGTTTGCTTTTTCTTTGGGAGCAATGGTTCTATAATTTCCCATTCTTTATCTGTTAGGCTACTTGAGTATGGATTTAGCATTTTCTAAGTATCATACATCTTGCTCATAATAGATATGAAACAGGCTCTATATAACCTTTCAGGAAAGTTAGTCGTCTTAAACAAATCCCCTGCTTCTTTGAGACGCTCTGCCCCTGCGGCTATGGTTCCAGACGCATCCATAAATCTCAAGCCAATATCACGAGCCATCTCTCTTGATTGATTATTAGCATCTAAGATTTCTTGAGCAGGTCTTTGAAATGCTTGTTCTACTACTTCTCTAACTGCAACTCCAAATCTTATTAAGAATTGATCAAATTGGTCTGTCATCCTCTCAATACTTCTATCTAATCTAGTCCTATTCCTAGCTAGATAGACGTTCTCAAAATAATCTTCAAGATAGTTGAAAATCTGAAATTTAAGCCTATTGGTATTAAAAAAAAGATTAATAAAATTAAGAACTACAGCACAAGATAGAGCAAATAAGCTACTAACAAAAGCGATCGCCATACCCTGTAATGGTTCTCTAAGCACATCGATTAAATTATTACCGCTAATATTTTCTAATGAGGGAATAAGGCTGCTTAAATTAATGGTTAGCCCTAGAAATGTACCAACCAAGCCAAAGGATATTAATAGATTTGGTAGAGTACTACAGAAGTTTTCAATAAACTCATAACTGCAATTCCATAATTTTTGTTCGTTGTAAGCATGATCGATGATAACCGTAACATTAACCTTCTCTAAGTCAAATTCTTTAAAACGCCCTTCTAACTTCTTAATGAATTGATGATCGCTTAATGATTCATTTTGAAGCCTTTTTGTGTTTTTATACAAATCTCTTAAAGAAGACCAGAGTAAAAATCTCAAAAAAACTGAAATTAAACTAAAGCCAATGCAAGTATAAGCAATTAGAGAAACAATTACGTTGCCTTGTGCTAAGTTTAGTATTTTATCCATTAGCTTTGATATTTTGGTAGTGCGTCAAAGTAAAGTAGAGTAGGTGCAAATATTATCCCAAGTCCACTTTCTATTGGTTAAATTAGCTCTCTGGGCAGCAGTTGTCTTTTTTCGAGAGTGAATCCATATCCAATTAAAAAATGTGACTAATAATCTGACTGCTATTTCAGTCCACTCCCATAACTTGCTGAATTTATGCTGTCGTCGATGAAATCTACCTGTCTGTTGCCTTAAAATACCATTCGTCCTCTCTATTCTTTGAGTGCGATCTTTGCCGATATAGTGTTCTACATATTCTGCCAACACTCTCTCATATCCTCCCCACCCATCAGTATTCCAATGCTGGCAATCGGTCTTTCCTAACTATCTCCTCAATTAATTCATCCGTATGTTTTCCTACTCTTGCCGCTAAAATCAATCCACTATCATTACCTATGCTTACCCCAATCCAACAGTCTCCTGACTCAAGTTCTGTTGGTAAGCAGTTTTTCTGTTTTTTCCTACGAATGACCACATTTCATCACTACTGATTTCTTCTGTCTCTACTGCTTTAACTTCTTGGTTATGAACCATTTGGGCTTTCTGTGAGGCTTGTCTAATTATGCTAACCACTGTGTTATATGCTAATCCACTCAATCTTGCTATACCTCGTAAGCTTACTCCTTCACTTTGGCTTTGCAGGACTAAATGAATCTTTTCTGCATCTATATGCCGATGATAGTAAATCGTATCCAAGGTCTCCACAAATGTCTTCTTACATTTAGGACATTCATACCTGACGTTGCCTTTGCTGGTTGTACCATGTCCATAAACTTTATGATGTCCACACAATAGGCATTCCATGTCTTTATCTACTATCTCTTTTCTCTATACTACCTCATCTTGATGCACTACCTAATTATTTGAGATCAATAAAAAATTCAAACTTCTTAAAAATGAGCAAGGAAAGATAAATATAGATTATAAAAACTTACCGTAAAGAAATTGGGAGCTTTATTTTCTTATAGGCTTTTGAAGAGGATACTCTTGATCATGAATAGTAAACATATTTGGATTTTTCAGAATATCTAGCATTTCAGAGGCTTCTATTGCTCTAGCAGTATCTGCCTCCGTCCAATCTGTTACGTCAAGATAAATAGCATCTTCAGATCGACCTTCATTATTAATTCCTGGCTCAGTAGCTATCCCGATAATATGATGAACATCTGGAAACTTAAGTTTTACAACAGAGCAGCAAGCTTCTAATAAATTTCTGCGTGATTCCCGATATTGTTCGTAATTCATCCAATCAAATTGTGGAAGTGTTAGAAAAACGTAGAAGGCTTCTTGGGTTGATTGACAACAACCATAACGAGTTGCACGCCTATCCCTAGGTGCTGATTCGATTAGACCCCAAAGCGCTCCTGCAAGGATTCTTCTGCGAAAGCGTGATTCCCGTGCCAGAAAACGTAGAAGGGGTTCTGTTCCTTTGACATTAGGATGAGTTGCAAAATACTGCGTATCTTCCAGCACGTGCTTACTGAAGGACTCAATCAACTTATCCCAAATATAGCTGACTCTATCAGCCGAGATCTGAGCTTGACGCTGGGGGCTTTGACTGAAGTCCTCCCAATGACCTTCATCGAAGCAAAGGTGAGTAACTCGCTCAGTAGCAGCAGTCGATATAACAAAATCGTGTTCATCCTTTTCATTTATATTCTTTAGGTAATATGCCAATAGATCTTCTTCACTTGCGGCAATAACAACCGTATCGGATCTAAGAAGTTGCTCTTTTTTGGTTAAGTAAGAAACAAAATCTGAAATAGTATCCAATGTACCTAAAACAATATCTAAAGATGTGTCACCTAGAATATGAACAAAAGTATGACTTGGATCAATATCTCCAATAATAAATGGGATACCATCATTGTCATTTATATAATGTTCATCACCTTTAATGGAAGTATTAATTACGAGACTACCACTACCTCCAAGTTCTTGTTGACAGCGCTTAGAATCTCCATGTGCTACAACAATTAGGTGAAATATTGCTGTTGACAAATCAGGCAAATCAAGGGGTAAAGGTATGGTACATAGATGATCTAAAAAAAGGTGATTTTGGTTTCGCTTAATTAACCTTTCAGCACCCCATAGTTGATCTGCTGATTTCTTTACTGCTTTTTTAAACCATCTGTTCCAATCAAGCCCAAGTTGATCGCTATTTGGAAACTGGCAATCTTTGTCTGAAAAAATAATAATGTGATTCTCGAAAACTACTAACAAATCACAGAGTTCTTTCCCTTCCCTTCCTTTACCTAAGCCTTGATCTCTGAATACTCCTGAATAGCTCCAAAGTGACAAAAATGTACGATCACAAAGAAGTTTTAAGTAACGTTCAGATTCAGTAATGCCATCTGCTCGTAAAATAGGCATAATTAATTGTAGGTATTTGCGACTCTGAGACTTTTTTACTTTATCATCACCTTAAACTGGTTGAGTTAGATTATTTTGCGAATTCCTAATAAAAGTCCGTCATATAGGAACTAGGCTCATTTGGTTTAGTTTTAACTGAAATATCTCCGTTGACAACAACCTGACAAGCTAAACGGTAATTATCTGGTTTGCGTTTGAACTTAAAAGTTTCAAAATCAGTACGGGGTGATAAATTTTCTATACCTTTCGTAATTTCCACCACACAGGTACCACATTGACCATAGCCTCCGCAGTTTGTTAGTTTTTCCATAACAACCTCTTCATCGAGTTCAACGGGCTTAGGAGTTAATTCTTGTCTCATAGCGATCGCCTAAAATCAACTAATGAAACCAACAGGAACCCAATATTTAGTATTTGAGGCACTTGATACCTTGAAGGTGATTAAATGATACTTTTTCAATCCAGATACAGGAATTTGGTTTATAGAGGGTTTAAGTCCTATAACTAATATTGCTAAAATTATGCCTAATAGTTCTATTGAATTAGCAAAGGTTGAAGAATGAGCCAAGATGTTAAAGCCAGAATTAAAGAGCTTTTTGCCATAGGCGATCGCCGTCACATACAGCAAGGTAGAACTGGTGCAGTTAACCTGAATGAGTTACTCATGCCTGAAGAAGCAAGCGAATTATCTAAATTATTAAATCAACTGCCTTCTAAAAAGCCTAGTCCTGTGAATTTAACTAAATCTGCCTGACATTCAAATCAAAAACTTAATTATTATGGTTAATGGCAATCGTTTTGGGTCACTAATTTTGAATATAGGCTTGGGTCTAATTGCGATCGCCCTATTATTTCCCTTAATTTTTGTTATAATTACTTCCTTTGCTCCAGCTACATTTAAGCCCACTGAAGGTTTATTTCCTAAAACTTGGACGGTTGCTAATTATCAAAGGGCATGGCAACAGGGAGAATTTTTATTAGCTTTTTTTAATTCAACTTTTGTAGCGATCGCCGTTACAGGCTGTCAAATCTTTACCTCGGCTTTAGCTGGATACTCCCTAGCTCGTTTGAATTTTAAGGGACGTAACGGGGTTTTATTAATTGTCTTAGCAACTTTAATTATTCCGTTTCAGCTATTAGTAATTCCCATATTTTTAGTATTGAAATGGGGACACTTGGTTAATACCTATGGTGCCTTAATTTTACCTACGGCTGCCAATGGTTTTGGCATTTTCTTAATCCGTCAGTATATTCAAACTATTCCTATTGAATTAGAAGAAGCTGCTACTTTAGATGGGGCAAATCGCCTACAGGTATTGTGGAATGTAATTTTGCCCTTGACTCGTCCTGCCTTGGTAACCCTATTTATTTTTACCTTTATTGGCGAATGGAACGATTTATTTAAGGCTTTGATTTTTACAACTAGACCCGAATTAAAAACGGTTCAGTTGGTTTTATCAGGATTTCAAGAACTATTTACGGCGGATTGGTCGCTATTAATGGCGGCAGTAGCGATCGCTACAATTCCTGTGATGGTTTTATTTGCGATCGCTCAAAGACAATTTATTCGAGGGGTGGCAGCTACTGGAATTAAAAATTAGCAGAAATTAGAGCTAAAAATTAGAACTAGCGGGTAGCGTATTTTTTGGAAATTTTACGCAAGCGAATCGATTCAGGTGTAACTTCCAGAATTTCATCGGGTCCAATATATTCCAAAGCCCGTTCCAAGTTCATTTCAATCGGTGCCTGTAGTTGGACGATGTCATCAGCACTGGCAGCCCGCATATTAGTTAGCTGTTTACTTTTACAAATATTCAACTCCAAATCTTGGGGGCGGTTATTTTCGCCAATAATCATGCCTTTATAAACTTTGGTACCGGGCTTAATAAAGAACACACCACGATCTTCGGCATTCTTCAGAGAAAATTCTGTGGCTACGCCTTCTTCAAAGGAGATTAAAACCCCATTGCGCCGAGTATCAATATCCCCAGCCACAGGACGATAATCAAGGAAGCTATGGTTCATGATTCCCGCACCACGGGTGGCACGCATAAAGTCTCCTCGGAAGCCAATTAGACCACGGGCAGGTACGATAAATTCCAGTTGCGATCGCCCACCCAAAGACATCTGCATATCTACCATTTCGGCACGGCGTTGTCCTAAGCGTTCGATACAACCACCCACAGCCTCTTCAGGGACATCCAGCACCAAAGTTTCATAGGGTTCGCACTTTTGTCCGTTAATTTCACGGTAAATAACCTGAGGCTGGGTAACCTGAAACTCATAACCTTCACGGCGCATGGTCTCAATTAAGATACCTAGGTGCAATTCACCTCTTCCTGCTACAGCAAAGCGATCGGGAGATTCGGGATTTTCTTCCACCCTTAAAGCTACGTTGGTTTCTAGTTCACGGAACAGGCGATCGCGCACTTGGCGAGTGGTAACTAATTTGCCTTCTTGTCCCACAAAGGGTGAGTCATTAATGCAGAAGGTCATCTGTAAAGTTGGTTCATCTACCTTAATCATGGGTAGAGCTTGGGGATCGTTAGGACAGGTAATGGTTTCTCCAATATTGGCAGTGGCAAAGCCAGCGATCGCAACAATATTTCCCGCCGAAGAGCTTTGTAATTCCACCCGTTTTAAGCCATCAAATCCTAACAGCTTAGTGATTTTACCCTTGGTAATAGTGCCGTCAGCAGAGATTAAAGCCGCTTGCTGTCCAGCATTAATGGTGCCGTTGTGGATTTTGCCAATGACAATCCGACCTAAATATTCGGAATAATCCAAGGTCGTCACTTGCAGTTGTAGGGGTTTTTCTGGATCACCAACGGGAGGAGCAACGTGATGCAAAAATGCCTCAAATAGTGGCTTCATGTCCACGCTTTCATCCTCTAGCTTTTCCTTGGCAAAGCCTGCTAAACCAGAGGCAAATAGGTAGGGAAAATCACACTGATCATCATCAGCACCTAGTTCTAAAAATAGATCAATAACTTTATCGATCGCCTTAAATGGCTCTGCGGAGGGACGATCAATTTTATTGACCAAGACAATCGGGCGTAAACCTTTTTCCAGTGCTTTTTTAAGTACAAATCTAGTTTGGGGCATAGGTCCTTCATTGGCATCCACAATTAAAATGCAGCCTTCGACCATACCAAGTACTCGTTCCACTTCACCACCAAAATCCGCGTGTCCGGGCGTATCAACAATATTAATTAAAGTATCTTTGTAGCGAACGGCTGTATTTTTGGATAAAATTGTAATTCCACGCTCACGCTCAAGATCGTTAGAGTCCATGACACATTCAACAACTGCTTCACCAGCTCTAAATGCCCCAGATTGTTGGAGAAGTGCATCAACAAGGGTAGTTTTGCCGTGATCAACGTGGGCGATGATGGCGACATTACGGATAGGTAAAGACATGAGATTGGTAGATTTTTAATGTTTCTTCATTTCGATCTTAGCAGCAAATGATCTTACCCGTAAATTGAAACAGTAGCGGAAAGTACCATTTACTACTATTTACTTGGATACTTTACTTAGATACCTAGTGAGAGGCTGTCGCTTAGGGAATACTATAATCAAGAAGGAAATCCGCCTTCTGCTATCATCAAACAACTAGGATCACTTCAGTAATACTAGACATAAACTAGAAATAACTTAACAGCGTCATTAACATCCCTATATGGCTAAAACCCAATACGAAACCATTATTGGACTCGAAACCCATTGCCAACTGACAACCGAGACTAAAATTTTCTGTGGTTGCTCCACTCGATTTGGGGTGTCTCCCAATGGTAATGTCTGTCCTGTGTGTTTGGGAATGCCAGGAATGCTCCCTGTTTTGAACGAAAAAGTGTTGGAATATGCAGTTAAAGCAGGACTTGCCTTGAATTGTGCGATCGCTCCCCTCAGTAAATTTGATCGTAAGCAATATTTTTATCCCGATCTGCCCAAGAATTACCAAATCTCCCAATACGATCTCCCCATTGCCGAACATGGCTGGTTGCAAATTGAGCTTGAAGATGCCATCACTAAAGAAGCCAAAAGTAAAAAAATTGGCATTACTCGTCTGCACATGGAAGAAGATGCGGGTAAATTAGTCCACGGGGGCAGCGATCGCCTTTCGGGTTCTAGTCATTCTTTGGTGGATTACAATCGAGCGGGTGTCCCATTGTGTGAAATCGTTTCGGAACCTGATATTCGCTCTGGGGCTGAAGCTGCGGCATACGCTCAAGAATTACGTCGTATTTTAAGATATTTGGGTGTATGTGACGGCAATATGCAAGAAGGTTCTCTGCGTTGTGATGTCAATATATCCGTGCGTCCTGTGGGTACAGAAAAGTTTGGGACTAAGGTTGAGATCAAAAATATGAACTCCTTTAATGCCATTCAACGGGCGATCGACTTTGAAATTGAGCGTCAAGTGGAAGCTTACGAATCAGGCGAACCAGTGATTCAAGAAACTCGCCTCTGGGAAGAGAATTCCCAACGCACCATCAGTATGCGCACAAAGGAAGGTGCCAGTGATTATCGCTATTTCCCTGAGCCAGATTTAGTAGCGATCGCTGTTCCAGAGCAAACCTTAGTTAAATATCAATCTGAATTACCCGAATTACCCGCCGCCAAACGGCAAAAATATCGAAATTTGGGTTTAACCGCCTACGATGCTCAACTGATTGCTGACGATCGCTCTGTAGCAGAGTATTTTGAAGCTGCGATCGCCCTCGGTGCCGATCCTAAACAAGCATTTAATTGGATTATGGGGGATATTACTTCTTATCTAAAAGAACAAAAGCTCAAAATTGCTGATATTCCCCTAAACCCAACAGTTTTAGCAGAGTTAGTATCTTTAATTACCGATGGAACTATTAGTAGCAAAATTGCCAAGGATATTCTGCCTGAACTTTTGGTAAATGGCGGATCGGTTAAAGCATTGGTCAAAGCCAAAAATCTCACAGTGCTATCTGGGGATGCCTTAGAAAAAATTATTGATCAAGTAATTGCTGCAAATCCCAAGGAGCTAGAACAATATCGGGCAGGTAAAACTAAACTATTGGGCTTCTTTGTGGGACAAGTAATGAAAGCCACCAACGGGCAGGCTGCACCTCAAGCTACTAATCAATTACTCAGCCAGAAACTTAATACTTAGCTAAATGAGATACTTCGCTAATTTTTAACTTCCTTAGCTGCAACGCTAGCAAAATAAAACCCTAAAGCTGATCCAGTTAGAGAACCTAAAGCTACTAGAATTAAGCTAAAAATATCCTTTACCTCGGTAAAACTAACTGTATTAAAGGCAAAGGCGATCGCCAGTAAAATTACAACTACCCTAGATATGGCAGCACAGAGTTGAAGATGGAAGTGGAATAGTAAATAAGATAAGGCGATCTATTGGAAAAAACTAGTAATATTCCAGTTCTTCGATATGGAGTTCTTTTTGTTCATCATTAAGTAAAATTTGCAAATAATGAAAGAATATGAACTATGAATAACAGCAAAGTTCCTGAGGGTATCAATAAATGGAATTGGGGAGCATTTTTACTCACTCCATTCTGGTTGCTTTCCCATCAGGAATGGGTTGGGTTGATTTGTTGGCTACCTCATTTAATATTCAACATAAACTTAGCGTTATTGATGTCAAGCCACAACAAACTATTAGGAGCCAACTTAATTATTTTCACAATAGTAGTTAGACCCATTCTTTTTATAGTTTATATTTGCGTAGCATTATATTTTGGTGTATACGGGAACGTTCGTTTTTGGGGAAAAACAAATTTAACTAGTGTGAAAGAATTTAGAATCCATCAAAGGAAATGGGCAATAGGTGGAATATGTTTTGGGATACCATACTCTTTACTCAATTTTTACTTATGGGAAAGATTTATAGATTGGGAATATTTCATTATTAATCAATACTGACTAAATAACACCTATGATTCGGAGAAGCTTAATCGTAAAACCATAGTAGTCTGCGATACATTGCTAATTTTTAGGTTCCTTTGCTGCAAGAGTACCAAAATAAAAGCCCAAAGCTGACCCAGTTAAAGAACCTAATGTCACTAGAATCAAGCTAAAAATATCCTTTGCCTCAGTAAAACTAACTATACTAAAGGCAAAGGCGATCGCCAGTAAAATTACCACTACTCCAGATATAGCAGAAATGGTAATGACTAAAATCAGGGTAATTGCTGTGCCAAATTTACTAACCTTATTAGCATCAGGATTAGAACTAGTATTTGCGATCGGTTTATCTATTTCACCCATAACCTAACTTTTTATTTACAGGACTTACGCAGTATCGAAGAAAAACCTAGATTTAAAAGGGGGTTTGGGGCAAAGACCCAACTGAGGGCGCAGCCCTCAAACTTCCTTTAGCCAGCACTTTATAAATTTTAGTGCGTGAGTCCTAATTTAAAATATTTTAAAGTTATTGAAAGCGGTAACTCCTTGCCTAAAAAATACAGAATTAGGCAATAGGAACTGTAAGTTGTATAGATGGTCTTAGCTCTAAATTAGCAAACCACTGCGCTAGAAAAGGATACTGATTTTTCCAATCATCACTAATTCGTAGGCTTAAATAGCCCAAAGCCGATAAAACACTAATATCTACAATTGTCCAGTCATCCCCCATCAAGTAGGTATAATTTACGAGTTTTTGTTCGCACACACCTAACAGCCGATCAATAATTTTCTGTAGTCGCAGGGTATTGCCAACACTTGCTTGCTCACCCTTACGTTTCTCCATCCATAAAGCTATACTATTGTCAGCGATCGCATCACCTAATTCTTCCCATTGCCGACACTGAAGCTTAATCGAGGCGGGATAAAAACTAGGTTCAGGATATACCTCGTCTAAGTATTCTACAATCAGGGTCGAATCCCACAGAGTAGTACCATTTTCATCCACAAATACAGGAATTTTACCGATGGGAGAAAGTTGATAAAACTCGGCTGATCTATTTGCCAAATCTACTTCTTGGGCAGTATAACTTAAATTTTTCTCGGCTAAAACAATTCTGACCTTGCGGGCGTAGGGCGATCGCTGGGCATAATATAAAGTTCTGGACATAGTTTAAATCTCATTAATTCTAAATTACGAGAATCAGCTAAACTTATACTATTGACATAAATTTAACCACACAAATTTTAAAAATTAGGGGATATTAAAATCATGGAAGTTAACTTCTTAGGATTAGTAGCAACAGCAATGGCAGTTTTTGTACCCACTGCATTTTTGTTAATTCTTTATATTCAAACTGCTAGCCGTGACGAAGAAGCTGCCAAAAAATAATCAAGGTAAGCTTGAATGCTACATTTGCCATCTAAAACATTGACATTGGCGGACTTTCTTAAATTATCGGAAACAAAGCCCGCTAGTGAATATATTGATGGTCAAATCATCCCCAAACCAATGCCACAAGGAAAGCACAGTGTGATTCAAGGAGAACTTATATCTGCTATTAATCATGTAGTTAAACCCAAGCTCGTCGCCCGTGCTTTCCCTGAGTTACGTTGTACCTTTGGAGATTGCTCTCTAGTCCCAGATATTGCGGTATTTACTATAAATCGTATTCCCCGTGATCAAAATGGTGAGGTTGCTAATTCATTTACTCTTTATCCAGATTGGGCGATCGAAATTTTATCCCCAGATCAAAGCCAAACAAAGGTTACAAAAAATATTCTGCATTGTCTAAAATACGGAACCCAGATGGGTTGGTTAATTGATCCCAATGAGCAAGCGGTATTTATCTTTAGACCCAAACAGGAAATAGAAATTTTCGATCAGCCAAATAACTATCTCCCTGTACCATCCTTCGCCGATGAACTGAAACTAAGCAATAACGATTTATTTTCTTGGTTACTCGAATAAGTTTGAGTGGCTTTTAGGAAAATCCAAAAAATTAGGGCGCAAGTTAATAACTCACCCCCCACTAATTAGGCAAACTTAAAACTAAAACTTAAGGAGCTAGAGCATTTCCTCTTAATAAGCTGCCAATGGTTTTAGCTGTGATTTTTAACTGGACAAAGGGGTTGGCGGGAACTACGGTTTTGTAAAGATAGCTATCAAAGGTCATTTTCTGCACATCTTTATCCGCACACATTTCCACAAATGCTTCACGGCTGGCATCAGAGTTATAAAATACCCGTTGCAGAATATCTAAAACCTTATAGGTAGCACCGTACTTTTTGTCCCAACGTTTTAGATAAACCTTAAGGTCAGCTTCGGTAGGAATGCGGGTATTATTCTGGGAAAATTCCACGATCGCTTCCGCACACATCCGTCCAGACTTAGCTGCAAAGTAAATCCCTTCACCGCTAGATTTAGTCACATAGCCCGCCGCATCACCAACTAAAGCCACTCTACCCACAACCCGCCGAGGTCTTGGATGTTCAGGAATGGGATGAGCTTCTACTTTAATAATTTCACCACCTTCAATGCGATTATGGGCGCGGGTACGAATCCCTGCTTGCAACTTTTTAATATCCCGTTGATGGGGCTTCATGGTTCCAGTCCCAACGGCAACGTGATCGTATTTCGGGAAAACCCAAGCATAGAAATCCGTGGAGACATCATTGCCCACATACATTTCCGCTAGGTCTTCGTAATATTTCATTTTATCATCGGAAATTTTAATCCGTTCTTGGAAGGCGATCGCATAGTTATAATCACCCGCATCAATTGCCTTTGCCACAACTGAGTTAAAGCCATCTGCACCGACAATTAAATCTACTTCCAAGGATTTTAAGGTACCTTCGATTCCACCATCGGACATATCGGAATAGCTAATGGTGTAGGGCTTATTGCCTTTTTCGACAATTTTTATATCTAAAACTCGACCATTAATTAGTTTTGCCCCTAAATCCTTGGCGCGATCGCGGAGAAAAGCATCTAATAACTCTCGGCGACACATACCAATATACTCACCTTCATTCTCAATTTGAATGTCAACTTCCACATTGCTAGGGGAAATCATCTTCATCTTGCGAACTTTACGGTCAATAATGCGATCAGGAATATCAAATTCGGAAACCATACACAATGGGATCGCCCCACCGCATGGCTTAGCGTTATCTAATTTACGTTCAAATAAGTAGGTTTCAATCCCAGCTTTTACTAATGTCTCAGCCGCACAGGAACCAGCAGGTCCGCCGCCTATAACCGCAACTCGTAATGTCATGTTATCTGCTTTTTAACTTTATGCCATACTAACAGCGACAATAGTTGAGACTCAGGGATCGGACATTTATTTTAACATTTAGTTATAAATACCTGATGCGTAAATCCCAATGGACAAATACAAATAAGAGTAAGGCGATCGCTGACCCTGTGGTTAAATAATATGAATATACAGCGTCTGAAATATTTAGCACTAATGGATAGTAAACATTAATACTAAAGCATCAGTGCAGTTGAGCTATGGTTGTGTAATTAGTAAATTTGGAGATTTGTAGATATGGGTCGCGCCAATAAAGTTGTACTTGCTTATTCTGGTGGTGTTGATACATCTGTTTGTATTCCCTACCTCATGCAAGAATGGGGCGTAAAAGAGGTCATAACTTTAGCGGCAGATTTAGGTCAGGGCGATGAACTAGAACCGATTCGCCTTAAAGCCTTAGCCTCTGGAGCAACCGTATCTTTGGTGCAAGATGTTACTGCCGAATTTGTTAAGGACTACGCTTTTCCTGCCATTCAAGCCAATGCCCTCTACGAAAATCGCTATCCCTTAGCTACAGCCTTGGCAAGACCCTTAATCGCTAAAATCTTGGTGGATGCAGCAGCAGAATATGGCGCAGATGCAGTGGCACATGGTTGTACGGGCAAGGGCAATGATCAAGTTAGATTTGATGTGGCGATCGCTTCCCTCAATCCCTCATTGAAAGTATTAGCACCCGCCAGAGAATGGGGCATGAGCCGAGAACAAACCATTGCCTACGGTGAAAAATTTGGCATCCCTTCCCCCGTCAAAAAATCCTCACCCTATAGTATTGACCGTAATTTATTGGGACGTAGTATCGAAGCAGGGATTTTAGAAGATGCTTGGAATGAACCTCCCGAAGAAATTTATGACTTTACTAAAGCGATCGCTGATACTCCCGATCAACCTACCTATACGGAAATTACCTTTGAACAGGGTATTCCCGTTGCTGTCGATGGCAATGCCCTATCACCTGTGGACTTAATTAAAACCTTAAATGCGATCGCTGGCGGTAATGGAGTTGGACGCATTGACATGGTGGAAAATCGCCTTGTGGGGATTAAATCCCGTGAAATTTATGAATCTCCAGCAATGGTGGTTCTAATTCAGGCACACCGTGATCTAGAAAGCTTGACCCTCACCTCAGACCTAGCTCAATACAAACGGGGGATTGAAGATACCTACGCCAAAATGATCTATAACGGTTTGTGGTATAGTCCGCTCAAGTCTGCCCTTGATGCCTTTATTAAAGATAGCCAAACCCAAGTTTCTGGAACAATTAGAGTTAAATTCCATAAGGGTAGTGCCATCATTGTTGGTCGTAAGTCAGAAAATTCTCTCTATGATGAAGAATTAGCTACCTATACTGAATCCGATCAATTTGATCACAAAGCTGCCGAAGGATTTATCTATGTTTGGGGTTTACCCACAAGGGTATGGTCACAAAAATTGAGGGGATAAGATTTAATAATGCTTGTTGGTCTCAATTTCTGAATATCAAAAGATGGGAAAAGAAAAACGTAAGGCTGGAAAAGGTTTTGGAAAAGTACTGATTCCACCTAATCTTGATAAATCATTTGATTTTGAGGAATTAGCTAAGGGTAGTTCTATTCTGGTAGCGTGCGTAATAGGACAGGATGGCGTAGCCATTGCTGATTTCTCTATATGTCTAACTTATGATGAACTTATTAGCAAGTTTGAATACCTCAAAGCAGTTACTGACATTGTATTCCATCCTTCTCAGATTTACTTGGCAAGACGCAGACAACTTGAGCATGGCAAAGGCTTACTAACTCTTACCCCAAAAAGCTATCGCCAAGCCTGTGGACTTGCTGATGAGTCTGATGGCGAAATTATTTTCAACTGGTGGACTTTACCTGAGTTAAAAAAATCGCAACCGAGGAGCTATATCTTTGGTGGGAGTAGAATCATTTCTGAGTTATCAAAACCATTAATAAACTATTCAGATGATCGATTTCCAGTAATTTGTCATGCTGTTCCATTTAAAGCTGATGATCAAGAGATAAGTTATGCTCATCTGTTGTTTACTGTTTCTTTTGATCCCAGTCAAGTAGTAAAGCAGCGAGAGATTTGTCTTCTTGAAAGAGAAACTCAGACACTAATAGAATTATTTATTCCAAATGCAGAAAATGCAACTGTTGATATTCGTAAATTGCGTGATTACTGCTTAAATCAAAATCACGATGAAGGCAAACACAAATCTCGCCTATTTTTAACTATACTGGGAATGACTGCTAGGGAAGCAGAATACCTACAATTAAGACTTCTTGAGGTTGTTAAGACTAACGAAGCAAAACTAGGAAGACGTGATCAATTTGGACAGCGTTATACTCTAGACTTCATACTTGAATGGAAAAATAGAAGGGCAAATATCCGAAGCGGTTGGATTATCGAGGAAGGTTCTAATATACCAAGATTAACAACTTGTTATCCCTTATAGAAAATAGAGATAAAAATAAAATGACTACAAACACAATTAAATTACTTGATGTAGTAACCCTAACGACTGATTTACCTGAATATAATCTATCCCGTGGACAAGTGGGAACTGTGGTTGAAGTCTTAGGAAATGGTAAGGCTTTTGAAGTTGAGTTTAGCGATCGCTCTGGTCGAACCTACGAATCAGTTGGATTAACCCCAAATCAGATCATGGTCTTGCATTTTGAACCGATAATTAGTGAAATAAGTCCAGTAATGGTTTAGTTATGTTGTAGGTATTTTTATCTGAGGGTATTAGGGGGAAGCTTATGTCATCACCAGCAATTACGACTGTAGTTAAAATCATGGAATCTTGACCAATTGAGGTGCAAGATAGTGTTGCCGAGCATCTAAAAACATATATTGACGAGCTTCAAGATGAAACCAAATGGAATAAATCCTTTCAACGAACTCAATCAGGTTTGATCGCTGCGGCAAAAAAGGCTAAACAAGAAATAGCAGCAGGTAAGGCTACCACAATGAACTACGAGTCAAATGTACTTCCATCTTTTTGGGCAGAGTATCAAAATTAGAAGGTGATACTGTGACATGGTTTTGGATTGGTAGCCATGATAATTATGAGAACTTCTTTGGCTAAAGTACTCCCCATAAAACTACTTGATGTGGTGATTTTAGCGATCGCTTTACCAGAATATAATCTAGCTCGTGGACAAGTGGGAACTGTGGCTGAAGCCGTAGGAAATGGTAAGGCTTTTGAAGTTGAGTTTAGCGATAAGGACTGTACGTTTACCAGTTTCATTTTAGAAATAATCAGTGTTGGCATCCAAAAACTCTATGGCTTTTATTTCAGGTCAAGTTCAGCGATCGCCTCTAAACTCTGGTCATAACCCGATTGATTACCTTGCTGTTCATAGAGGGTGGGAGCTTTTTGATAATTACTTTTTTAAATTTCGTCTGCATCAAATTCTTCGTCTTCAACAATATCTGGTACTGCCTTAGTTGCGGAAACCACAGCACCCATTGCCAATTTTTCTTTGACTAGGGTTTCAATTTCCTTAAACAATTCAGGATTGTCCTCTAGGTGCTTTAGCACTTTTTCTCGACCTTGGGCGACATTTTCTCCTGCATAGCTATACCATGCCCCTTTGCGAGTCAGAATTTCAATTTCTTCGGCAACATCCAGTAAGCATCCCGCCACAGAAATCCCTTTACCGAAAATAATATCAAACTCAGCAATGCGAAACGGGGGGGCAACCTTGTTTTTTACAACTTTGACTTTGACCCGATTACCATAGTCCTCGGTTCCTTTTTTCAGGGTTTCCTGCTTGCGAATATCCAGACGCACAGACGCATAAAACTTCAGAGCAGTACCACCAGTAGTTACTTCGGGTGAGCCATAGACCACACCGATTTTTTGCCGTAGTTGATTTAAAAAGATCACCGTACAGTTGGAGCGTCCAATATTACCCGTGATTTTACGCAGTGCTTGGCTCATTAATCTTGCCTGTAGTCCCATGTGCGAGTCACCCATTTCTCCTTCGATTTCCGCGCGGGGAACAAGTGCCGCCACAGAATCGATCACCACAATATCCACTGCCATTGATCGCACTAATTGATCGACAATTTCCAGTGCCATTTCGCCCGTATCTGGTTGGGATATGAGTAAATTATCAATATCTACGCCTAATTTTGCCGAATAGTGGGGATCGAGAGCATGTTCAGCATCCACAAAGGCAGCCGTTCCTCCTTGTTTTTGAATTTCGGCGATCGCATGGAGTGCTAGGGTAGTTTTACCCGAACTTTCAGGTCCATAAATTTCAATGACTCGACCCTTGGGTAAGCCGCCACCTAATGCTAAGTCTAGGGTTAACGCCCCTGTGGAGATAGTTTCAACCTTCATGCCCGTGGCTGCGCCTAGCTTCATAATTGCGCCTTTGCCATGACTTTTTTCAATTTGTCCTAGGACTAAATCTAAGGCTTTTTGTTTTTCAGCGTTATCAACGGGAGCTTTAGGGGCTGGCTGGCTAGCGGATTTTGATTTAGGAGGCATGGGAATCTTAAGCTTTTTAGATACGATACATAATACTCTAGTGCAGGAAATATGGCAGATCATACCCAAGAATTACGACGGTTAATGCAAGTAGTGGGCATCTCAAGTTTTAGGAGTCTAGGTAGTCATTCGCAAGTCAGCTTAAATGCGATCGCTAAATTGCGTAAAGGGCAAGCAGATTTAATTAGTTATAAAGACTTAGCCAGTTTAAGTAAGAGTTTAAAAATTTCCTTGGAGGATTTAGTGAGTAAATTCAGTCAAATTCAGCCTATATCTCCCAATCAAGTAACTGAATTAACCAAATCAGATAAATTAGAGGTTCAGCAAGAGGTAGTAGCCAAATTAGAATCCATGCTGTTGCAATTACCCACAGCTGCCTATGCCATTACCAAAAATCCCGATCTTCCTGCTCGGAACCTGTTAGCGTTATTTCGTCCCTTGGAAAATTTATTACGGGATTGGGGCATCGAGGCGATCGCGGCCGTGGGCATAGAGATAGAATATAATCCTCAGCTCCATCAACCTATGGATGGCTCGGAATCAGTGCAAGCGGGCGATCGGGTTTTGGTGCGTTATACAGGTTATAGGTGGGGCGATCGGCTATTGTATAGAGCTAGAGTGAGCAGAATTACTCCTAATCCTTAAGGTTGATCTGAATTTATATTTCTGGCAAACTTTTGTTCAAGATGAAATTTTTAAGAGTGCATCAAAATAAATTTGACCATATCAAACCAGATAAACTTAACTATCGAAGTCAATTAATTATTTCCCTAGGAGCTTTTAGGTGTTGAGTTGGATACTAGAACCAATTAGTTATCAGTTCATGCAAAATGCTTTAACGATTGGGGTTTTAATTGGGATTTTATGCCCTGTGGTCGGAACTTACCTGATTGTGCAGAGAATGTCATTGTTAGGTGATGTCATGGCTCATTCTGTGTTGCCGGGGTTGGCAGTGGCTTTTTATTGGAAGATTAATATTCTGGTCGGTGCATTTGTGTCGGGCATGATTAGTGCGGTGTTGATTGCTTGGCTGCGATCGCAAACTAGAGTCAAAGTCGATGCAATTATGGCATTAATGTTTAGTAGTTTTTTTGCTCTGGGCATTCTATTAATTACCCTTCTCCGTAATCGCTTAGATTTAGATAGTTTTTTATTTGGTGATATTTTAAGTGTGACCCGTGAGGATGTATGGCGTACAGGAATTATTACTGTAATTGTCTTGATTTTGGTTAAGCTAACCTACAAGGAAATGTTGTTTTATACCTTTGATCCAATTGGAGCTAAAGCCGTAGGGCTGCCCGTGGATTTAATTTATTTAGGGCTGATGGCAGCAGTAACAATGACAATTATTGCCAGTATGCAGACTGTTGGTGTCGTTTTAGTGGTATCAATGCTGATTGGTCCAGGGATATCGGCTTACTTAGTGGTCAAAGAGTTGTACGGCATGATGCGGTTAGGGGCAGTATTTGGGGTGGCAGCAGCAGTGGGGGGAATGTATGTTAGCTACTACTTAAATGTGCCATCGGGAGCAGCGATCGTCTTGTTTAATCTGGCTATTTTTTTAGTAACCTTATTTCTTACCAGTGATTTCAAAAAATTGATCCGAAAATTTGCACCAGAAAATTCATAAATGTATAGCTAAGTAAATTTAATTAACTCCCGAAGTTAGGACTAGATTCAGCTTAAGTTTAATTAAATCCAGTTGTGCCAAACCCAAATTCACTTCACCTTGGATGACTATGCCAGTATTAATAAGGCGATCGAGTAACTCTAAAATTGAGGCATCGCTACTGGGTTGATCGGGGTAGTAAGCACCCTTAGCGGGTAGGAGTTTCCCAGCTTCACCTAAATCTAAATTTAAGTCTTCAGGATTGATTTCCAAAACTTCACACAGGGTTAAAATCTGTTGTTCTAGTGCCTGCAAACTGTTGGCGGCTCGCTCGATTTCTGTTTCTGTCAGTTCTCCTGAGTCCATGCGCCGAATTACTTGAGCCTCCATAAGCTGACGTAGGAGTTCCACAACTGTCATGACTAGGGGAGCTAGACCAGATTTATTGGGCTTGATCGGCAGATTTTCAGTCACAAGTTCCTAGTTAAAAAATCTAGTTAAAAAATAAATTAATCACAAAAGTGATAGGGCGGTAATGGCTTACTTAACTCTAACTGCCAATGGGAATGCTGTAACTGCCATTTTGAAATTAAGATTTGTAGTTCCGTAATTTGCAGAGAATTTGCCAGAAAATATACTCTTAAAAATTCCCCTGACTGCGGGGTAGTCACTTGATGTTGGACTGGTAATATCGAAATTAAAGCTTCACATTCCTGTTGTTGTTGCGATCGCTTTGTTTGCTCAGCAAAAAATTTAGTGCGTTTAGCTAAAAGATAATCTTTACCTTTAAGGTTTTGAGTTGATTCTAGTTGAGATTTTGGAGTTTGAGATTCCCTAACTATGGCAGTCATGGTCAAAAGATATTCAGCGTATCCCTTTAGTTTTTGTAGTTTGCTTAATAGTTGCTCTTGTTCAGATTGTAAATATGCTTCTAAACCTGCTTGAGACTTAAAAACCGTACCAAAGCGTAGGGGTAAAAGGGTCTGTTCCCTAAAAAGCTCATAAATCAGGCGATCATGATCAAGGACAGCTTGAATCAGAATTTCCTCACCACTGGATTTTAAGAGTTCCATATCGACATCTTTGATCACTGCCATTACTAATTGCCCGACTTGGATATATTCGATTAATTTTCCTGTTAAACCTATAGGCTGAGTTTTGGGAATAGGACTAGCTAAGATGGAGATCGCATAAATCATGGTTTGCGCTTAAGTTCTTAGGGCAGGTTTAAACCAATACTTCTATGAAAATCCGCTTGGACATTAGCCGTAAGCTTGCGAGAAATTTGTCTAACCAGTTGCCCAAGGATGGCATCGCCAGTTCTTTCAATTAAAGGCTTAGGCATAATTTTAATAAAATCTGGAAAATGTAAAGTTACAGTTAACTCCAGTTGCCATTCCACACTGGTTAAATCTCTGGCTTTTGGAGGTAAATTTAGATTGGGATTATCGCCCTTGGGTAGCAGTTCTAGGACCGCTCGAAAATCCACCTCATAGCCTTGGGCGGGATAGTTAGGAATAGGAATTGTCTCAATTTTATATTTTTCTTCCTCTTCAGGTAATAGGTGCAAGCCAATTTTAGGCTCTAGGAAAAACCCTAAGGCACCAACTTTACCAATAGTCAGGGCATAGCCATTATTGCCCAAGGGATCGACTTTCATGGGACTGGCACAACGGCGAAACCAACCTTGATGGGTATTCAGATAAGTTTTAATGGTCTGGCGATCGCTATACAAGTCCATATATCCCAAGAAACTATTACGAAACTCACCTAAGGGGCGATCTTGGGGTTTAGTAGATTTCTTCTGTGGGGCGGGTTCAGCTTTTTTGGGCTTAGGCGCGGGGTTTTCGTCATCTTCTAAGTCATAATCCTCATCGGGCAGTTCCGCAATATCATCAAAACTAATATCCTCAATTTCTGAATTAGCCTTTATTTTGGGATTAGGTTGTTCTGAGGAGTTGGAAGGCATAGTTATTTACGGTAATAAACTTGGTTGTTCTGAACTTGAAAATACGCAAAATATGGTTTTAGGAGATACCTAATATTATTGCTGATCGCTTTATCTAAAAGTTTTTACTCGTATCAAAAAATTATCAAAAATGCTGACTAGGAACTAGATTTTGTAGTATATGCTAAGTAAATATTGCAAAGATTAGTGTGAATCACAATTGCCGACTAAAAAACCATGAGACGGGTATTTAAGCAAAAACAACAGCAACTTCCCAATTGGCTCATATTAGCGATCGGGTTATTTGTATTAGCATTTTGGAATTGGCAATTAGTGCTGGCGACCTTGATTGGGGCTACAACTTTAATCTTGGTTTATCTTGCTCAGGATTGGGACTGGAATTTGATCTTGGCAAGGCTACAAAAGTTTTTAAATAGCTCTAACCGTTCCATCATCTTCGCAGCGATCGCTGGCAGTACTTCTATCATCTTGAGCTATGTGGGCTTAATGGTTTGGAGCAGTGTAGATAACCATTGGTTGGCAGGTATGGCAATTACCCAATCTGTGGCGATCTTGGGTGGTTTAGTTCTTCTATTTTTCAAAACTATTAATCAATGGCAGCAACACTCACAACAAAATATTAACTATTTAACAGCTCAACTAACTTCCGATGATGAATTAGAAAGATTAATTGCGGTCAAACAACTAGCTCAAGCTCTGCGTCAAGGGCATTTACCCCTACCTCAAGAACAGGCGATCGCCCAGTATTGCCAAATTCTTTTAGGTCGAGAACAGGCTGAAACTGTCCGCAGTGCTACCCTAGAGGTCTTGGAAGAGTTAAAGTATTTACCTTAAATTCAATTTTAATTTTCAACTTAATTTGAACTGTCAATAATGTCTACATCAACCATCAACTTGCAACTGAATGGGCAAGAGCAAACCTGTCCTGCTAACTTAAATATGCCTGATTTATTAGTCAGCTTAGGTTTAAATCCTCGACTGGTGGCGGTGGAGTACAATGGCGAAATTTTACATCGTCATCTTTGGAGTGAGACTAATTTGCAAGCAGGCGATCGCCTAGAAATTGTCACGATTGTAGGTGGAGGTTGATATGTTTAGATGATTCAAGGTTTATGGATAACTGCTGATGCAATTTGAGTGGGATGAAACAAAAAATCTTGAAAATATTCGTAAGCATAAGATCGATTTTGCTGATGTTCCCACAATGTTTGAGAATGATATGCTAATTGATCTGGATGATCGCTTTGACTATGGTGAAGAACGCTAGTTTGGAATCGGTTTTCTCGGTCTTGGCATAGCAGTAGTAATCTGGACGGAACGTAAAAATGATGTAATACGAATAATTTCAGCAAGAAGAGCTAATCGTCATGAACAGCAAAAATTTGAAGAGTACCTCTCGTACTAATTGGGCAGCCCTAGAGTCAAGCTCAGAGGATAATATTGACTACTCTGATATTCCCCCACTTGAAGATGAATTTTTTGAACGTGCTACCTTACGCATTTCTGCGGAGCAAGCCCGAAGCTTAGTTAAGATTGAGCCAGATATAAAGCTTTGGTTTCAAAAGCAAGGAGTGGAATATAAAGCTTTAATTAACGAAGTTTTACGCCAATACATCAAAGAGCATAACTAATAAAATATAACTAATTTAAGATGTTAGATCATAATCCTCTGCCTATAGGTTCCTTTGGTAATTGGAAAAAGCTGCAAAACGGATCAGATATTCGAGGTGTAGCGATCGCAGGGGTTGTCGATGAACCCGTTAACCTTACACCCGAAATTACGCAAATTCTTGGACAAGCATTTACCCAGTGGTTGACACAGAAAGTTAATAAACCTGTTGCCGAGCTAACTATTTCCGTAGGTCGAGATAGTCGTTTATCGGGTTTAAGTCTGACTGAAGCAGTAATAGCAGGAATTACGAGCATTGGAGCTAGGGTGTATGACTTTGGTATGGCTTCAACTCCCGCCATGTTTATGAGTACGATCGCAGAAGGATTTAACTGTGATGGCGCAATTATGCTAACAGCTAGTCATTTGCCCTTTAATCGTAACGGTTTAAAGTTTTTTACAGCGGGTGGGGGCTTAGAAAAACAAGATATTACTGAGATTTTGGCATTGGCTGAGGCTGGGGAATTTCAAGAATTAGCGATCGCTCCCAGTTCAACAAATCAGATCACAAAGCAAGACTTTATCTCTATCTATAGCCAGCAACTTGTTCAGAAAATTCGTATACAGGTTAATCATCCCCACAATTTTGACCAACCACTGCAAGGCTTAAAAATTATTGTCGATGCTGGTAATGGTGCAGGTGGCTTTTATGCAGCCCAAGTTTTAGAACCCCTAGGTGCAGATACTACAGGCAGTCAGTTTTTAGAACCCGATGGTAATTTCCCCAACCATGTCCCTAACCCAGAAGATAAAGTGGCAATGGCATCAATTTGTCAGGCAGTAATTGATCACAAAGCGGATTTTGGCATTATTTTTGATACCGATGTTGATCGCAGTGCCGCCGTGGATCAGTTTGGGCATGAGCTTAACCGTAATCGTTTGATTGCCCTAATGTCAGCAATTATTCTGCAAGAGCATCCCCATTCTACGATCGTGACAGATTCGATCACCTCTGATGGTTTGAATGAGTTTATTACCAAAGACTTACAGGGAACGCACCATCGGTTTAAGCGGGGTTACAAAAATGTGATTAACGAAGCCATTCTCTTAAATCAGTTAGGAAAGGAATCTTGGCTAGCGATCGAAACCTCTGGACATGGGGCATTAAAAGAAAATTATTTTCTTGATGATGGAGCCTATTTGGTCAGTAAGTTATTAATTGAACTGGCTAAATCTAAATTGGCAGGTAGAAACTTAACGGATTTAATTGCTAACTTAAAAGAACCTGTAGAAAGTAGTGAATTTAGAATCAAGATTACTGCTGAAAATTTCAAAGCTATTGGGAATGAGGCGATCGCCCAACTTCAAATCTTTGCCTCTCAACAACCAGATTGGGAAATAGTTCCTAATAATTACGAAGGAGTAAGGGTTTCCTGTAGTTCAGACAGTGAAAATGGTTGGTTTTTATTGCGCTTATCTTTGCATGATCCTGTCATACCTCTCAATATTGAATCTAATATTGCAGGTGGAGTGACTAAAATAGCGACAAGACTTTTATCCTTCTTACAAACCTTAGAATCTGTATTTGATCTGAGTAGCCTGAAGAATCGCGAGCTTCAGTAACTGGCTAATCTTAATAACTGAGAATTTTAGATAGAAATTGCTGGGCACGTTCTGAGCGGGGAGTCCCAAAAAATTCTTCCTTGGTTGTATCCTCAATAATACTGCCGTGATCCATAAAAATCACACGGTGAGCGACCTTACGAGCAAATCCCATTTCGTGGGTAACCACCATCATTGTCATGCCTTCAGTTGCTAGTTCCACCATGACATCTAAAACCTCATTTACCATTTCAGGATCAAGAGCAGAGGTTGGTTCATCAAATAGCATCACAATTGGATCCATTGCCAAGGCACGAGCGATCGCCACCCGTTGTTGTTGTCCACCTGAAAGCTGTCCAGGGAATTTATGAGCTTGCACAGTTAAACCTACCCGTTGTAGTAGCTGCATTCCTTTGTCTGTGGCTTCCTGTTTACTGCGTTTTAATACTTTAATGGGAGCGATCGTCAGGTTATCAATTATAGTGAGATGGGGAAATAATTCAAAATGCTGGAATACCATGCCCACTTGCGATCGCAGCTTAGGTAGATTAGTTTTAGGGTTACCTACAGAAGTGCCATCCACCCAAATATCACCCTGCTGAAAAGACTCCAAGCCATTGACACATTTAATTAAAGTGGATTTACCTGAACCCGAGGGACCACACACAACCACAACTTCACCCTTATTTACCTGAGTTGTGCAATCATTCAAAACCTGAAACTTACCGTACCATTTAGAAACTTTTTCGAGGGTAATCATGGAAATTCTCCTTATCGGGCAGTACTAAGATTAGATTGAAGTCGTCTGACTAGGCGCGAAAGGGCAAAACTCATCAGAAAATAAATTACAGCCACAAAACTATACATCTCCACTAAGCGACTATCTCGTTAGGCGACTTTAGTGGCGGCACCAAGGAAATCGGTAACGGAAATTACATACACTAGGGAAGTATCTTGGAATAGAACGATGGTTTGAGGTAGCAAAAAATAGGAATCATATTTCTAAATCCTTGTGGCAGAATCACATATCGCATTTGTTGAAGATAGGAAAATTCCACTGCCTTCGCTGCAATGTTCTGGAAGGATTTATCCATAAATAATCTCCTTAGTTAATTTGATTTGTATTACTATACCTTTGCTTATGCAGAACAATATGTGTCAAAGTTGCCTGTTTACTTGCAAACGAGTTAATAGGAACTTCGTCTTTCTGCTTCTTGTCGCAAAGCAATTAGAGTTTTAATCAGACTATCGCTATAGATACTGAAAAATAGACTACTGGGCGTAGAAGGACTCGGTTCCACATTAACTGTATTGGTAACTAAAACCTGATTGGGAGAAATCACTTCAATTTGCCATACACCATTCAAAGACTTAATACTTTCCCCTGTTTGCATTTCAAAGGTGATTAAACTAGGATAATCTGCGGTAGCAGCGATCGTTAATTTACTACTTTGACTAAAAAATAGAATTTGAACTACATTAGTTTGTTCATAAACCGTATAATTCCCTTTGCTCTCCAAAATTTTAACGGAAGTAACAGTAGGTAGAAATTTGGGGAAATTACGATAATCCGTGAGTACCTTCCATGCTTTTTCAATTGGGGCATTAATCAGTATCTTGCTCACATAATGTCCATCCTGACCTGTAAGAATTACCTTACCTGCAGTTAAAGCAGTTTGTTCTTGCTCTGATAATTCGGATAATTTAGATAGCTTGGATAATTTATTGATTGGACTAGATACTTCAGCCTTAGAAAATTGTGAAGTTCCATATAGAGTTTGCCCAGGTAATTGTCCAGTTAAAATAGTGAGAGCCAATGATAATATAAGCGAGGTTTTAGGATACATGTTGAGTTGCAGGTTGATGTGCTTTTAATAATCAGTTCGAGTCTGTGACCATTTTGTGAGCTTGAGCATAGGTTAGATGACTCCTAAAACAATCATTAAGATTCATAGTTCCTCATGAATTTTCTCAAAACCAATCTTAAAGCCAAATTCTAAAACCTAAAATGCTGCTGTACGACCGCAAAACGAGAACAATCCCAATAATCAATATGAGAGATAATTAATTCATCACTACTGATTTCCAATTCACTCCTCCCCGTGACTGAAATGCGAGGTTTCCAAGGTAGCGGAGCATTCCAACTCATTGTCCATCGGGTATGAATTCTATGATTATCTAGCTGTATATCATGGAGTTCTAATTTGAGGTTAGAAAACCAATAGGTAATGAATCCAATCATTTTTTTGTATTGGTCTAATCCTCGAAATTCATATACAGGGTCTTTAAAGAAAACATGAGGATCGTAGATGCTGTAGGTTTGAGCCTCAGGGAACCTAGCATAGTCATCTTTTACAATCTCTAGAAGCTGCATAGGGGTTTGTAATGTCTTGTAACATTTTGTTAAAATACTATTATATTCCTTCTCCGTATTTACCTGCGCCAATATGCCGATTAATGAGTCTTTGCTCGCCCAACTTTCCGATCAAGATTTATCTAGGCTGCAACAGTTCGATCGCTTTTGGCAGAATTATCGCCTTGGTAACAATAAAATTCCCAATCTGATTACCGAAAATCATCAACTCCTCTCTGGGACTGACTGTGATGTGGCGATCGCTGGAGGGACATTAGGGATTATCATTGCCTGCGCTCTGCAAAGACGGGGATGGAAAGTTGTGGTGATTGAAAAGGGAATTCTCAAAGGTAGGGTACAGGAGTGGAATATTGCCAGACGGGAACTAGAGGTATTACTGGAATTAGAATTACTGAGTGAAATAGAGTTAGAGTCAGCGATTGCTACTACTTATAATCCCGGACGAATTGGCTTTAAAGGAGGCGAAGAGATATGGGTGCGGGATGTTTTAAATCTTGGTGTTAGTCCTGTAATTTTATTAGATATTTTGAAAGAACAGTTTTTAGCGGCAGGGGGGCAGGTTTGGGAACATACAGAACTAGAGCAAGCGATCGTTCATCCCGATGGTATAGCTCTGCATTTAGTCTGCGATCGCCAACCTCGACTTTTACAAGCACGATTATTACTGGATATGATGGGACATTTTTCTCCAATTGTGGCTCAAGCCCGCCAAGGTAGCCGTCCTGATGGAATTTGTATGGTTGTGGGTAGCTGCGCCCAAGGCATTCTTCCTAAGGATTTTGGTGATCTCTTCTATTCATTTACATCTATTTCCCATAGTTGTCAGTATTTTTGGGAAGCTTTTCCCGCCCAAGATGGCAGAACCACATATCTATTTACCTATGCCGATCTTCACCCTGATCGCTTCACATTTCAGGAACTGTTTGCCGAATATTTTACCTATTTACCCCAATATCAGGATGTGGCTCTAGAGGAATTACATTTAAACCGAATTTTGTATGGATTTTTCCCTTCCTATCAGCGATCGCCCCTGCAAACTAATTGGGATAGAATTTTGCAAGTAGGAGATAGTAGTGGTAGTCAATCACCCTTGAGCTTTGGTGGATTTGGAGCTTTAATTCGCCATCTCCAACGTTTAACCGCAGGTATTTGTGACGCTCTAAAATGGAATCTACTCAGTCGCAAAGATTTACAACGATTACAGCCTTACCAGCCCAGTCTTTCCGCCACATGGCTATTTCAACAGGCAATGCGAGTACCTATGAATAAGTCTTACCATCCCCAAGCAATTAATGAACTGCTAATTCTCACCTTTCAAATTATGAAAAAGCTAGGTGATCCAGTGCTTAAGCCCTTTTTACAGGATATTGTGCAGTTTCCTGCGCTCTCCCAAACCATGCTAGGGATGATGGTTGCTGATCCAGTATTGGTATCAAAAATTGCCCTTAAGGTTGGACTACCTAGCCTCTTAAATTGGCTACAACATTTTGCTTTGTTGGGTAGTTATGATCTGTGTTATCGCCTTGCTAATTCAACTATCCCTTTATTCCAAAATCTTTTACCAGAGCATCAGTATGTCCTTACCTGCCAGATCAATGCGTGGAAATATGGATCAGGAATGGATTATCACTAATAGCTGCTATCAGCCACACAGATGCCCTGACATTTAATTCCATTGCTAGCAGTACGTTGACAATGGGGACAGAGGACTATTTCTTGCTTCACTTTGCCGAGATTCGACTCTAAATTCTGATTTGGTTTGTGATTAATTGAATGATTAACTGGATGATCAGTCGAAGAAAGTTGAGAGGTCATAGGTTAGTAATATTAACGATTCCACTTGGGGCTAATTTTTGTAATTAATGTAAATAATTCGTTACAATACCTAATATAGCATCACCATTTAGCAAACTTTTATCTAGTACTACTTATCTAAACCTGAAGTGAAAAACTATGTATCTAACCTGGCTAGACAGTAACTCTTGGTTAATTGAGATTGCCAACAAACGCATCTTACTTGATCCTTGGCTAGTTGGATCTCTGACGTTTGGTGATACGCCCTGGTTCTTTAAGGCAGATCGCCGCTCACCTTTACCTGTTTCTATTTATGAAAATATAGATTTAATTTTGTTATCCCAAGGGTTACCAGATCATGCTCATCCCCCCACTTTAAAAGTATTAAGCCGTATCATTCCCATCGTTGGTTCCCCTAGTGCGGCAAAACTAACTCAAGAGCTTGGATATACTAATGTCACAGCTTTAGCCCATGATCAGGTATTTAGCATTCCCAATTTACTGGAAATTCACGCAGTTAAGGGTTCCCCCACAGGTCCAACCACAACTGAGAACGGATATATTCTCAAAGACTTAGGAGAAGGAACTTCTCTTTATTACGAACCCCACGGTTATCACACTCCTACAATTCAGGCATTTGCCCCCGTTGATGTGGTGATTACTCCCATTTTAGACTTAAGACTACCATTGCTAGGAACTATAATTCAAGGACAACAGGGTGCTTTACAGGTGGCGAAGTGGTTAAAGCCAAGGATCATATTACCGACGGCGGGGGATGGGGATTTAATTTATTCAGGATTTTTACTAAATTTCCTGAAGGCAGAGGGTAGTGCGGATATGTTGCGATCGCAATTCCAATCTCATAATCTTGATACCCAAATCCTTGAAGTGAAAGTAGGAGAACGGCGGCAAGTATCACAAACCCGGAATGATGCAGTTGCTTCTAGGTAATTAATTATTGGAATCCCAGCCACTGGTATAACGCTTTAGTTCTTGAGTCAGGGCAAGATCGTTTGATGCAGTTCTAGCTCCAGTTTCGGCTGCCCAACGTTTAAGATGATTAATTTGCTCGTGGGCGATCGCTGCTAAAGGCACAGTTTCTTTAATTGCCAGCATAATATCTGCGGTGGTAAAGTCGCGGCGATTTTGGGCAAATCCGTGGTGCATCCCATCAATAATGACCTGTTCAATCTCAGCTCCGCTAAACTCCTGAGATGCCTGGGATAAAAGAGCTAAATCAAATTCTCGTAACCGATTGGGGCGCAGTCTCTGTAGATGCACTTTAAATATTTCCTGTCTTTCCGTAATTGTCGGTAAATTCACAAAAAAGATTTCATCAAACCTCCCTTTTCGCAATAATTCGGCGGGTAAAATCTGCACATTATTAGCTGTGGCAACGATAAATACAGGCGTAGTTTTTTCCTGCATCCAAGTAATTAAGGAGGCAAATACGCGGCGACTAGTTCCCGAATCACTATCACTGTTAAGGTGGATATTCCCAAAGGCTTTATCGATTTCATCAATCCACAGGACACAAGGAGCGATCGCTTCCACTAACTGAATCATCTGGCGCACGCGGCTTTCACTTTCTCCGACAATTCCGCCAAATAAACGTCCTGAATCCAGTCTGAGCAAGGGTAATCTCCACTCATGGGCGATCGTCTTCGCAGATAGGGACTTACCCGTGCCTTGAATTCCTACTAGTAAAACGCCTTTAGGATTAGGAATTCCATACCGCCTTGCCTCTTCAGTGAAAGCATTTTGCCGTTCTTTGACCCATTGTTTCAAGTTCTCCAACCCGCCCACACTCTTAAGGGAGTCTTTAGTGGTAAAAAATTCTAAAATCCCCGTTTGCTTGATTGCTCTTTGTTTTTCCAAGAGGATTACTTCAATATCAGAATCATCAATCTGTTGCTTAGAAGCTAAGGCTGTGGCTAACACCCTCTGAATTCGCATCCGACTTAATCCTTGACAAGCTTTAACTAACTGCTCCCATGCAAGTCCCGTAATTTTTATGGCTTCAGGGGCGATCGCATTCTGAATTAAATTAGCAATTTCTAGGGTATTAGGTAAAGGAAAATCAATCACTGTCACCTCTTCCGTAAGTTCCGATGGTAACTCTAGGTAGTGACCAGTAATAATTAAAATCTTGCGGGTGCGGGTTAATTCCCTTGCCAAATTCTTAAGCTCTCTAATAATGGGAATATTACTGGGAGTATGGGGATTTTTAAGAAATGGATGCAGTCCCCGCATGATATATATGGTTCCATCCCTTTCAGTAGGATTACTAATCCGTAGCAATGCAGGCATAATCGCACCTTTATCGGTATGATTATCGTCCCAGCCTCTAACAATATCCCAAAATAAAATTTGACGCTCGGGTTGAGATTGAGCCGCAATTAAAGATATAGCTTCTTCCACAGGTTCTTCCTCGATCGCCACAATATATAACAATGGATAACGCGATCGCATCATTAAATCCACTTGCTTGATAAAACTGGAGTGATGAGTTTGGGTATCCATATCTAGGGTAAGAAATCAGTAAATGATGAGCGGTAAAATGAGGGGTAGTCCTAAAGATGTAAGGATAATTAAAAAGCTCTTGAGGTATAGATTACATTGATTATCTCCAAAATACTCAGTGAAAGTTTGATGCTGATTTGAGGCTTGTCAGTTAGTTATATGGTCAATCTTTCGGCTATCAAAGTTAATCTAATCGTTATACTTGTGTTGTTGAATTTCTAGCTAAACTTCTCAAGCTTTTATATAGATAGCCTTATAAGGATCATTACTTGTTTGGCACTACCCATAGGATTACTCCTAGTCAAAGGATTACGCTTTATAATATGCCCATGACTACAACTTTTACAGCTACTGCTTCGGGACAATATTGGACTTGGAGAGAACAAAAAATCTACTACGTCCAAGCGGGTCAAAATTTATCTTCTCCACCCTTACTCTTAATTCATGGGTTTGGGGCATCTACCGATCACTGGCAGAAAAATATTAGTGAACTCAGTCGTGAATTTGAAGTGTGGGCGATCGATTTATTAGGATTTGGGCGCTCGGCTAAACCAAATTGGCAATATGGTGGCGATCTATGGCGGGAACAACTCCATGACTTTATTAGCGAAATTATTAAACGTCCCACAGTTTTAGCTGGAAATTCTATCGGTGGCTATGCCTGCTTAACCGTTGCCGCAGATTATCCCGAATCAGTTGCAGGTGTAATTTTACTGAATAGTGCTGGCTCATTTACCGATACGAATCCACTCGGTGCCAAAAAAATTAGTCCTTTACAGAAATTCCTACGAGATCTATCCCAATCTTTACTTAAGCAATCTTGGGCAATTAGTTTATTATTTCAGTTTGTAAAACAGCGATCGCAAATTCGTAAAACCTTACTTAAAGTCTATATCAATAAATCTGCCGTAACTGATGAACTGATAGCTAATATTCAACGTCCTGCTAATGACTTGGGAGCGATCGATGTGTTTAGGTCTGTATTTTCTAGCCCCCAAGGGAAAAAAGTAGATGAACTACTTCAAACTATGAACTGTCCGCTTTTAGCAATTTGGGGTGAGGCTGATCCGTGGATGAATACCCAAGCCCGTGGAGCTAAGTTCAAAGAATATTATCCGTCTCTAACTGAGCATTACATTAAGTCAGGACATTGCCCCCATGATGACACTCCTGAGTTGGTGAATCCGATTATTAAAGACTGGTTAAAAAGTTGGGCTTAGGGAGAATTAAGATAGCTTTTTAGATCGGAGAAAATTGGTAAAGAAGTAACTCCCATATTTACTAAATCAGGAAATTGGCTTAATCCATCAACTATATTCTGGGCGAAGTTAAATTGGGGATCATTTCCATAGTTGATTGTGAGATATTTCAGCAACTCTAGAGCGTAATCGCTAAAGTTAAGAACATCGGCAATACAAGCCAACTTAAAAATTCTCTCTGGAGTTTTAGGCAGAGATGAAGTACTCTCTCCGATTAAATCTCGAAAATAAAAGACATCTCCCCAGAGTATATGACCTGGATGGATTTTTGATTGAATCGGTGAATTGATGCGATTACGGCGTCCAACCAAGATTTCAAATAAACTGAAACCATTGTTTCTCATAAATATATCCACATCAGCAAATAAGGGCTGACCAATGTAAAGTGGAAAAAACTGGTAGTGCGTCAAAGTAAAGTAGAGTAGGTGCAAATATTATCCCAAGTCCACTTTCTATTGGTTAAATTAGCTCTCTGGGCAGCAGTTGTCTTTTTTCGAGAGTGAATCCATATCCAATTAAAAAATGTGACTAATAATCTGACTGCTATTTCAGTCCACTCCCATAACTTGCTGAATTTATGCTGTCGTCGATGAAATCTACCTGTCTGTTGCCTTAAAATACCATTCGTCCTCTCTATTCTTTGAGTGCGATCTTTGCCGATATAGTGTTCTACATATTCTGCCAACACTCTCTCATATCCTCCCCACCCATCAGTATTCCAATGCTGGCAATCGGTCTTTCCTAACTATCTCCTCAATTAATTCATCCGTATGTTTTCCTACTCTTGCCGCTAAAATCAATCCACTATCATTACCTATGCTTACCCCAATCCAACAGTCTCCTGACTCAAGTTCTGTTGGTAAGCAGTTTTTCTGTTTTTTCCTACGAATGACCACATTTCATCACTACTGATTTCTTCTGTCTCTACTGCTTTAACTTCTTGGTTATGAACCATTTGGGCTTTCTGTGAGGCTTGTCTAATTATGCTAACCACTGTGTTATATGCTAATCCACTCAATCTTGCTATACCTCGTAAGCTTACTCCTTCACTTTGGCTTTGCAGGACTAAATGAATCTTTTCTGCATCTATATGCCGATGATAGTAAATCGTATCCAAGGTCTCCACAAATGTCTTCTTACATTTAGGACATTCATACCTGACGTTGCCTTTGCTGGTTGTACCATGTCCATAAACTTTATGATGTCCACACAATAGGCATTCCATGTCTTTATCTACTATCTCTTTTCTCTATACTACCTCATCTTGATGCACTACCAAAAAACTCTACTTCAATTTTCCCAGCCAAAATACTACGTTCTAAAATCCAACTAGCACCCTTAAGTACGTCTAAATCGGCACCTTGAACATCTATTTGGAGGAAATCAATTTCACTTACTCCTTCTATTTGGCAAAAATCATCTAGGGTTGTAACTTCTATATCCACTTCAAAGTCAAGGTTCATAAATTCGGGTAATTCCTCAAACCTAGATATATATGGTTCATTAGGTGGATAAAGCGAACTGCACATAGGGTTTTTAGTAACATAGAGTTTTGACTCACCAATGAAACTACTTAAGCCTATTGGCACATGAATTTCTGTCCAATTTACTTGACCACTTTGCCGTCTTATTTTAATGTCAGCATTTGCGATTGCACAGGCTTCTGGATCGGCATCAAACCCATAGATAGTCAGGTTAGGGGCGAAAACCTCCCATCCTTGACTACCATAGTCATCATCAGCCCTTAATTTTCGAGAGCCAACATTACAAACGGTTATATGTAGAGAGTCTAATCGACCGCTTTGCTTAAGACTTTGAAGAAAAATAGCCATAGTGCAATAGCATTTAAAAGAACTAACGTTATACTTTACTATTTTGTAGCAATCACATTCAGGCTAATACTATAACCAAGGTAAGAAATGGTACTACAGTCATTAAAAAGATTGAATTCAGATACTCGCTTATAACCCGTAAACCCGACTTCATTCAAATACATCGCTAAGGTGTCAAAGTCAAATCCAACTTTGTGAACATCATATTCATTAACCTGTCCACCAAACATCATTCTCATAATATTAAAACGATTTCTAACATCTAATTTAGGTTGAGAATAAAGCCAACACAGAATCTGTATGTCTGGAACGCTAATCATTAGCTCGCCGCCAATTTTTAGGACACGATGCCATTCTGCAAGCGTAAAAATTAATTCATCATCTAAACCATAGTAAAAGTGTTCTAGGACATGACTAGCATAAATGGATTCAATTGACTGATCTTCAAATATACCTAGATCACGGGCGTTCCCAATAAAGTCAACTTCAGGACGATCTTCAACATCAAAGATTTTCCAATCAGGATGTGCAGTTGTTCCGCCAATATTTAGTTTCATATATTCCCCACTTCTTAAAACTAATTAATTTGTTTTAAGAATAAAGTGTACTTCTTTTATGGAGTGACATCTATGTAGCAACATTGAAATAACTGGGTGAATTTAGATCAAATAACAGTAGAAATTACCATCAAAAATCACAATAGCGATCGCCAAGGTTTTCAGATAATTGCATAAACAAGCAAATTTGGGTATCTGCGTCTTATCATAGAGCAAAGTAGTCAAAGTAGTCGTCTATATTAATCATCTGCTAATCCCGTGAACGAAACGATTAAAAAACTGCCGTGGCTAACCTGTGTAGTGATTATATTTTTCTATTGCCTCTATGGTTGGGGTTTAACTGTAATCAGTGCGCCTATACTTTACTGGGCGATCGCATTCGGGGCATCAGCTTTTTTAAGTATGACAATTACCTATTCTTTCTTAGTATCTTTACCCACGATTTTATTGGCTTCAATTTTTGTAATTACGCCTTTGCTGTTAGATGTCAGTGTCATTCGCGGTGGTGATGTTTTGCTTTTATTGGTTAATAATTTTCGCAATGTATTTCTATTTGCCACCTTAGCTGTGGTGATCGCAATGCTGTGGTTCTCCCCATTATTTTGGTCGCATCGAGTCTTAAAAACTAGCGATCTAAGTACTAAGAAAATTATTGGCATTTTAACGTTTTGTAGTTGGGTAGGATTGGGATTAGGAAGACTCTTGGGAATATGGTATTAACCGTAATTGGTTCCGGTGCTTGGGGACTAGCTCTAGCTCAGTTATGTGAGGCTAATGGGCATCAAGTAGTTGTGTGGTCAAGGCGTAGTAAATTAAGTTTAGAGACTGCGATCGCCCAGGGTGAGATTATTATTTCCGCCGTATCTATGGCAGGGGTAAGAGCAACAGCCCAGCAATTACAATCTTTATCCTTAAACCCTGAAGCAATTCTAGTCACAGCAACGAAAGGGCTTGATCTTGAAACTGGAGCCACGCCTTCACAAATTTGGCAAAGTACTTTACCCAATCATTCCGTTGTAGTTTTATCGGGACCTAACCTATCCAAAGAAATTAGTCGAGGATTACCTGCGGCGACGGTGGTAGCTAGTTCTAATTTAGCGGCGGCTATATCTGTCCAAAATATCTTTGCTTCTAAAAATTTCCGTGTTTATACTAACTCCGATCCCATTGGCGTGGAACTGGGGGGAACCCTTAAAAATGTAATAGCGATCGCTGTGGGAGTATGTGATGGGCTGAAACTGGGCACTAATGCTAAGGCGGCTTTGATTACGCGATCGCTACCAGAAATTATGCAGGTAGGTAAATATTTTGGGGCGCAACCAGAGACTTTTTGGGGCTTATCAGGTTTAGGAGATTTACTGGCAACCTGTAGTAGTAACCTCAGTCGTAATTATCAAGTGGGTTTTGGTTTAGGGGAAGGGAAAAACCTAGAGCAAATTCTTCAAGATTTAGAAGGAACCGCCGAAGGTGTAAATACAGCTAGAGTTTTGCATGACTTAACTAATCGAACGGGGCTAACTTTACCAATCTGTGGATATGTTTATCGCCTACTAAATGGTGAAATAACACCAATCCAGGCTGTAGCAGGCTTAATGGATCGGGACTTAAAAGCAGAGTTATAAACCTAATTTGCAGCCCAAGCAGGAACCATCTGCCAAACATCACGCAGTTGTGGATCGAGAATTAGATAATTTGGCTCGAATTTCTGCACTAGTTTCCAGAATTTACTAGAGTGATTTAAGTGGATCGTATGACAGAGTTCATGGATCAGCACATATCTAACTAGGGCTGGAGGTAGAAATAGCAGTTTGTAATTTAGGCTAATGTTTTTAGATTGGGAGCAACTTCCCCAGAGCGTCTTTTGCTGTCTAATCGTAACTTTACTGAAGGGTAAACCGATCTCAAGGCTAATCCTTTTCAACTCCTTGGCTAAATAGCGATCGCCCATACTCAATAGCCAATGGCGTAATAATTGATGACAGAGATCAGGAGAGTTGGTATTTAAAAGTAACTTCAGGTTAGGATTTTCGCTATATTTTCCAGCTTTGGGAGTAGTTATATTGTCTTCATAATTTACTTGCCATATTTGAGCGATCGCCTGCAAATTAACTTCACTGGGCAGTAGTGGTTGGGACTTATGAAACTCGGTTCGGGCTTGGGCATTACCTAAGGTTTTGGTTATCCATGCTTGCTTTGCCAGTAAAATCGGTTCAATTCGAGTTTGATCGTAGTCCTTGGGGACAATTACCTCTAATCCATGTTCACTGGAAACCCTTAGTCTTAAATATTTAGCGCGATCGCTAATCCGAATTGTGTAGGCTGGTAATAGGAATTTAACCATTGTCGAAGTATTAGTTTAGGTTCTTATAATCTGCGTCTGAAATTATCCTTCAAATTTAATCTATGACTTCTATAACTAAAATTGGTCTAAAGTCTATATTTTTGACTATGGCAAGTGTTTCTATTTATATGCTCCCACCAGTTTTTATTTCTGATAGCCAGATTAATATTATTTTTCCTGCAAAAGTTTCGGCTCAAGAGAGCTTTAAGCAATATAAAGCGCCTAGGCAATTTTCGTTTAGTTATCCTCAGTCATGGGAAATTGTCGAAAATATCAGCAGAGATGGCACAAAGACTGTGTTATTTTCACAAAAAGGAGCCACCCATCCCTTCTTAGGTACCGTTTATATGCGGGTAACTTTATCGGATTCTTTGTTTCAATACTTAGTTCAGAGGAAGCAAAATTCATCATTTAGCCAAAGAAAGAATTTACTTATCAACTCACCAAAATCATCTGGTCTTGTGGTGATAAGCCAAGGCAAAATAAGTGGACGTAGATACATTCGGTTTGAAGGTGATCAATATCAACGTTTTTATAACTTAAAAAATACTAATTTCTTGATTGAATATTCAGACCAATTCGACCTTTTGATTGAGACAGCTATAGTCGATCAATTAGAAATCGGCAACAAACAGGTACTTAAGTTAGATAAAGAATCCTATGTGAAGTACAATCAAGAGCTAAATACAGTAATTAGTTCCTTAAAAATAGGCTAAATAACCTTTGAGAATCAAAGGCAAGCAAAGGCAAGCAGGATAGAAAGATCGCTAGGTTAGTGACATTTTTAAGTATCCTAAGTTTTTAAGTATCATTGTGGTGGCAAAAGCGGCAAAACAATAGTGGCAAAATAATATACCAGAGGAGCAGTAAACACATAACTATCAGCTCGATCTAAAATACCGCCATGACCGGGCATAATTTGTCCAGAGTCCTTAACCCCAGCATCTCGCTTCATCATTGACTCAGTTAAGTCACCTAACAGACTGGCAACCCCAATCAATAAACCCAACGCCCCACCAGTGAAATACCATGCTGACCAATGCAGATAATATGCTCCTGTTAAAGCTACGGTCACACAACTGAGTAGTCCAAATGCTGCTCCTTCTACGGTTTTCTTGGGACTAATATCTGATAATCTTGTTCGCCCCACTAGTTTGCCGATTGTATAGGAGCCAATATCTGAAGCCCAAATGCAAGCAAATGTTAGCAACACAAATATGCAGCCTTCACTCAGTTGCCAAGGATAGGAAATATTACTATCTAAGCCTCGCAACCTGATCCAATAACTGGGTAAGTAGCCACCATAGAATAATCCCAAAACCGAAGCAGAAATATCGGCGATCGTGGCAAATTTAGGTTGAAATAATAAATAAAAGCAGATAAATGTACCAGCTATGGGCAGAACCGCATCAGCAAATTCGGGCTTACTCTGGCAGACTATTAATAAAACTTGACTGACAAATAGGGTGGTTTTAACCGCAGGCTCTGACCCTTTTGAGCGAGCTAATTGAAAATATTCCTGCTGCCCTAGGAAAATGAGCAAACTAAAGGCGATCGTAAAACCCCATCCTCCAAACATAATCGCCATTAAAGCTAGAGGAATAGCAATAAGAGCACTGATGATCCGAACCCAAGGCATCTCTTAACTCAACTTTAAGATGATTGTAGCAAGCTTATACATGAAATCAGTCCTCTATAATCTAAATAATTTAGTTTTAATGTTCTGTTTAGAATTGCTTTTTAGAATTAATGGCTATCAATAATAATTACTATGAAATTTTAGGAATTACGCCTTGGGCTAATGAGCGGCAAATTCGATCAGCCTATCGTGATTTGAGTAAACTTTATCATCCTGATACCACAAAGCTGAGCCCCGAGGTTTCCTTAGAAAAATTCAAAGAACTAAATCAGGCGTATGCGACCTTGAGCAATCCCGATCGCCGTAAATCCTATGATCAATCTATTCAGTTTACTCGCTCCTATACGTTTACAGTTAAAACTCAAGCCCATCAACCTCTCAGCTATGATAATGGACTTCCAAGCGAACGACCACTATCGGCAGGGGAATTATTTGCCCTATTTATAATTGGCTTAAGTTTACTAGTTTGTTTAGGCTTGGCGATCGCTGTAAGTATTTTAAGAGGAGATCAGTTACTATTTGCTGTTCCTTAATGGCGTTTACCAGTGATGATATAGGCGACTCTTTGTCCCACATTAGCGGCATGATCTGCCATGCGTTCAAGATGATGAATTGCTAAAACTAAAAGCATGATTGGCTCTAAGCTGGTTTCAGAATTTTTTTGCTGGGCAATCAGGTTATAAAGATTAGCATAGTCGGAATCGACCGCATCATCCTTTTGCTTAATTTGCAAGCCCAAGTCTGCATCTAGGTTAGATAAAGCACTTAAACTTAAAGCTAACATTGCTCGACAACGATTAGACATAACTTCAACTTCCGCCATGCAGTTTGGGGCGGGATAGGAGAAGAGTTTTATGGCAATTTCGCCTAGGTTTTCGGCATAGTCACCAATGCGTTCTAAATCTCGAACTAAATGAATCAAAGCCGTTAACAATCTTAAATCACGGGCAACTGGGGATTGCAAAGCTATTAAGTCCATACAATCCACTTCAATTTGGCGGTAATATTGATCAATGCGTTTATCCTGGGCATCAATTTCCATAGCAGCTTCCAGATTGCGATCAAATAAAGCGGTATGTGCCAGCCATGAGGACTGTTCAACTAAGGCTCCCATGCGTAGAGCATCCTGTTCTAGCCGTCGCATTTGCCGCTCGAAGTGAGGTTTAGAATATTTCTGCCCTGAGGCTGGTAGTTCTAGCATTAGACTATCAATACAATCCCAAACATGAATTAAAGTGAACCTGCCTACATATCAATATATAGAATATACAGACCTTTCTATAATTGGTACCAATTTTAAGGCAAGTTTATGATTTTAGCGATTAAGGTTGGGATAAGAAGTGATTTAGATAACTTTATTACCCCGTTTTCCTCCTGGTAGTGGGCAGAGTTAATAGTGATAATTCCGAATTTTGGAGCTATTGGGAAACCGGATTAAAACCATCAGGGCATCTGATTTCTTTGATCAATTCACCAATTTTAATAAATCTAACTTTAGGGATCAGTTGTTGTGAGTTTTGTTTACCTTGGCAAGTCAGAGAGGCAATGGTGTTGATGCCTGAGGGTAATTGATTGAGGTAGGAAATCCCAATAAAGATGGAACTTTGATCCTTAGCCTGATCTGGATTCTGGTTTTTGAAAATAGCTAGAGCCTGAACAATAAATTTCGGCACAATTGGTTCAATTTTGTAGCTAAATACTTCACTACTAATTTCCGCACCAAAGCCTAGGTCTTCTAATTTGGTAGCAAATTGATTATTTTTAGCAAAATATTCGCTCTGGGCAGCATGAATGGTACTTAATACGGTTTGAGCTTCGGTTTGGAGTCGGCGATTTTGGCGGGCGATCGCTTCGGCTTTTGCCTGAGCCTGAATGTCAATAATTTTAATATTGTCGGGGATTGTTGCCTGATCAGATACCTTTTCGATTAAGGTCATGATTTCGATCGCTTGTCCTTTGACCTTATCTATGTAAAACACTCTGCCATCGGCAGTAATTGCCACTTCAATATCAGCATTAGCATCGGTGGTGGGGAACTTAACTTGCCATCTGCCCACGGGAGTTTGATCTGGGAATGGTTGGGCGATCGCACTCAAATTGACACTTAAACCACAAACTACGCCAATTATGCTCACTTTTAACTGCCTTAATATGTTCACGATCTTAGGTTTCACAAGCTTAGGATTTAACTACATCTCAGACTATATCAACAACTATATCGACAATTTTGCTGGCTGCCCCCCGTTGTCCACAAATTGCTTGCAGGCGATCTCGCATAATCTCTAATTTTTCTGGTTGCTGTAATAATTCTAGTAAAGCCGATCCTACTGTAGCTGCGGTTAAATGCCCAAAGAGTTCAGGAACAATTTCCTCCCCTGCCCAAATATTTGCCCATGCAAACAATTTTTTGCGTCCATCTTTAGGATTCAGAAAGGACTTGATCACAAAATAATTAATTAACTTGGCAAAGCCTGTACCAATGATCGGTAAATTCGCTAAAATTCCCCCAATTCCATCCCAACTTCGCATGGCATCTAGTTGATTTGTGGGTAAAACAATCAGCATTGGTACGCCAAAGGCAGCCAGTTCCGCCGTATTTGCCCCTACGGTGGTTAAACAAAGTTCACAGTCTTGCCATAGATCGTGGGCGGGGAACTTAGTATAGATTTCCACATTGGTACCTGATGCGGTTTTGAGGTAAGGCTGGGGCTGATCAATTAGCGTGGCAGTAGCTCCTGCAACTAAATCAACTACGGGATTCGGTTCCGCATATTTAGCTAGTTTTTCTGGTGTGAGCGTGGGAGCAAGGGCGATCGCAAATTTCAGATTAGGTAACTTAGATTGCAAATAATCGGCGGCTCCCAACATTAAAGGTACTCCCTGCATCAGTTTCATGGCTTTAGAACCGGGCATAAGTACGATCTTGGATGCTTGGTGGTTCTGAATTTGAGGAGAAACTTCTTGATCCACCATCAAATCCCCAACTACGGAGACTTTTGAGGCATACTTAATGGGAATTTTAATACTGGCATTTCTGACGGCATAGCGATCGCCCCAATTTAGCCACCGCGCCTCCCATTCCGCATAAATTATGGTTTTATATCCCAAGCGTTTGCCAATTATGATCGGAAATACTTGATCGCCACCCAAGAAAATCACCACACCATCCTGAGACCAATCCCAATCAGGAGTTCGATTCCAAAGTAAAAAATTAAAGAATTGTTCGGGTGGCAAAACTCGATCTACATTGGGAAAATTCTGAGCAATACTGGACTCATTACCACTGGCATGGGCGCAGGGTGATAGGACTATGGATATACGGAAATTAGAGTTTTCGGGTCTCTGTGCTAACTCTCTCAACACAGGATATACCCAAGTTGTCAGTTCCCCAGGAGCATTGGAAAGAATTAGAATATCTGTAATTTCGCTCATTAATTCATTTCGTTAATTTCATTGGTTGAGATGAAAAATCGAGATATAAAGAAGACTTCAAGGTTGAAAGCGCAAATGTTGCAGCGATCTTACTTGGGCAATAGTCTCAAAGTCACGATCATTATGGATTAAGAGTAAATTTTTTTCGAGAGCGATTTGAGCTATACAGCAATCGATTGGACTACGAACAGTAAGCCCTTGTCGGCGTAAGTCATAGTAAATACGGGCAGCCGCTTTCCATGCTTGAGCTGTGATCTCAACGTAATCTTGTGTTTCGAGGTAAATAGAGAGGATAGACCATTCTTGTTCATTTAGGCTTCCTTGCAGTAACTCAAGTTGAGTAAATCGGGTGAGTAAAATTTGCCGATCAGAAATCAATGTTTCAAGCTGCTGGCGAACTTGCCCCGTCTGATCCCGAAAGAGACTAATCCAAACTGATGTGTCAATCAGTAGCATGATTAATTTCTCTCAGTATCTTATAGTTGAAATCTGGAGAAAATTGAATTTTTCCTGCAAGGTCAAGTAAATTCCTCTGGTGTCCTGATGAGTCAGAGTCAACACTTCTGGAAATTACCAGCTCTTGGAGGGCTAGATTTATCAACTCTAGCTCAGTGTTAAGTTTAGTCAGTCTTAATGCCTCATTGAGAAGAGATTCATCAAGGGTAAGGGTAATTTGCATAGGATAAAATAATCACAATAAGAACGTCAGATTTTTCAGCCCGTAAGGAATCGCTAGGAATTATCATACTGTCTAAGGTGGTTGTTCTAGCTCCGCCCTATTATTCCACCATACAAGAAATGTAGCGATAGAATTAAATGCTCTACCTACCAATTTAACTCAAATCTATGAGTGGCGATCGCCTTACCATCCATCCCACTGCTGATGGGTCTAGTACATTTTTCTCGGAACAGTGGCAAGAAGCTTTTCACAGTGTGCATGGGGCTAAACAGGAAGCGATCGCCAAGTTTGTTTTACCTTCAGGGATTTTAGAGAAACCACAGGATTGTATTCGCATTTTAGATGTTTGCTATGGCTTGGGCTACAACTCGGCAGCCGCAATTGAACTTCTAGCTGAAAAAGGAATTGCTAATCAGGTGGAAATCATTGCCCTTGAGCTTGATCGGTCAGTTCCCCAGCAGGCGATCGCCTCGAATTTACTAAATATCTGGACAGATGAAGTAGCTACAGCCCTAACAAATTTAGGTAGAGACCTTAAACTCCAAACTCAAATTAGTGGCAAAAGCTTAAATATGAATTTGATCATCGGTGATGCCCGCCAAACTCTCTTCCAAGTGGCGATCGCTTGGGCAGATGTAATTTTTCTTGATCCTTTTTCACCCGCCCATTGTCCCCAGTTATGGACAGTAGAATTTATGCAGCTTCTTGCTAATTGCCTTAAGTCCGATGGTTGTCTAGTCACCTATTCCTGTGCATCGGCGATCAGAACAGCTTTGATTATGGCAGGTTTAAATATCGGTAATACTGTTCCTGTGGGTAGGCGATCGCCCGGAACCATTGCCGCTTTTTCCCCCTACCCATTACCACCTATATCTTTAGCAGAACAAGAACTGCTCCAAACCCGTGCCAGCATTCCCTATCGTGACCCTAATTTAACTGCAATTAAGGAAGATATTCTTGCGGATCGGCAACAGGCACAGCAGATGTCTTCCCTAGAATCCACATCCAGATGGAAGAAACGCTGGTACAGTATCTAACTTTCCTGCAATCTAGTTAAGATCAATGGACAAGGTGCATTAACCCTTACATAGTCAGATACAGAAGTTCCTAATAACCGATCTAAATCTGGAATTCCTTTAGCGATCGAAGGGCGGCGATCGGGTGAACCCAAAACTAAGAGACTAGTATTACTCTCATCGGCAGCCTTGCAGATTTCTTTGCCAGTTTCTCCTGTTCCTAGAAATAGCTTGTAGGGAATATTTAAGCGTTTAAGTTTTTCGATCGCCTTATCAACCACTGGATCGGAATCATCTTTTTTCTTGCTTACTCTTGTTAAATAGATCGCAGCATCCTTAAGTCCACTAATAATAGCGATCGCCTGATCTAAAGCGTGCTGACCAGAGGGAGAACCATCCAAAGCCACCATCACATTGCGAATACTTTTAATATAGACATCATCCTTAACTAAAAGCATTGGTACCGAAGCAAGCTGAAATACATAGGTACTGACAGAATTATTCAAGATCGATTGCAATCTCCCCATCCCCCTCGAACCCATAATCAAGAGATTAGGTTTAAGTTGATCGGCAATTTGACAGACAATATCCTTCGCATCCCCCTCTTTCAGGATAGCCACTGAACTATTATTAACCCCTAGTTTTAATTCAGCCCTTTCTTTTTCTAGGATTTTCTCCCCCGCCAACCGATATTCTGTCACTCCCTCCACCGTTGCTTGCATGGGAATAACATGGAGAATTGTAATTTGCGTACGTTGCATACTAGGGAGTTGCAGCAACATATTCATCATTTCCCGCGATCGCCCAGAACCATCTACAGTTAATAAAATACTTTCAAACATATTATTTAGAGGAATTTTCTTACTAAGTTTTTTGCAAATTTTTTGGTAATTTAAAAAGCGGACTAAGATCATCTTAATTAATCAACTGCGATCGCCTAGGTAAAAGACTTAAAATGTTGCGTATCTTAAAATATTGAATAAATATTCAGTAATATTCCGTAAGCACATAAGTAATGAGTATTTTTACCCTCCAATCCATCAAAAAAGACTTTGGCATCAAAGAAATCCTCAAGGAAGCCAGCTTCAGCCTTGGCACTACCGATAAAATTGGCTTAATTGGTACCAACGGTTCAGGTAAATCTACCCTCTTAAAAATGATTGCAGGGCTAGAATCAATCGATGGCGGACAGTTAATCGTTAACTCGGGAACCAAAATTGTTTACTTACCCCAACAGCCCAACTTAGATGAAAGTCTCACCGTCCTTGAGCAAATATTTCATGTTAAATCCAGTCAAATCAATGACCATTGGGAAACGGAAACCAATGCCAAAATTATCCTCACTAAGTTAGGTGTCACTGACTTTAAAGCAAAAATTGGACATCTATCGGGCGGCTATCGCAAACGCATTGCCCTAGCTACAGCTTTACTCGATGATCCAGATGTTTTACTCATGGATGAGCCGACCAACCACCTAGATGCTCAGTCCGTGGAATGGCTCCAAGGTTATCTGAATCGGTTCCGAGGCGCAATTCTGCTAATTACCCACGATCGCTACTTCTTAGATAAAGTCACAAATCGGATTTTAGAAATTGACCGAGGTGATCTGTTTACCTATAGCGGCAATTATTCCTACTACCTGGAAAAAAAAGCGATGGCAGAGGAATCAAATCTCAATACCCAACGCAAACACAAAGGCTTACTCCGCCGTGAATTAGAATGGCTGGCAAAAGGACCCAAAGCTCGCAGCACCAAACAAAAGGCAAGAATTGAACGGGCTTATGCTCTTAAAAATACGGAATTTAAGCAGGCTCAAGGCAAGGTTGATATATCCACCGTGGGAAGACGGATTGGCAAAAAAGTTGTAGAAGTGCAAAATATTTCTAAAGGCTATGGCGATCGCACTTTAATTAAAGACTTTAGTTACGAATTTTCCCCCGAAGATCGCATTGGTATTATTGGTGCTAATGGCGCAGGTAAATCCACCCTGTTGGAAATGATTATTGGCAGACTTACCCCTGATACAGGTAAAGTAGAAATTGGCTCCACCATCCACATCGGCTATTTTGATCAACACTCCGAACCCCTCGATACTGCCCAACAACAACGGGTAATCGACTATCTTAAAGAAGAAGGGGAATTTATTAAAATCTCCGATGGCACCGAAATTAGTGCTTCGCAAATGTTAGAGCGATTTCTATTCCCTGGGAATCAACAATATGCGCCCATTGCCAAACTATCAGGCGGCGAAAAACGGCGGTTATTTTTGTTGCGAATTTTAATGAGTGCGCCTAATCTCCTGATTTTAGATGAACCCACCAATGATTTAGATGTCCAAACCTTAGCTGTTTTAGAAGAATATCTTGAAGATTTTAATGGTTGCGTGATTACCGTATCCCACGATCGCTATTTTCTAGATCGAGTTGTAGATACTATCCTAGAGATCGAACCCACTGGCGATATTCGTTCCTATCCTGGTAATTATTCTACTTATTTAGACTATAAAAAACAGGAAGAAGTCGAGAAAAATCCTAAAGCTCAAATAAAAATAGAGGATACTAAGTCCAAATCAAGCTCTGTCAAGCCTAGAAAATTATCCTTCAAGCAAGCCCGTGAACTAGAAATGTGGGAAACTAAAATTCCTGAACTAGAAGCTGAAAAACAGGCGATCGAAAAAACTCTTTATTACTCCCCACCTGCAGGCTTTACTGAAATCCAAAAATTATCCCAACGCCTATCCGACCTAAACCATGAAATCGAAACGGGTACAGAACGCTGGCTGGAATTATCTGAATTAACTTAGAGGTAATTGAGGAAATATATCTATCTCTAAATATCATCGCTTCTGGCACCATCTTAATTTGATAAGCTATTAGGGTAATCTATCAACCTCAAATATGTATATTGCTTTGAAAGTAGCATGGGCAGTAATTGCCGCTTCTTTAATCTTTTTAATTTTATTACACAGCCCCAAAGGTGACGGACTAGGTGGTATTGGTGGACAGGCACAGCTATTTGCCAGCACCAAAAGTGCAGAAACCAGCTTAAATCGCCTAACTTGGATTCTCACAGTTTTATTTCTAGGATTAACCATAGTCCTAAGTGCAGGCTGGATTCCCAATAATGTCAGCAAGCCCACACCATCAGCATTAGTATCACCCATAGACCAACCTCAATCCTCAATTCCCCTGAATCTTGAGGCACAAACTGAGTCAATCCCTCAACCTGGAACCTAGGCTTAAGCGAAATATAGAGTAAATAAAAAAAGCCCCAATCAATAATTTGAAAGGGGTTTAATATTTTATGCAATCTAGTTAGTTCTGTGGCGGATTGGCAGGAACTCGATTATTTTCTAGGATTTTTGTAACCTCGGCACCTGGTTGATAGGTATAACCAAATTGAGAGCGATCGCTATCATCCAGAATCCTCGGAGTTACTACAATTACCACTTCATTACGAGTTTTTTCCGTTTGTTGACTGCGGAATAAAGCCCCAATAATTGGTAAATCTCCCAAGAAAGGCACCTTAGAAACTGTCTCTCGATCAAGGTCTTGAATTACTCCAGAGATGATCAAAGTTTGATTATCCCTTAAGCGAATTTGTCCCGAAGTCAAAGTTCTGCGAGATAATAGTGATGCTGTATCCCCATTACCCAAGCGCACAATTTGGGATGGAGCTGTTACTGAAGGCGAAATCGACAGATTAATGAAACCATTATCATCAACACGGGCAATATTAATATTTAAAGTTAATCCTGCCTGTTGAATATTAGGTTGGACGGTGGTGGTTGTCACCTGATTAATTGTGGTTTGATTTTGCACAGTTCCCACCAATACATCCTGGGTCAAGCTCACCTGAGCAGTTTCACCTTCCTGTACAGTTAAAATTGGGTCAGTCAGGATTTTAGCTGTACCATTTTGGATATTAGATTGCAATCTCGCTAAAAACTGGCTGGGATACTGGAACAAAGTCGGCAAACTAAAAGTCACAGTAGTTGGGGTACCACTAGTGTTGCCAGAGGGAGGAGTACCAGGGGTAACATTAGTAATACCTGGCTGGAGAGGATTTCCTGAACCCAATGGGGAGATAGCTGAGTTAAGTACACTAGTAAGTAAACCAGTAGTTGGATCAATAGTAGCAGGATTAATAAAGGGAGTACCTGTAATCGGATTAGTAATTACTGGGCGACCAAATAGATTAGTACTGGCATCTCCAGCCGTAGAAGGACGATTTTGTCCAAAGTTGACAACCGCCGCTCCATTATCAAAGGTAAAGAATGTATCATTTATCCCAAACGAAGAACTAGCAGTCTGGATTTGATTTCCTTGAAGGGTTACGTCCACAATTCGGACATTAACTGAAACTTGACGCTTTCTGGCATCTAACCTACCCAGTTGAGCAGCAGCATAGTCAACCAAGCTAGGCGCACCTATTAGAGTGATCGAGTTATTTCGCTCTTCCGCCGCAATTTGTAATCCCCGCAGAGGTAGGATTGAATTAGCAGATGGGGTCAAGCTTTCTAAAGTAGGTATCGTCTCAGTAGGAATGGTTACGTTAGTTATTCCACCCGCAGTACCAACCTGTGCTGTCGTCACCCCTGGCACTGGTCTTTGACGGTTAACTGTTCTTTCTGCCCCTAACCCCAACAGGAACCCTGAAGCCTCACCCACGCTCACTTGGTTCAAACGATAACTACGGGTAACAATATTCTTTAGGTTGATTGGTAGCTTAGCAGCCACAAAAATTGTCTTGCCAATTCTACTAGCATCAAGATTACTCAAACGCAGAACGCTGTTAAAAACATCCTGAGCAGTTTCGTTCTCAATATCTAAGGATACCCGAGGACCACCTGAAGTTGCGGCAGTTGTGGTAGTACCGGGAGCAGAGTCATCGGCAAACGCAACATTCAAACCTGCCACACGGGCAATTAAAGTTAAAACATCCCTGACTGGAGCCTCCCTAAGGGAAATACGAGGAACTCTTTCTGCGCTACCTAAATCAATAGTGTCTGGTTTAATACTAAAGGTGCCAATGGAAATATCCCCTGATGGAGCAGGAATTGGTCTTCTTTGAAATGGAGGAACTATACCTTGAACTGCCCCAGGCAAAGGTTTTGAGTTTATAGAGGGAGAAGTTAAAGTTGGGGTAGTGGTTGGTTTTGCTTGAGCAATTTTAGGTTTGCCATTAGCATCCGTAATTGTTACCTTAGATTCAAATAATGGTTTAATTATTGGTGAATTTTTGGAATCAGGGGTAGTAGCTTGAGCTACTCTAACTGGAAGAGACAAGCTACTTATATCAGCTTGCACCTCATTACTTGCCTCAGACGGTAAGGCAGCTAATAAAATTTGCGGGCATACTGATGTCAGCGCAAGGGAACAAAATAACAATTTAGTATTCATATACATAACTCCTCTAAACCACTCCATAAATCATAAACTTACAAATAGAAATCTAACTAATTACTAATTAAACCTTGAAAATTATTTCTTGGTAGCTGCTGCTGCCTGAGCTAATGTCTTAATTTCTTCATCACTTGCGGGTATATAGGCAACTAATCTAAAAGTTACGCTAAGAACTGGCGGCAGTCTAGCAATTTGAGCCTTTTGTTGTTCTGGGGTAAGGTTACCAGGATTACGTATGGTTACATTCTGTCTTTTTGTTAGTTGAATATCCTGCACCACAATTAAGGTTTTAAGAGACTCAATACTTCTAAGAATTGTGATTAGGTCACTATAAGCTGCGGCAAACTGGATATTGAGTGTTTGAGTTCTATACTGTCCCTCGGGTACAATTGGACCAGGCGGAGTGGGAGAAAATGACTCCAGAAGATTCCCACTCAATTGAATTGGACTCACATTACTAGATTTAATTAATTTATTGAGATCAATTAACAAAGTATCCATAGAGTCCTGACTTGGGAGTAGAGATAATACGGTTTCACTCCGCTCCTTGGCTGCAGCAACTTTTTGGGGCAAGTCAGCTTTTTGTTTAATTTGCGTATCTTTATCAGCTATGCTTGCTTTCTTGCTATCAATTCCCGACTTAGTTGTATCTATCGTTGTCCAGAGCGGCTGAACAAAATTAAAGAATATATAACCTGCAGTGGCGATGCCAATTACACCTAGAGCTATGCCCAAGGTTTTAGCTGAGAGGGTCTGACCGAATAGTACCACTCCACCTGCATTTTCTTCAAAATCAGCACCAATGTTAGCTGTCATTGTGCAACTACTCCTTTTTCTTGTAGTAATTTAACTCGCGAAACTGCACCTTGAGCATCAGACTTTTGCAAATCCGCAACTAGTTTATCTGTAGTGGTGTCAGTTAGAGATGTTGTAATCTGATAGTCGACTAAAGTAATATTGACACCCTTAACTGGAGGTTTTTGCTTTGCTGAAACCAACTTAGTTTTGGTTGGGTCTAGATATGGCGATTTTTGTAAAACCAGAAGAAAATCATTAGCCTCATCAAACCCAGTAGATTGTCCTGTTATAGTAAGATTTTTCCCCGATTCAGCTATTGTAAACACTTGAATGGTTTCTGGTGTCCTGACTCTGATGTCTTGAAGAACAACGGAGGTGGGTATATCTTTTGTAATTAGGCTTGCTAAGGTCTGTGTACGGGCTTCCGCAGCTTTAACCTCCGCCTCCGAACCAGCTAGTACTTTCAGCTGGGCATCCAAAGCACTCTCCTTAGTAGTTAGCTGTCCAAGTTCTGCTTGTAAGGAATTAACTTGAGATTGGAGATAAAAGTAAATACCACCAACGATCGCCAATGCAACTAAAGCTACTGCCCCACCTCCAATGAGGAACTGAGAATCAGCAATAGGTGCGGACACTCCTTGATCTAGAGTCTCTGGCTCTCGATCTTTTAAAAAATTTATATCAAGCTTATACATAACTTAAGGCTCCCTCACACTTAAACCCAACACGACTGACATTCCCATTCTTTCTTGCTTGGGAATTTCGACATCACTACTTATTGACAATGCTTCAAGGGGATCAACTTGGGATGCGGCAATTCCAAGTCTTTGACTGAAAAACTCACTGAGTTCACCAATACATGCTCCAGGTCCAACAATTAATAGTTGGATTACATCCGAACCAGCATTTTGACTAGTATGAAAGTCAATGGAACGCCTTAGTTCATCAGCTAGATCACCTAAAACTCGAAATATGGCGGCATCACCGGGACTACTACCTTGACCAGAAAGTCCTACGGTATCGCTATTTTGAAATGGTACACTCATTGCTGCGAGCATATCCATATCGGTGTTACGCCTAGGAGGAAGGTTAATTGCCCGTAGCTGAGCATTTTGAATTTGAGCAGTACCTATGGCTACAGTCCGAGAAAACTGGGGTACTCCATCTACAGCTATGGTAATTTCTGTGGATTCATACTCAATGTCAACGATCGCCACTGCCTCTGCTGCTGAAGCAAACCCCGACAAACGATCTTTTAAGGCTCTAATCAAAGCAAAGCTCGTAACTTCTACCACCTCTGTATTAAGTTCAGCCGTCTGCATAGCCTGTAAATACATATCTGTCACTTCTTTGGGTGTGGCAACCATTAAAATCTCTAGTCGTTCTACCCCATCATCATCTAAGGTAGTGCCAAGTTTTTGATAGTCAACATCAGCATCCTCTCTAGGAAAAGGTAAATATAGGCTGGCTTCTTGGTTAAGAACCATTTCCCGTAGTTCGCTATCGGATATCTCAGCAGGCAATCGAATCAACCTACTTACTGTTTCTCGCCCGGGGATGGCAGTGACAACTTTTTTTTCTTTAATTTTCTTTTCGGCGATTAGAGAGCGAATAATCTCTCCTAATACAACTGGATCATTTATACGTCCTTCCTCGACCACTCCTTCGGGCAGAATAGTACTAGCATGACTTACTAGTTTAAAGCCAGATTTCCCCTTGCGGCGGACTTGAACAATGTTAACTCTTTCTGAGTTGATTTCAATGCCAATCCCCTGAGCTTTTACATTGAAGAGCTTGCTTAGACTACCAAAACTTAACTGAGATAACATAAGTTTTTAGATATTTACACTTTGACTCACACCAACCTAACTGTGATTTCAAGAATTGAAATTTCAATATTTAAGTCCAAGATTAAATTTGTTAGTTGGATTAGAACAGCACTTAATTTAACTATTTGGGTAAATTTAAATATTGATAGTCAATCCTAAATTACACAAGACAATATTACACAATTTAAGCTAAATGAACTATAAATTTTGGGTAAATTTATTTTTATTTGGCTAAGTTTGTTGAAAAGTTTAAGCTAATCCAAACCAATTCAGGTAACTCCTTAGAAATTGTTCACCATAGACTAGAGAAAATGTGGCAGCGATCGCTAAAAAAGGTCCGAAGGCAAAGGGTTGTGTTTTAGCCAAGTTAATTAATCTAAGTATAAATACTCCCACTAAAGAACCAATCACCGCCGCTAGGAATAAAGTTAATAAAACCTGTTGCCACCCTAACCAAGCTCCAATCATCGCCGCAAGTTTGGCATCTCCTGCTCCCATTGCTTCTCTCTGTAACAGCCAAGTACCTAAAAATCTAACTGCATCAACCAGCCAAATGCCTACAACTGCACCTAGGACACTAAAAATTAATTGATCTAGTAATGACTTGCCTGACGATATGCCAATACAAATATGAAAACAAATTCCTGAAAATAGCCCCAATTGGGTTAATGGATTAGGTAGGGTCATGGTGTCAATGTCAATTACTGCTAAGGCAATTAAACAACTGACAAATAGGCAATAACCTACTATAACTAGGGGAGGTTTAGTAATGAAATTAACTGTAACTAGCCAAAATATTAGTGCTGTTAAGAATTCAATCAATGGATAACGCCAAGCTACTTTTTGATGACAATAGCGACATTTGCCTTTAATTAAAAACCAGCCAATAATGGGAATGTTATCTATGGGCTTTAGTCGGTTAAAGCAACTTGGACATCTTGAGGGTGGATAGAGAATAGAAATGCCAGCAGGCAGCCTATAGATCACCACATTGAGAAAGCTACCAATGCTAGCACCAAAAATAATTGCTAGGGCTTGAAATATTAGGCTCTCTAACATTTAGGCTGAGGATATTTAGATATCTAACTAAAGTGAATAACTCTAAAGTAAATAAAGTTTATTAGCAATCTTAAAGCAACTGAGGCGATCGCCCAAGAAATTAGCGCAGAAATTTAAGCCGTAGATAATCATGACAAAAAGTTCTCAAGCAAAGTATCGAATTATAGGACTAGTAGGGCGGGGGCAGTTTGGTCGAGTATTTTGTGCGCGCGATCGCTTAGCTCATAACCAATTAGTCGCTCTTAAGGAATTGGAACCACGCCGATTTCCCACTAATCAATTTTTGCGAGAGTTAAGATTTTTATTATCTTTACGCCATCCCCATATTGTTAGCTGTATTTCTGTGGATTACAGTCAGAATCGCCGTTATTTGGTGATGGAGTATTGCGAGGCTGGCACCTTAAGAAATTTAATTGACGGGAATTTAGAGCGATCGCCTAGCTGGCAAAACAACTTACCCCAACATAATTTACAGCAATATCTTAGGTTGGTGATCGAAATTTTAGCAGGCTTAAAATATGCCCATAGCTTGAATATTGTCCACTGTGATATTAAACCTGAAAATGTTTTATTGAAGCTGACAAAAACAGGATGGCAAGCTAAGATTTCTGATTTTGGCATTGCCCGCTTAGCACAGGAAAACGATAAGCCTGATAATAATGGCTCACCCGGCTATATGGCACCAGAAAGATTTTATGGACAGTATTCCCATGCTTCCGATCTCTATGCTGTGGGTGTAATTTTGTATGAATTATTAACTAAAGAACGTCCCTTTAGCGGCAACCCCATAGAATTAATGTATGCCCATTTAAATCAAAGGGTTAAGGTGCCAGATTATGTGCCAGATGTATTAAAAACTTTTTTGTATAAAGCCTTAGAAAAATTACCTGCTCGTCGCTTTAAAAGTGCAGACCAAATGCAAGAGCAATTAGAGCCAATTTTGTCGGCATCACTGACTTTGCCAATTGGCGAAAATCCAATTTGTGAAAATCAAGCCTTAATATCTAATAAACCTGATCCGAACACCTTAAGTTTTGCGATCGTGGAAAAAAGTTTGACTGAACCTATCATTGCCCTAGGCGTATTTGCACATTCTAACCTTAGCTTAAGTTTTTATAGTGCCAGTCAATTCCTATTAACAAGGAGGAACCTATCATCAATTTTAAATTTTAGAAATTCCTTTACTTTTACGGCAAAAATTACCGATTTGGCAATTACCCAAGATCATGAATTCGTAATTACGAGCGAATCCATAGGTATGATGATTAATAACTTTCAAGATTATCAAGTTTTATACACTGCCGATTACAATGCTAATCAAAAATTTTACTGGGCGATCGCTAATCAATGGCTGGGCGTGTTGACTGCAACTCCAAATTCTGGGCAATTTCAACTGCAAATTCAGAGACTTGCAAAAACATTTATAAAACCAAATTGGAAGTCATTAATAATATCGAGTTTATTAAAAAATTCGGAAATTGTCGCTCTCTTAGCAATTGATCATAACCATTTAACAGCCATCATCAGTAATTCTACTGCTAGTAATATTCACGTTATTTCTCGGCGGGGTAATCTGATAGCAACCTATGCTTTACCTGTGGGAGTTGTAATGGCGATCGCCAGTGACCAAGTTGGAAGAATCTTAGTTGTGACGGAATTAAATTATCTACTGCTCATAGATTGGCGACCCTATCGATTGCAACGGGTGGAATTAGGCTATCGACCACAGATGATCAAAGCTACAAAGTGGGGCTATATAACCACTCAAGGGGAAACTAATTCTCTATTAAGTTTTATGGACGAACAGGGTAATTATGTAGGGGAATATGCAGTTACAGGTCATGTAGAGGCGATCGCCTGTATTAGTAATAATGTCTTAGCAATTGCGGTTAAATTCTTAACTAGTGAGATGAATGATGGCGGTGGCAAGCTTTTACTTTTAGACCTAAGGCAACTGAATTTAGATTTAGTGTTCTAACCCTCTTTGTTCCCTTTGCATTGATGGCTTTAATAAGATTGCTATGATTAGCTATTAGACTTTACATTGATTACCTAACAATATTCTTAAAGTAGTCTTAAACTAGAAAGAGAGTTGCCAAAATTCCATTACTTCAAAACCCTTAATTAAAATCCTCAAAATTTAATATGTCCATTGCCGTTGTCATCGCTGTTCTTGCAGTTTTAGTTATAGTTCATGAGTTAGGACATTTCCTTGCGGCAAGGTTGCAGGGGATTCATGTTAATCGATTTTCCATTGGGTTTGGACCAGCATTATGGAAATATCAAGGGAGTCAAACTGAATATGCCTTGCGATTATTTCCCCTCGGTGGATTTGTGGGCTTTCCAGATAATGACGAAGAAAGTACAATTCCTGATGATGATCCTAATTTACTTAAAAATCGACCCATTGGCGATCGGGCAATTGTGATCAGTGCGGGCGTGGCAGCTAATTTAATTTTTGCCTATTTAGTTTTAGTATTAATGACCGTCAGTGTGGGTGTGGGCAGTGTTGATCAACCAGGGGTAAAAATTTCAGTTAATAATCCAGATTCTCCAGCAGCGATCGCAGGCTTGCAAGAGGGGGATGTAGTTTTAAGTGCAGACAGCATAAATTTTGGGAAAAGTCTTAAAACCCTAGATCAGTTTCAAACTCTAATTGCCTCTAAAGCTAATCAGCCTTTGGATTTAAAAGTAAAGCGATCAGAGCAAATTCTTGATCTCAGCGTTACCCCCCTCGGGGACAAGGGTAAAAGTAAAATCGGAGTCAGGCTGAGTTTTGTAGGTAAACCCTATCGTCGTCCCGTGGCTAATTTCGGTGAAGCATTAGCGATCGCTGCTGAGGATTTCCAGAATTTAGTAGTTTTAACCGTAAAGGGACTGGTGCAGTTGGCAACTAATTTTGAAAATACCGCATCTCAAGTGGCTGGTCCTGTGGCGATCGTGGCAATGGGTTCGGAGCTAGTGAAATCAGACTTTAAAAGCATCTTTGACTTTACGGCAATTATTAGTATTAATCTTGCCATTATTAATATTCTGCCGTTACCTGCCCTTGATGGTGGACAGTTAGCTTTTCTCTTAATTGAGGCTGTGCGTGGTGGCAAACCTTTACCAGAAAAATTCCAAGAAACTGTAATGCAAGGTGGATTAGTCTTGCTACTAGGTTTAGGTGTTGTGATGATCTTTAAGGACTCTTTTAATTTGATCAAACAAAGTTTATCGATGTAAAAAGTCTATGACCTTAACTAAATCAAAAATTTATACTGCCACAGAATATCTGGAGTTTGAGGTAAATGCTGAAGGTCGCCATGAGTATATTAATGGGGAAATTATACCAATGACTGGGGGAACACCAAATCATAATGATATTGCCAGCAACCTCCTAATTATCATCAAACTTGCCCTTAGGGGAAAACTTTATCGCACTTTTATTACGGATCAAAGACTGTGGATTCCACAATTAAACAAGTTTACCTATCCTGACGTGATGGTTGTGTCTGAACCTATCCAATTACAGGCAGGGCGAACTGATAGTATTACCAATCCCTTACTGATTGCCGAGGTATTATCTCAAGGAACAAGAAGTTATGATAAGGATGAAAAGTTTACAGCTTATCGCACAATCGCCAGTTTTCAGGAATATTTGCTAATTGATCAGTATGCCCCCAGTGTTGAACAATATACAAAAATCAGCAATCATCAATGGATTTTTCGAGAATATAATAATATAGGTGAAATAGTGGCTTTGGAATCAATTCCTGTGGAAATTGCGCTGACAGATTTATATCAAAATATTCAGTTTGAAGCTCCTTAACTAAGGGAAAATATGAGCATCGGATAGAAATCACCTAACCAATTTTAACGAATTTTAGACTTAAAGAACTAACTACTACACTAATTGAACTAAGTGCCATAGCTAAACCAGCGATCGCAGGATTCATGGAAATACCAAAGTTGGGATACAGCACACCCGCAGCGATGGGAATACTCAGGGTATTATAGGCAAATGCCCAAAATAGGTTCTGGCGAATTTTATGAAAAGTAGCTCGACTCAATTTGATGGCAGCTAAGACATCGCTAATATCATTTCGCATCAATACCATATCTGCTGTTTCCATTGCCACATCCGTACCTGATCGCAACGCAATTCCCACTTCCGCCTGAGCTAATGCTGGAGCATCATTCACCCCATCTCCGACCATTGCCACTTTATAGCCTTGATTTTGTAATTGAGCGATCGCCTGTGCTTTACCATCGGGTTTAACTTCAGCAATCACCCGCTCCGAATTTATATTTAAGCTTTGGGCAATTACTTGAGCAGTTTCAGAGCGATCGCCAGTAAGCATCCATACCTGTAACCCTAAATCTTGTAAAGACTTAATCAGTTGAGGAGCTTCGGGTTTAATGGGGTCTTGAATGGCAATAATGCCCATAAACTCAGAATTAACAGATACAAATACAGGGGTTTTACCTTGATCAGCCAGATGTTTCGCCTTTACTAGCCACACCTCAGGAATATGCACATGGCGATCTCTTAACCAATCTTGATTTCCTACTAAAATTACTTTACTGGCAACTTTGGCTTGCACCCCTGATCCAGTTTCAGAGATTTCTGCTGATTCTATAACTAAGTTATCGCTCTGGGCTTTGGCAATAATTGCCGTCCCTAAAATATGGTTTGCTCCAGTTTCAGCATTAGCAGCAATTTGAATCAGATTAATATGGTCGTTAATTGGTAACACGTCAGTAACTTGCGGTTGTCCAAGGGTTAAGGTACCTGTTTTATCAAAGGCGATCGCTGAAAGGTCATAGATTTTTTCTAAACTAGCCCCACCTTTAATTAAAATACCCTGCTCTGCTCCAATACCTGTTCCGACCATAATGGCACTGGGAGTAGCTAAGCCCAAAGCACAGGGACAAGCCACTACTAAAACCGTAATTGCCTGTTTGAGGCTAAACAAAATTTCTGCCTGTATTAATCCCCACCATACTAGAAAAGTCAAAGTAGCGATCGCCATGACTCCATAGGTAAAATAGCCTGCTACGGTATCAGCTAAATGTTGAATGGGAGCTTTACTTGCCTGTGCTGCTTCGACCAAGGATACAATGCGGGCTAAAGTTGTATGCTCTGAGGTTTGCATAACTTCTAGGGTAATTACCCCCGATAGATTGAGGGTGGCACCTGTAACCCTAGAGTTTACTTGCTTAATTACAGGCATTGACTCCCCAGTAATCATGGACTCATCCACACTGGTAATACCTTTAATAATGGCACCATCAATGGGAATTTTTTCACCGGGGAGGACGATTAGGCGATCTCCAATTTGTAAATCCTCCACAGCAGTTTGGACTTCTAATTCCCCGATTATTAACCTTGCCCTCTGAGGTTGTAAGCTCATAAGTGTGCGCATAGACTGAGATGCTTGGTTTGTAGCTATGGACAAAAGCGATCGCCCCAACAATACAAACCCCAACAACATGACTGGCTCTTCAAAAAAACAATCCCAGCCCAATTCTGGTTTAACTAAGGCAACAACACTGGCAAAATAGGAGGAAATTACACCTAAGCTTACCAAGGAATTCATATTTGGCACTCGAAACCATAGCCCCCTAAAGCCATCTCGCCAAATCTCCCAACCTGAAGTAATTAAAGCCACCGTAGCGATCGCTGCATGGGCAGACATATTCCCCAAAATTGTCATGGAGCCTAAATGTCCAACAATTGCCAGTAAAATTAATCCAATCGCCAGTAAAAGTTCTAACTTAATTGGTTTAATTGTCGAGTTGCCAGAATTTTTGTGATTCTGACCATTAATATCGGCTAAGTGCTTACTTGGATGCTTACTTGAAATGGGCGACACCGTAAATCCCAACTGAGAGATTGCACTAGTAACCTCAGCCAAAACAAGGTCTAATTTAGTTTCAGGATCATAGGCGATCGCCACCCGCTCTGTAATTAAATTCACACTGACTGCCCGCACCCCCGCACAAGTTAGTAGCTTTTTCTCTACCGCAGCCACACAACCTGCACATTTCATCCCCTTAACCTCTAGGAATAACTGAGTAGAGATCGCAGAGACCGTAGTATTAGTCATGAAATTTCAAAATTACTCTTTAAAAATTATCTATCTCACTATCTTACAGATTTTCTATCCTACAAAAATTATAGGTATCTCTATAACTAAGCGATCGTCATTTCGCTATCATTTTTCCACTTAAATACCACCTACGACTAAGTATATAGTACCTATCCATAGATAGATACACTGACCACTGCAGGTATATGTATAAATTGTCAATAGTAGATGGTACACACTCAGCTATATTCTGATATATGGGAATTAAGCTACCAAATCTGATTTCTCAAAACAGTATTTATAACAATCTGGGTATTAGTTTTCCTAATATTAAGAATATAAAACTATAATCCTACTTTATTGCAAAAGCTCCGCCGTAGCGATATTCTGGATCATAGGATCGTAAAGTCTGTTACATATTCAATAATGACTATACCCGTCGCGATTAAACATCTAGCAGGATTTATAGTTGCTATTGACTAAACCAACGTCCCAACACAAATACAAAATTCATAGGAGAATTTCGGAGAACCCGATATGGCGATCGCTGTAGGAATGATAGAAACTCAAGGCTTCCCCGCCGTTGTAGAAGCAGCCGATGCAATGGTAAAAGCAGCCCGTGTGACCCTCGTGGGTTATGAAAAAATTGGAACTGGACGTGTCACTGTAATCGTGCGCGGAGATGTTTCCGAAGTGCAGGCTTCTGTTGCTGCTGGAGTTGATGCGGCAAGGCGTGTAAATGGAGGTGAAGTTTTATCTACTCACATCATTGCTCGTCCCCATGAAAACCTGGAATATGTTTTACCCATTCGCTATACCGAAGATGTAGAAATGTTCCGTGTTTAATCACTTGTTTAGATCAGACTCACAATCTTAATTTCACACTCTTTCACTTTCACTCTCAATAATTTAACGAAAACGCATAATTAAGGATAAATACTCATGGCAATTGCAGTTGGAATGATTGAAACCCTAGGTTTTCCCGCCGTTGTAGAAGCAGCCGATGCGATGGTAAAGGCAGCCCGCGTCACCCTAGTTGGTTACGAAAAAATTGGTACTGGTCGAGTGACTGTAATCGTCCGTGGCGATGTATCAGAAGTTCAAGCATCCGTAGCGGCTGGTGTTGAATCAGTCAAGCGTGTTAATGGCGGACAAGTTCTTTCTACCCACATCATCGCTCGTCCCCACGAAAACCTGGAATACGTTCTACCCATTCGCTACACCGAAGCAGTGGAACCATTCCGTGAAAATGTTAGCGGCATCCGTCCTCTTCCCGTTTCTAGACCATAATGCAAATAGCTAGAGTCCTGGGTACAATCGTCAGCACCCAGAAAGAACCTAGTTTAACCGGGGTAAAGTTCCTCCTTTTACAAATATTGGATCAGGAGGGACAGCCATTACCGTTATATGAGGTTGCAGCCGATAGCATTGGTGCAGGCATTGATGAGTGGGTATTAGTAAGCCGGGGTAGTGCTGCCCGCCAAATTCCTAGAGGCGAACAACGCCCTGTTGATGCCGCGGTTATAGCAATTATTGATTCTATTAATGTCAGCGATCGCCTGATTTATAGCAAAAGAGAACAATATCGTTAAAGCCTGTTAATAACTTAAACGTAACTTCAATTTAATATTTTTACTTTCTGATTTAGTTAGGAGAATTTCCCTATGGCAGTCCGTAGTTATGCGGCTCCTCCCACGCCTTGGTCAAAAGGATTAGCTGAACCCAAAATCGATAAATCCACCTATATTCACCCTTCCGCTAATATTATTGGGGATGTCCGCATTGGCGCTAACGTTTTAATCGCCCCTGGAACTTCGATTCGTGCCGATGAAGGTAAGCCTTTTTATATAGGCGAAGGCACAAATGTCCAAGATGGTGTAGTAATTCACGGGTTAGAGCAGGGTAGAGTTACAGGGGATGATCAAAGTTCCTACTCAGTTTGGATTGGTAATGATACATCCATTACCCACATGGCACTGATTCATGGACCTGCCTACGTTGGCGATCATTGCTTTATTGGCTTTCGCTCCACAGTTTTTAACTCCAGAGTTGGTGATGGTTGTATCGTGATGATGCACTGTCTGATTGAAGATGTGGAAATTCCACCGGGTAAGTATGTCCCATCTGGTTCTATTATTACCTCCCAAGAGCAAGCAGATCGTCTATCGGATGTACAGGCAGGAGATACTAAGTTTGCTGAACATGTAATTGGTATTAATGATGCGTTACGAACGGGCTATCGCTGTGCCGATGACATTGCCTGTATTACTCCAATTCGCGTCCAAAATAATCCCAAAACTTCTTCTAATTCACCTTCTAATTCACCTATAAATGTAGAAATAGTTACTGGCATGAATTCAACTATTAGTTCAACCACTTCAGGTAATATCTCAGGTAATCAAATTGTAGAGCAGGTAAGACAACTCTTGTCTCAAGGCTATAAGATCGGCACCGAGCATGCTGATGATCGACGGTTTCGTACCAGTTCATGGACAAGCTGCGCTCCTTTTCAATCTATTCGAGAGGCAGAGGTAATTGCTGAATTAGAATCCTGTCTGAACGAACATAGCGGCGAATATATTCGACTGATTGGCATCGATACTAAGGCAAAGCGCAGAGTTTTAGAGCAAATCATTCAACGTCCCCATGAAAAGGTCGTATTTAATGCCTCTGCTCTTAATTCTTACACAGCCCCCAGTTCTCGTAATAGTTCCTCTGGATTTCCCCCCAGTGGAGTGATCGCTTCTGACGTAAAAACAACTATAAATCAACTTCTAGCCCAAGGTAATCGAGTGACAGTGGAATGGGTGGATGAGCGCAGATTCAAAACTGGTTCTTGGCAGACTGCTGGTGCTATTACCTCCCTATCCCAATTAGATCAAATCACCAACGAACATCAAGGGCATTATGTCAAGGTCATTGGTACTGATCCTAAATCCAAGCGTCGTCTGGTGGAAGCGATCGTGCAGCGTCCTAATGGTAAGTATGTAGCCAATGCAGCTAGTCCTAGCAAGAGTAGTTCTAATACTGCGACTGTAGTTGGCTCTGACGTAACAACAACCATAAATCAACTTCTAGCCCAAGGTAATCGGGTGACAGTGGAGTGGGTAGATGAGCGCAGATTCAAGACCGGTTCTTGGCAGACTGCTGGTGCTATTACCTCCCTATCCCAATTAGATCAAATCACCAACGAGCATCAAGGACATTATGTCAAGGTCATTGGCACTGACCCTAAATCTAAGCGTCGTTTGGTGGAAGCGATCGTACAGCGTCCTAATGGAAAAGTCCTTAGCGTTCCCCCTAAAGCTGTAGGTTTTGGTACAGTGGCTACTTCTACGAAGGCTAACTCTTACTCTTCCAGCTCATCTCCAAGTAGTCTTAATTCTGATGTAGCAAGCCAAGTTAGCCAACTTTTTGGTCAAGGACATCGGGTGACAGTGGAAGCAGTGGATAGCCGTAGATTTAAGACTGGTTCTTGGCAGACTGCTGGTACTATTACTACCCTTTCTCAACTGGAACAAATTATTCAAGAGCATAGCGGTGAATACGTACGAGTCATCGGGACTGACACTAAAACCAAGCGCCGAGTTTTAGAACTAATGGTGCAACGCCCCACTAAGTAAAGACATGCTCTTACAGCCACTACATTCAGTCAATTATTCTGATTTTCATGTCAGTGGTGATGTCACTATCCAACCCAATGTAGCGATCGCCCCTGGAGTGTTAATTCAAGCTGATCCCGATAGCCAAATCATCATTGAGTCTGGAACCTGTATTGGCATGGGTACCATTATTCATGCCTTTAAGGGTAAAATCGAGATTAAAGCTGGCGTGACTATCGGTACTGGAGTTTTAATTGTGGGAGCAGTCAAAATTGGGGCAAACGCGTGTGTTGGCTCAATGACAACTGTATTTAATACATCTATCCCTAATGCCGACTTGGTAATAGCGGGGTCTTTACTCGGAATAGATATATCTAACCGTTTAGAAAAAAAATCAGAAAAACCTCAAGTATTGGTAAATTCAGCTAAGGTAGAGCCTGATATTTCCCAGATTTCAACCCAGACTATAAATCAACCTCTCCCATCCTTTGAGAATAATCAATACCAAGAACCCCAAGCCTATAAAACAACTCTAGTTATTGAGTCATCCTCTGAGGTGCAACTAACTGAATCATCGAGCGATCGCTCTGAGACTTCTATTGTAATTAAGGAATCGATCAAAGGCACTGAATCCACTCCCCAAGTCTATGGACAGGAAAATCTAAATCGATTGCTGGCAAAGCTCTTACCCCATCGGCAGTCTTTAAATCGTCCTCTTAACGATAATAAAACCTCTTAACTACTGAAATTAACTTGAATAAAGGCTTAATTGTTGTTTTAGGAGCTACTGCCACTGGTAAAACCAGTCTAGCCATTAAGCTAGCTCAAAAATTTAATGCTCCCATTCTTAGTGCAGATTCTCGGCAGGTATATAAACATTTTGATATTGGTACATCTAAGCCTAACCTTACGGAACGGCAGGGAATTTCCCACTATTTAATTGATATTGCTGAACCCAACACCACTCTGACCCTAGCGGAATATCAAGGACAAGCACAAAAATTAATTGCTGAGTTCCATGCCCAAGGAATTACGCCAATTTTGGTTGGAGGTACAGGTTTGTATATCAAATCTATAGTTGCGGGTATGCAAATTCCTAGAGTTGCACCTAATTATTACTTGCGATCGCAGTTGTTAGAGCTAGGACAAAGCCAATGTCACCAAATCCTGCAACAAGTTGATCCCCGATCTAAAATTCATGCCAACGATCAAGCTAGAACCATTAGGGCTTTAGAAGTATTTTATGTAACTGGAAAACCCCTAACTGAGCAACAGGGTGAACATCCGCCCACCTATCCTATCTGCCAAATTGGTATATCCAGTCCTCCCCTAGAAATCTATAAAAAAATTGTGAGCGATCGCATCGAACACATGCTCAAGCAAGGATGGCTCGAAGAAATTAAATTTATCCAAAATCAGTATGGCAGCGGTTTACCTTTACTATCCACATTAGGCTATAAGGAAATGGGAACATACCTATCAGGACAAATCAATCTTGAACTGGCAAAAGAATTAACTGTTAAGCATACCCTGCAATTTGCTAAACACCAGAGAACTTGGTTTAACTCAAAAAGTTACGGGGAGGTAAATTGGATTAATAACCCCCAAAATTTTGACTCAAGTTTTAACAATATTGAAGACTTACTTAATTTTATCCATAATTGAGAAGATCGGAAGATACATGCCCACAAGGATTGAACCTACCATACCCCCCAATACTACAATCATCAGAGGCTCCATAATACTAGTTAAAGCTTTGACTGCCTCTTCCACTTCATTTTCGTAGAAGTCAGCCACCTTCATCAACATTTTATCCAGTTCCCCAGTTTCCTCACCGATTGTGATCATCTGAATTGCCATCGCTGGAAAAACCTCTTCTTTCTCAATAGCTGGAGCAATTTGCCCTCCCTCTCTTACCACTTGCCTTGCCGTAGCTAAAGCATTGGTTAAAACTTGGTTGCCAGCCGTTTCACCCGTAATTTCCAAGGCACCTAGAATTGGTACACCTGCTCTCGAAAGGGAGCCAAAAGTACGAGAAAATCTAGCTACAGCAGTTTTTCTAAGCAAATCACCAAATAGAGGTAATTTAAGGTAGAGTCCATCTAAATATAATTTGCCAGGGGGAGTACTGTAAATATAACCATAGATAGCACCGATGATGACAATTACGATTGGAATAAGGAGAACTTGAGGGCTTCTTAAAAATAAGCTGATATTTACTAATATTTGCGTAAAAGTTGGCAATTCTCCACCCAACTGCTTAAATACACCTTCAAAGGTGGGTAGTATAAATACACACATCCCTACAAAAATTAAAACTGCAAGAATTGATACTGTAACTGGATAGGTCATAGCTGACTTAATTTGGTTATTGAGCCGTGCTGAATCTTCTAGCAATTTTGCCAAGCGACCTAATACATCATCCAACACCCCCCCTGCTTCACCTGCTTCAACCATGGCACAGTAAAGTTTATCAAAACATTCAGGTTGTTTACGCATGGCATCAGAAAGATTGGCTCCCTGCTGCACATCCGCAAGAATGTCTTTAAGAGATACTTTAAGCTTAGGATTCTCACATTGATCTGTTAAAACACCTAAGCCTCTTACTATTGATACGCCAGCATTTACAAGGGTTGCTAACTGACGGGAAAAAATTGCCTTATCCTTGACAGTAACTTTCTTTATAGACATGGATAGTTTTTCAAGGCTAAAACCATCAGCTACTTCCTTAATTTCTACAATCGAGAAACCTTGCTCACGCATTTTATCCCGAGCTTCTTTGATGGATTCGGCAATAATAGTTTGTTTTACCGAGATGCCTTGGGCATTTTTAAGATCGCATTTAAATTTGGGCATACTTTTACCTATTTTAGAGACCTATGGTTAACCACTAATGGAGCGGGACTTAATAAGAGATTGATCCTTGGGATCGTACACAGCCTTTTTACGAACTACAGAAGCTGGATTTGGACCAACCAAACGATGTAATTCCTCAGGACGAGAAGTTTTAGAAATTGCAGCTTCAAAGCTAATCTCACCTTCTTTGTATAAATCTGCTAAAACTGACTCTAGGGTCTGCATGGACTCTTTACCTCCCGTTTGGATAAACCCATACATCTGTGCCGTTTTACCTTCCCGAATCAGGTTAGAAATTGCTGGAGTTACGATCATAATTTCCTGTGCCATGACTCGACCAAACTGCCCAGGTTGGGGATTCGCCCGTGGAATTAAAGTTTGGCTTAGGACAGCAACGAGAGAGTTAGATAATTGCACCCGAATTTGTCCCTGTTGACTAGGTGGGAATACATCTACCATTCTATCTACGGTTTGGGCTGCCGAACTAGTATGCAATGTGCCGAATACCAAGTGCCCTGTTTCTGCTGCCGATACTGCTAATTGAATTGTTTCTAAGTCTCTCATTTAGGGCAGCTTTGAGCGCAAAAGCAAAACTTTTAGTATCTTCACCAACCTGTCTTTGATTAATGACACTTTTGACAGATTCGTAGACAAATTCAATGGGGTCTTCAACCGTCAGAATATGCTCGGCTCTAGTTTTATTAATGGTTTGGATCATTGCTGCTAGGGTTGTCGTTTTACCTGATCCAGTCGGACCTGTTACTAGTACTAATCCCCTAGGTTTCTCCGATAATTCCTTCACAATTGGGGGTAGCTTCAAATCATCCATGTCGGGAATTTTAGAAGATAATGCCCTTAAACAAGCAGCAACTGTTCCTCGATCTTTATAAACATTGACCCGAAATCTAGCTAAGCCCTTAACTCCGTAGGAGCAGTCTAGTTCCCAATTTTGCTCAAATATTTTACGCTGATTATTGTTTAACATCGCAAAGATCAGCCTTTGGGTTTCCTCAGGGGTAAGTGGATCGCGATCGGTAGGTGTGAGATGTCCACTAATCCGAATATAAGGAGGTAAACCAGCCGAGATATGAAGGTCAGAAGCTTTGCGCTCCACTACCTCTTCCATTAAGTCCTCAATAATATAGTCCATTACCATAGTTGTATTCTCCTCTATTCTTCTATAAGTTTAAATATCTCTAACCGTAGTACAGTAAGGGCACTCGATCATTTCTGGTTTTAAGATGGCATGGCAAGTTGTACATTCTAGGCTGGTTTTACGTTTTGCCCGTTCTTCCGCTTCTCGCCCTTTATCTGTGTAGGTAACACGCAAGACTTCTTCAAGGGTGGTTCTACCTTCACGCACTAGATCAAAGCTGTAAGCCATAAGAGTTTTCATCCCTTCTGCTACCGCAATTTCTTTGATCGCATCAGTGGTTGCACCTTTATTAATCGCACTTTGTAGCCGCTCGGTCATTTTCATGATTTCATAGCAGCCAACTCTACCTTTATAGCCGTTGCCTCCACATTTGGGACAGACTCGACCTCTACCTGCTTTAGCCGCCGCAATTTCAACGTGACCAATAGTATTAGCTTTATAGAAGGTTAGTTCCATATCGCTTTTTGGTAGTCCAAACTGCTCAATTTCCTCTTTAGAAGGGTTATAGGGAATGCGGCAATTATCACAGACTTTACGCAGTAGCCTTTGTGCTAAAACCCCAATTAAGGCTGTACTGGTCATAAACGGTTCTACCCCCATCTCATCAAGACGGGCGATCGCACTGGGAGCATCGTTGGTATGCAGAGTTGTTAATACTAAGTGTCCAGTTAAAGCAGCTTCAATGGCAGTTTTCGCAGTTTCTTTATCTCTAGTTTCTCCCACAAGGATCACATCAGGGTCTTGACGAAGGAATGCCCGTAAAATCATGGGAAAATCCATACCCTTATCTCGAATCACTTGGCACTGGGTTAAACCGGGCAAGCTATATTCAATGGGGTCTTCGGCGGTACTAATATTAATACCAGGATCATTTGCTTCAGCTAGAGTTGAGTAAAGAGTTGTGGTTTTACCTGAGCCAGTTGGTCCTGTAACCAAAATCAGCCCGAATGGTCGCCGTGCCATGTCTTGCATAATTTTTAAGCTTTCAGGATCAGTAATTAGTTTATCTAAACCAAGCTGAGTATTGGAGTTGTCTAGAATCCGTAGTACGATCTTTTCACCGTAGGGAGTAGGTAATGTACTGACCCGAAAATCTACCCTGCGCCCTTGGAAGTTACGCTTAAGTTTGCCATCTTGAGGTTTACGGCGTTCAGCAATATTCAGGTCAGAGATAATTTTGAATCTTGAGGTAACAGCGTTAACAATCTTACGTGGCAGTTGCTTATCTTCATCGGTAATCATGGGTCTGAGTACCCCATCTTTGCGGAATCTAATTCTTAACTCCTTTTCTTGAGGTTCAATGTGAATATCTGATACTCCCTCTTTAAGGGCACGGACAAGAATTTGATCAACAAGCTTAATAATCGGAGCGGAATTTTCACCTACGGATTTGTCGAGATCGTCATCGGGATCGGAAACATCTGATAATGAAGCTCCTTCATCAAAATCTGCTATTTCTAGGTCTTTTTCACTGACCGAATCATTACTTTTACTTTTTGTAACTTGCAGATCAATAATTTGGTCAAAAATTGTGAGGAAATCTTCTTGGGAAATCACCCTCCTCTTAAGACTGAGCTTTTGAGCATCTGCTATGCGTTTAAGTTCAGTATCTGCTTTGGAGTTAGCAGGTGAGACTAGTGCTACGAGTAGGGATGATTCGTCCTTTGACAGGGGGAGAACTTGATATTCTCGACATGTGGCAATTGGAACTACGTTAGCTTCGATCAGTTCACTTAGTTTGGCGGGGTTAAACTTTTCAATTTCAATGGCGGGATCTATGCTTTCCAGCCCATAGAGTATTTTAAGCTCAAATAGGTTAACTTGCTTATAAAAGCGAACAATACCAGGAGCAAGTGCTTGACCAATAATGTCTTCTAGGGCGGCAACAAGTGTTATTCCTGATTCTTGGCTTTTTTTACGAGCTTGGTCAAACTGTTCTTGCGTGGCTTGCCCATCTGCAATCAATTTTGCTTCAAAGGGAGTTCTGCCACTTCTAATGGCAAGGGCATTAACTCTATTGGTGGGAGTAGATGGGGGCATAGCTATTTTGAAATCAGGTGAGCAAAACTATTATTTAGATACTTAATCAGATACTAAGATATTAGCGTTGATATTAGCGTTTTAATTAACTTTTAGAGGTTAAAGATTGAGATAAAAATAATTTTTGTTTTAACTCAGCCCTTATTTCTTCATAAATAAATCATCATTTCTCTTAAATTGCTAGTCTTAATTCCTATTAAATATTTCTAAATTCACCTAGAGATTGACTAAGGTGACCTTGGTGCGAATTTAGTAGGCGATCGCTTGCCTCGGAATCTAACCCTGTCCAGTGCATTAGTAATGCTAATTTGACTCGATTTCCAGATTTTTGTAATAGGTCTGTGGCAGTTGAACGGTCGAGACCGGTTAAGTCCATGATGATTCTGGTGGCGCGATCGCCCAGTTTAGAATTAGTAACAGCCACATCTACCATGCGATTACCAAAAACTTTACCCAACTGCACCATTACCCCTGTGGAGATTGTATTTAGTACGAGTTTGGTGGCGGTACCAGCTTTGAGCCTTGTTGATCCTGCTAAAACTTCGGCGCCAACCAAGGGGCGAATTTCTAAATCATAATTTGTGGGTACTTGATCGGCTGGGACGCAGGTAAAAAATATGGTCTTGGCTCCGATCGCCTGTGCTGTTTTTAAAGCTCCATGGACATAGGGAGTTGTTCCTCCTGCGGTGATTCCGAAAACCACATCATTTTTAGTTACCTTTGCCTGGGCGATCGCTTCAGCTCCGTCCTGTTCTCGATCTTCTAAAGCCTCTGAACTTCTAACTAAAGCGGGTAATCCCCCTGCAATAATCCCTTGAATTAGATCAGGGTCTGTACAAAAAGTAGGTGGACATTCGGCGGCATCTAGGACTCCTAAACGTCCACTGGTACCAGCCCCCACATAAAATAAGCGCCCACCTGATTGGATGGCTTGGGTAATTAGGGCGATCGCCTGAGCAATATGTTCATTTTCTTTACCCACGGCAGCAACAGCATAGGTATCTTCTTGGTTAAATAACTCTACTAATTCAGCAATGGAGAGGCGATCAAGATTTGCACTTTTAGGATTTGCCTGTTCGGTGAGCAGATGTCCACGTTCTATGGTCATAGGTTAGGGATGGTAATTTGGGTTCAATTAGTTTCAACTTTGAGGATAAAGTTTAGGGATCAAGTTTGAGTAGAGGGATGCCAATTAAGCTAATATAATTTGGCTCGGGTTTTATCAAAAATTAATTAACTAACATAACTTTTTATCATGACTCCATCCCCTGAAGTAATCAAGCAAATGAAGCAAATGGTGGGAATTGCCGCCGCTCAACGGGTAAAGTCGGGCATGGTAGTAGGACTCGGTACTGGTTCCACCGCTGCTTTTATGATCGAAGAATTGGGTTCCTTGCTGGCTTCGGGTGCATTGACAGATATTATCGGAATTCCCACTTCCTTTGAGTCGATTGTGTTAGGAAAGAAGTATGGAGTTCCCATTCGCTCTTTGGATGATGTGAGCAAAATTGATATAGCGATCGATGGTGCCGATGAAGTTGATCCACGTAAAAATTTGATTAAGGGTGGTGGTGCTGCCCATACCCGTGAAAAGGTTGTGGATACGATCGCTGATACTTTTATTGTTGTAGTTGATAGTTCTAAATTAGTAGATAAATTAGGTTCTACCTTTGCTGTGCCTGTGGAAGTAATTCCGATGGCGATCGCTCCTGTCACTAGGGCAATTGAGAAATTGGGCGGTGTGCCTGCTTTACGTATGGGTGTGAGAAAAGCTGGTCCAGTGATTACCGATCAGGGCAATATGGTTATAGATGTGAGATTTGCGGATATTCCCGATCCCTTGGGGCTGGAGCAGGCATTAAATAATATTCCAGGAGTGCTAGAAAATGGTTTATTTGTGAATGTGACTGATGTAGTTCTGGTGGGAGAGGTTAAGGATGGAGTGCCTTTAGTCCGAGAATTTTAACGACGTTTCCAAAATACATCCAAATATACCCAATCAAGACTACTAACAGCTATAGAGATAGTTGTCGATCAACCTAGTTCCTGAATATTTAGGTTGAAGATAGTATCATGGGTTAAATATTCTGGAATACTGAGTGGCTGGGCATGGTTGATTCTGTTGATTTAGTAAAATTGCGATCGCAACTGATGGAAACCTACCGCAAGGTAACGCCCTTAGAGCGAGTGATCATTCAACTAGCATCTGTGATCTATGCCCCAACTAACAGAACTGATTTTTTAGACTGTCTGCGTACCGTCGTCAAAGAGGAATACCTAAAACAATTAATCCCAGCCAGTTTTAGAACGATTGTTGAGCGGCTTGTTAAATTTGAACTATTAGTACAGTCTAATCTAGGTATTGCTTGCCATCCTGCTTTTGTGGAAATTGCTACCCGTGAAGCGATAAAATCGGGAACCTTTGAGCCAATGGTGCTGAAGGTAGAATCGGAATTACCCATTGCTACCTCCTATAGGCAGGATGTGCGGCGTTTTACTAGTTTTGCCCATCTAGTGCGAGAGGCAAGGATTGGTATTTATCGGCAGGATATGCCCTTTGTCAAAAAGCAGATTCAAGATTTTCTGTCCTACTCCTACACTAAAGAAAAAGTTGAAGTTATCGACCTCCTGCACCTCGTGTGTGATAACCCCTTTGCCCCCGAGTGGTTTAGCACCTTATCACAGGATTTCTACGAACAGGGAATGGCAGCAATCTTAGAGGCTTCAGAGTGGAAATTAACTAATGCCGATGGTGCGATCGCTTTACTAGAAAAAGAATTAACTAATAAGGGTAACCATGCGTCTCCTAAACTCTATGGGCTATGGATTCAGCAATTATTACTCAGGGGCTATGTGGAAACGGCGCAAATTCATTTACAAAAGTTAGAGCAAAACCTAGAACAAACCCCTGAACAAAAGACAAACCTGAAACCAGAAAACTATCAAATTCTGTGGGGTTGGTCAAAATTTCTAGTCGGAGATAATGCGGGGGCGATCGCCGATCTAAGCAAAACCTTGGGTAAAAAAACTAAACAAGAGCAATCATTAGCAGTATTAATTCTAATTTTGGCATTAATTAAAGATGGAAACTATGATAATGCCGCCACATTTGCCAACTCCCGATCATTTAATCTAGCAGTTCCCAGTATTAGTAATCGCCTTAAGGCTCTCATTCAATTCCAGCAGGGGGATCAATCTCAAAAAAGCCTACTGAGCAATCCCATTGCCCTCGATCGCCTAAATTACCAAGTTGAACACCATGATTTTAATAATTGCCTAGATGTTTTAATTTCCAGCCTATGTATATATTGGGTGGATCAGGCAACAGCCAAGGCTAAATTACCAAATATTTTATTTAAGTTTTGTCGGCAGGCTGAAGCTGCAGGATATAACTGGATTGCCCTCCAAGCTGAACGGTTGTTAGATAAAACTCATCCGCTTAAAAGTTCCGTTAGACTTAAAACTCTTCCCCAAGAAGCACAGCTAATTTCTTTAGTTGATCTTATTCAAATTCAAGAACCCTGGGAAATTTCCCTCAATGCCCTGACTCGATTACAGTCCATCCCGATCGCTCTGCCCAAATCTGGAAGCGGGTTTCGGTTGGCATGGTTTATTACTCTGCGTCAGCAAAATTGGACAATTCAACCTAAGGAACAAAAAATTAGTGCTAAAGGGGTATGGAGTGCAGGACGAAATATTGCCCTTAAACGCCTGAAAAAATCGGGAGAAGTGGAATATCTTTCCGACCATGATTTAAAAGTTTGCGCTCACATTGAAGTGGAGTCAGACTATTACTATGGCAGTGGAGAATATGAATTTAATGAACGGGCAATCGCCGCTTTAGTTGGACATCCTTTGGTATTTTGGGAGGATTCACCTACGACCCGTGTGGAAATTGTCAAAGGGGAGCCAGAGCTATTAGTAAGGCAGGGAACCAAGGATCGATTAATTTTAGAATTTTCTCCCCCCATTGTTGAGGATCAAGAAATTACCGTAATTAAGGAATCACCCACCAAAATTAAAGTCATCGAAGTTTCCCCTGAACATCAAAAAATTGCCGCAATTTTAGGGAATAAACATCGACTTGAAGTGCCTGCGATCGCCAAAGATAAAGTACTAAATGCCATAAATTCCATTGCTAGCATTGTGACGGTACATTCGGATATTGGTGGGGGTACTGAAGTGGAACAGGTTGAGGCTCTAGCTACGCCCCATTTTCATTTATTACCTGCAGGCAGTGGGTTGAAAATTGCTGTCTTAAGCCGTCCTTTTGCCACTGGTGGCTCCTACTATCAACCGGGTAAAGGTGGCGAAACTGTAATTGCCGAAATTGAAGGTAAACGTTTGCAAACCACCCGCAATCTTAAACTAGAGCAGAAATTAGCAACCTCGGCGATCGCTGACTGTCCCACCCTATCTGCCCAAATTGCCACCGATGTCGAATACATCATAGATGACCCTGAAACCTGTTTAGAAATACTTTTAGAACTGCAACAATTAGGCGATCGGGCAATTATTGAATGGCTACAGGGGCAGAAGTTTAAGATCAGACAACAATCTGGTTTAGGGGATTTACGCTTAACAATTCAACGCCAAAATGATTGGTTTGCCGCAGGCGGTGAGTTAAAGCTGAGCGAAGAAGAAGTGATGGATATGCAGCGACTGATGGAACTGCTCGGACAAACATCCAGTCGGTTTATTCCTTTGGGTGATGGCGAATTTCTGGCATTAACCCAAGCTCTGCGGCAACAATTAGATACCCTGCGTGCCTATTCGGAAAAGCATGGTAAGGGGCAACGGTTCCATCCCTTAGCAGCTATGGCTTTAGAGGATTTTGTTGATGCCGCAGGGGAGGTCAAAGCCGATCGCCATTGGCAGTCACACCTCAAACGCCTAAAGGAAATGAAAGACCTGCAACCACAGGTACCCAAAAACCTAAAAGCAGAACTGCGGGATTATCAAATTGATGGCTTTAACTGGATGGCAAAGCTGGCGCACTGGGGTGTAGGTGCTTGTTTGGCGGATGATATGGGCTTAGGTAAAACTCTACAGGCATTAGCTCTAATTCTCAGTCGAGCAGCAGCAGGAGCGACTTTAGTGGTTGCCCCCACTTCGGTATGCTTGAACTGGGTCAGTGAGGCGGAACGGTTTGCCCCTGATCTAAATATTATTCAGTTTGCCAATTTAGATAAAAATCGCCAAGAGACAGTCGATCATCTCAAGCCCTTTGACCTGTTAATTTGTAGCTATGGGTTACTGCAACAAGAATCTGTCGCGACTATGTTGGCGCAAGTTCAATGGCAGACGGTGGTTTTAGATGAGGCACAGTGGATTAAGAATTTTGCCACCAAGCGATCGCAGGGCGCAATGCAACTGCAAGCAGGATTTAAGCTCATTACCACTGGAACTCCCATTGAGAATCACTTGGGCGAACTATGGAATCTCTTTCGATTTATTAACCCCGGTTTATTGGGTTCCCTTGAACGGTTTAATCAAGACTTTGCGAATCCAATCGAGCGATCGCAGGATCAACAGGCAAGGGAAAGATTACGCAAACTGATCCAACCCTTTATGCTCCGCCGCACCAAATCCCAAGTTTTGCAAGAATTACCCCCGCGTACCGAGATTCTGCTCCATGTGGATTTAAGTCGAGATGAAATTGCCATGTATGAGGCTCTGCGACGGCAGGCGATCGATCGCTTAACTAATAGTGATGCCACGGGTGGGGCAAAACATCTGCAAATGCTCGCGGAAATTATGAAACTACGGCGGATGTGCTGTAATCCTCAGTTGGTAATGCCAGAGCAGCCGATTCCTAGTTCTAAATTGCAATTATTTGGTGAAGTCATAGGTGAACTGTTGGAAAATAACCATAAGGCTTTAGTATTTAGCCAATTTGTTGATCATCTCCAAATTATTCGGGCATACCTAGATCAGCAAAACATTAGCTATCAGTACCTAGATGGCAGTACTCCTGCCAAGGAACGCAAAAAACGCGTTGATGCCTTTCAGTTGGGGCAGGGCGATGTATTTTTAATTAGTCTTAAGGCAGGAGGTACAGGCTTAAATCTTACGGAAGCGGACTATGTAATTCACATGGATCCTTGGTGGAATCCTGCTGTTGAAGATCAAGCTAGCGATCGCGCCCATCGCATCGGACAACAACGACCTGTTACCATCTATCGTCTGGTTGCAAAAAACACTATTGAAGAAAAAATTGTTGACCTGCACCACCATAAACGGGAACTGGCGGATAGCTTGCTAGAAGGTACTGACAGCAGTGGCAAAATTTCTACCGATGACTTACTTAACCTAATCACCAGTAATACCTAAATTTAGATTTTAATTTAGACTCTAAAGCGGGGTTGAAGATTATTCCAAACAAAGCCTTAGGTTATGGTAACTTCAATTTACCTCTGGTAAAACATCGAATTAGAAATCGAGTTCAAAATCGAATTAAATATATATGAATGAGCGATCGCTGCATTTGTCACCCGAAGGCATTAAAAAAGTAAATCTGGCTCTAGCTGCTAAAACCATGACCACCGAGCGGTTAGCTATAGAGTTAAAGTTGGCGAGCTTATATGTGAATAAATTTTTCCGAGGTGAAGCGATTCCCACCCAACTATTTGCCCAAATTTGTGATGGACTAAGCTTAAATTGGCAGGAATTATTTGATAAATCTGCACCACCTCCCGCCACCTTGAGCATTGACAGCACCGTGCAGGAAATCCGCCAAAAGTGTCACGAAAATCTAACCAAACGCTGTAATCGCATTAGAATCCCTGACATGACCGAACCTAGGGAGCTAAAAGAGGTTTATACCAGTATCAATATTGTTGAGGAAATCGGACAACTACGGGAAAGACTGAGTTTTATCAACGATCGCTCTGGCATTTTGACTAAGATTGGCGATCGCCTGAAACGAGATGGGAATGCCGAAGATTTAGATCGATACCTGAGCCGAGTTGCGGTGAAATCTGTACCCGCCCTCAATGCCATCAAAGAATACAGTAAATTAATCATCCTCGGTGGTGCGGGCAGTGGTAAAACTACTTTTTTAAAGTATTTAGTCCTGCAATGCCTCAATAGTAACTTTCACGGTGAACTGGTTCCCCTATTAATCTATCTTAAGGATTTTGCCGAAAGTTCTAAAACCCTACCAGAATATATCCTAGCCACATTTTTAAGCTATGGCATTAAAGACTTGCACCATATTGAGCAATTTTTAAATCAAGGCAATTTACTAATTCTCCTAGATGGCTTGGATGAAGTCGATCAACCGAAACAAAGACAGGTAATTACGGAAGTTAAAAATCTCGCCGATCAGTTTCATCGCAATCATATTTTTGTGACCTGTCGGGTTTGTGACTATCGGTTTGAGCAATTTTCAGAGGTACAGATTGCTAGATTTAATGATGAACAAATTCAAACATTTATTCGCCAATGGTTTAATAATCGGGATATTACCAAAAACTTTATGGCAGCGATCGCTGAAAATCCAACCATCAGAGAATTTGCCGAAAATCCCTTACTTTTAACTTTTTTATGCTTAATCTTTGAGTCGAAAAGTAGTTTTAATTACCTTGAAATTATTGATAAGTGTCTAGGTTTATACTTAAAGAAATGGGATCAAGAACGAGATATTACGACTAGAAACTTACCCATAGAACTTAATGCTTGGAGTCGTCTTGCTCTTCTAGGCATGGATGCTGGTAAGTATATATTTAAGGAAAATTATCTGATAGCATCTCTTTTTTCTCCTACTCAATCTAATCAAGAGCTAGATTTAAAAGCCATCCTCAAAAATGGCATCCTTACTCAGAGACACGAAGATACCTATGCTTTCTCCTACAGTCCATTTCAAGAATATTTAACAGCCAAGAAAATTGCCGAAAGTTCTAATCCCCAGGCATTAAATTATTTAATATCTCGATTTGAACAACCAAGGTGGCAAAATGTAATTCTGCTAACATCAGGAATGCTAGAAAATGCCGACGAATTAGTGATTAAACTACATAAAAAAGCTAATCAAATACTAGAAAAGCAACAAAATATTCAAGAATTCTTAGACTGGATTAATAAAAACTCCAACTACCTAAGAGTTTCCTATCAGCCTAGTACCTTACGCGCCTTTTATTTAGATATTGACCTGAATAACTTTCGGATTCAAGATCGGAATCGCGCGATCGAAATTACCCGCAATCGTACCATTGACAGACTAAAGGAACGCTCTGGTGATACCACTGGCTCTGCCATAAAAAAGCCTCTAGATGAAGATACTAGCGGCATCTCTGTTACTTCCTTAAATCCAGATTACGACCTCGCAATCGCCCTTAATCATCACCTTGCAATATATGTGGCTAATCATTCTATACTCTACCTAGCAGGATTATTGGAACCGCAACTAAGGCGATCGCTGCAAGTGCTGAAGGAGCAACTACCCGACCCCTCAACTGAAGCAGATAAGTTTAATAGTTGGTGGCAAAGCTATGGCATGAACTGGTCGAAGGACTGTCGCAGTCTTTTAATTCAGCATCGTAAGGGTACGCAAGACTGGAGCTTTAGTGCTACTGAAGAAGCTTTACTCAGGCGTTACCATGATGCCCATGTACTTTTAGTGAACTGCCTGAATACCAGTGCGATCTCTCTATCTGTGAAGCAGGCTGTTTTAGATACGATGTTTTTACCAATTTGGCAGCAACCTTAAATTAATTACCAGATCGGGGCTATTTCAGAAATATTAGCAACACCGTGATTAGGAACTAAATCTCAATTCTAGGTATTTGATCAACCGCCATAAATTGCCTATAAATCTATGACTCTCAATGTAGATTCAGTGGTTCTTTGCGTTTATAATCTGATCGCTAGCTCCATAGTCTATCTATAGTCAATAGATTAATCTATCGGTAAAGTTTTAGTTTAAGAATATAAAATTATTAAAGTACTAAATTATCTTTTTGTAACTTTAGGGATTTTAGGGCTACATTGATAGGTCTTATACAAATCATGTGTTTATGCCGTCCAGTGACGAATTAAGTAGTGGTAGATTACTACAAAGGAGTTTGCTCCCTCAAGCTATCCCTAGTTATCTGGGGCTAGATATTGCTGCGGATGTATGGACAGCGGTGGATTTAGGTGGTGACTATTATCAATTTTTAGAGCAACCAGGAATTTTGGGTGTAGCGATCGCTGACTCTTCGGGAAAGTCTGTGGCTGGTGCCATTCATGCTGCTTTATTTAAAGGACAATTAGACGCTTTTGCGACCCAAGGAAGACTGCGGAACCCTACCACGGTGATGACATCGCTGAATCAATTACTATGTGCCACTAATACCGATGATGCTGTAGCTCTAGCCTATGGAGTTTTAGACCTAGAAACCTATGAATTTCAAATTGGGAATGCGGGAATTCCTGGTCCAGTTATCTATCGTGCTGCCACAAAAAGCTGTGAAGAAACAGTCAATCCCTCTATGGCACTGGGTCGATACGAAGGCATCCCCTACAGAACCCTAACCAAGCCTTTTAATGAAGGTGACATCGCCATTTTCTTTAGTGATGGATTATACGAAGCGAGCAATGCCAATGGAGATGAGTTTGGTACTGCTAATGATAAAGGTATTAGCCCGTTAAAGTTTGTCATTAGTAGTTTGGCTCACCTCCCCGCCGCAAAAATTTTGGTTGGCTTAAAACTGGCACTAGATAAATTTACGGGACGGGAAATTCCCGAAGATGACGTATCCATTGTGGTGATTAAGCTGAACCAAAAGGTGGCGATGACCAAAACTCGGGACTGCCCCTACCAAGAAGCATTACAGGCATGGATGCGCTCTGATGAAAAGGATGATTCCGCTTTACTGCGTGGTACCAGATTAGTTGAAGCTTTAGGCTGGGCAAAGGCGCAACCAAGTTTAAGTAGACTGGATACAGAATTTTTAGAAGCCAGTGAACGGGTCAATGAGCGCGAACAAATGCAGGCTCAATTACTAGAGGCCGCTACTAGTAGGGCTGCGGCTGCCGATCGCCTCGAAAAACTGAGTCAAGACCTTGCCAAAAGCCTAGAAAGTGAAAAGCAGCAACGCATTCAAGCGGAAATGGGAGAAATTAGTGAGCGAATTGTAGCTCTGACCATGTCCTCTGAGGCATTATTTCTTTCCCATAATCACATTGAAGCTTTAATTTCTAGCGTGATAGCTGGGGTTAAAATTCGCCAACTCACTTCCCAAGTTACCAATGGCATTGCCCACCTGAAAGCAAATACGCAAATTCGCACGATCACCGCCCTAGAACAAGTAATTTACGGAATCCATGAATACAACCGCTATGAAGGACATGGTTTTTGGGTAAATAAAGTCTGCTTCAGTGCCGATGGTAAGTTTTTGGTTTCCGCTAGTAGCGATCGCACGATCAAAGTTTGGAATATCAATGGCACATTACTACAAACCCTCTACGGACATACTAATTGGGTTACAAGTGTTGCTATTAGTCCCAACGGGAAAATGATCGCCTCTGCTAGTCGGGACAATATGATTAGGCTGTGGAATTGGGATCAAACCATTGGTGCCTTCAAAGAAACTGGCTCCACTATGCTTAAAGGACATGATGGTCCAGTCCTAGATGTCTGTTTTAGCTCTGATGGTGAATACATTGCCTCGGCGGGAGAAGATACAACCGTAAGGCTATGGAAAGCCAATGGTACCTTAATTAAAACTTTTCGAGGTGGACATGAACGCTGGGTTACCTGTGTTGCTTTTAACCCCAATGGGAAAGAGGTGGTTTCAGGAAGTGCTGATCGCACCCTAATTATTTGGAATATCAATGGGGCTGTGGTTAAGACTCTCAAAGGACATGATAGCTTTGTGGAAGCTGTGGCATACGAGCCCCACGGACAGGCAATTATTTCTGGTAGCCGCGATCGCACCATGAAGCTTTGGGGTAGTGATGGAGTACTTTTACGCACTTTCCACGGACATACGGATAAACTTTGGAGTGTTGCCTATTCCCCTGATGGTAAAACCATTGCCTCCGCAGGTAGCGATCGCACGATCAAAGTCTGGGATACCGATGGCACCTTACTCAGAGACCTAGCTGGACATGGCGATGCCGTTAATAGTATAGCTTTTAGCCCTGATGGCAAAAGTCTAGCTTCTGCCAGTCGGGATACAACCGTAAAATTATGGAATATTCGCGGTAATCCCCTGCGGAAACTCTTAGCACAAGATGATGTTTGGGCAGCAGCCTTTAGTCCGAACGGTAAATTTATTGCCACTGGTGGTAAAGACAAAAATGTAAATATTTGGAATATGGCGGGAAATTTAGTAGCGAGTTTGTCTGGACATAATGATGCCATCAATAGCATTTGTATTAGCCCTGATAGCTCCGTGATTCTATCGGCAAGCACTGACAGTAGTATTAAATCCTGGAGTCCTGATGGTAGGGCGATCGACACCCTCAATGGTCACAGATCAGAGGTTTATTGCCTGAGTTTTAGATCCGATGGACAGGTATTTGCCTCTGCCAGTGCTGATAACAGCGTAAGGCTATGGAGCGCAGATGGAGTATGGTTACAAACCTTAAATGGGCATACCGCAGAGGTCTATGCCGTTTGCTTTAGTCCCGATGGCAGTATGTTAGTTACAGCAGGCAAAGATAAAATCATTAATCTCTGGAGTTGGGATGGCAGACTGGTTTACAGCTTTGAGGGACATAGTGCTGAAGTTTTGACCCTCTGCTTTAGTTCAGATAATAGTACCTTTGCCTCGGGTAGCATGGATCAAAGTGTAAAAATTTGGAGCGTAGATGGTTCCCTCCTTAAAACCCTGAATGGTCATAGTGCCGAAGTTCGCAGTATTTGTTTTAGTCCCGATGGCAAAACCATAGCCTCCGCTAGTGAAGATACTCTGGTACAACTTTGGAGCCTAGATGGTACTTTACTAAGAACCTTTAACGGACATAAAAGCGCAGTCAAGAGTATTTCTTTTTCAGCCAATGGCAAAATCTTGATGTCTGCAAGTGCGGATAAATCCGTAATTCTCTGGAACTTGGATTTAGATAATTTGCTCATGCGGGGTTGCAGTTGGCTACAGGAATATCTAAAAACCAATACAAATGTATCCGAAGAAGATCGCCGTAATTGTTTAGGTGGCTGTAGTTGGCTGTATAAGCACCTTAAATCTAATGCTGCCAGCTAGGGAAACCTTTTCTTTTTAGAATGGAATATCATCTTCCTTGGCAATAACTGATGCCGCAGGAGGAGCATACTTAGCAGGAGATGGGGCAATTGGACGGTTTAAATCACCAGTTTTAGCTGGAGTAGAAATCTCTTTATCTATGGGGTGGATACGCTGGGCAGTTAGTTCGGTAACTTTTTCCTTGTAACCATTGCGTTCTATTACATTAATGCGAAGACGACCTTCAATAATCAAGAGATCGCCCTTTTGATATTTTTTTTCTATGATCTCTTTAGCTAAGTTATTCCAGCCTGTAACCTTGAGTCGAGCGGGAGTATCTTCAGCATTTTTGCCGGGAAACTGTACCAAGAAACTGGAAACCTCATTTTGGTTGTCTGGGGTGGATCGCAGTTCTGGCTCTGTAAAAACTTCAGCCATTAGAATAAAGGTATTCATAACTTAAACCTGCTCTATATTTTTACTTTAGCTTTATCTTGAATCTCTGCACAGTTAAATTAACTAAATAAATTAACTAAATGAGTTAACTAATGAATTAAACCAATTAATCATTAAACTGGTTTAATCCTACCTTCAATCATTACCAATTCATCCTCAAAATTCAGACAAATTTGCAGATAATGACAAAATATCCTAGTTCTGAAAACACATAAAACTTACCCTACTAACACCATCTCATCTTTAGCAATTCTTTAGCGATCGCATTTACGCTAATATCAACTTGGAAATTTAACTTTAATGATGAGTAATATTATGTCAAATTTAACAAGCACAACTGGGGCAGATGCCATTGATGAAGCGATCGCCAGAGGTATAGACTTTGATGGTTCTCAAATTCCCGATGCTCCCCTAGCTCTGTATCACAAGGTCATGGCATTAGAGGCAGGTCGGCAACGCAGTGGGGTAATTAATACGATGCGATCGCGGATTGTCAGAATTGGGGCAAAACATATTCCGCAAGCTGAACTAAATCAACTCCTCATAGATGCCAATTTCAAACCCCTCAAGGATAAAGAAATCGCTTTTTATTACGGTACTTAATTAGGTAGTGACAATGGAACTGCCGCAGCTATATCAGATTAAGGCACATCTGGATTTGATCCTTTTAGCACTAGAGGCATTAACTGAGATTAGTTCGGAAACGATGCTCCAAGCGGCAGTAGAGTTAAAGTTACATAATATTCTGAGCGATCGCCTAGTTTTATGGAGATTGAGGCAAGCTAATCCTTTCCGCAAGGGCAGCAGTGGTAAGACTACAAGTGGTAGAAAAAAGTTAGATGTGGATGAGGCAAAAGCGATCGCCCTAATTACCTCTCATATTGCCAGTAAAGAACAAAGGACTATTCGTGAGGCGGTCGCAGAATTAGAAAAATGTACACTTAAAAAGGCTTCTCCCCATCAACAAAGGATTTTAGGTGATTACCTAGATCGGTTTTATTCCTTGTACGAAGAAAGAATGGCGGAAGCAACTTCCAATCAAAATTTGGAAAATCTAGCACTAAAGCTATTAATAGATTTATTGTTTTATAGCTCCGTTACAGGCTCACGACGATTATGGATGTCTTTATTAGAAATGAGTTTAGTTGAGTCAAAAAACTCACTGAATTAACCTTCAGCTTTTTAGGTAGTGTATGGATAAGCTTGAAGATTTTTAATTTTTTAGTTTAGAATCATTATCATATTATTTAGCTAAGGTGTACATAATCGCAACTGCTAGAACCCCAAAAATTTAGTAGTTAAAGTAGTTACGGAGGATGCCCGTTGTCTTATTCTTTCTTTAATTTCATATCTCCAGTTGCTAAAGCCAGCCTCGGATTAGTGACGGCAATCTTAATAGTAAATATTAATGAGCCAGCGATCGCCCAGACTCGTTTTCCCAAGGCTGACCCCACAGAATTAATTAGCCGAGGTAAAAAACTTTGGGATGCCCAAGATATAGCAGGAGCATTGGATGCCTATACTCAAGCAGCAGCCCTAGTACCAAATAATGCACGAATTCAAACTAGTATTGGATTTCTTTTAACTCAGCAGCAAAAATACCCCGAAGCGATCGCTGCCTTTGAGCGTGCCACAACCTTAGATAAAAATGATCCAAGACCATTGATAGCCTTAGGCTATGTATATACACAACAGCAAAGATTACCTGATGCTTTAACAGCATACCGTAGAGCTATTAGACTTGATCCTCGTAACGCTGATGCCTATTTAAGTATTGGCTATGTTTTAACCCAGCAGCAGGACTTTTTAGGAGCGGTGGCAATTTATCGACAAATTATTACCCTTCTTCCTAACAATATTAAGGCATATCTCAGCTTAGGCTACTTACTCCAACAAAAGGGCAACTTAGATGAGGCATTTAATACTTATATGAATGCTAATCGCCTTGATCCCAACAATCTTGATGTATTGGTAGCTTTAGCTAGTGTCAGTGAAAGTAAAAATGATCCCCAAGAAACCCTGGAAATATATCGCCGAGTTTTAGCGATCAATCCCCGTCACTTTAAAGCCAATATGGCGATCGCCCAATACTATCGAAATCAAGGCAACTACGATGAGGCGATAGCAACCTACAGACGTATGACAATGGGACAATTAGACGCTGACACTTCTGCCCAAGTTCAAAAAGCGATCGCAGCAACCTATCTTAGACAAAATAATATTGCAGGCGCAATTGTTGCCTATCGAGATATTTTAGCTCAAAACCCTGAAGATGGATCTGCCTACCTTGCCCTTGGTAAACTACTAATGGATCAAGATCGTAAACCTGAAGCTAATCAGGCACTAAAGCAAGCAGAACGATTATTTAGTGCCAAGGGAGACCTAAAATCCCTTACGGAAGTCAGAAAAATTTTAGACCCAAACTATGGCAACTAAAAGCGATCGCCTCTGCGTCCAACCTTACCCATATTCAGGGAGTCCCCAATTCCTTGGATAATCCCCTTACCAATTAGACCAATTCCCCTACCTAGGACATTTTTAAGTACATAAACTAACGCAGTACCAATAAATCCTGTAAGCGTACGCAGTCGGGGAGTAACAGCATCTTGTAATTCCAGTAAAAGCGTTACTAATAAAGACACACCAGTCAACTGGGCAAGTTCACGACTACGGGGGGCATAGACATCAATTTTATTAATCCCAGATTCAGTAAAAGTAAAGAGATGAAATTGACTCTCATAAATTGCCTGTGCCTCTCCCCACCAACTCTCAAGCCGATAATGCCAAGAAAGATCATTGCGAAACCTTTCAATTTCACGGCTAGCAATTAGATGGTAACTGTAAAACTTTTGCTTAATTTCCTCCACATCCGCAAAATGATTAAGTAATGGCTGCATTACTGCATTGGCTACTTGAATGAGCAAATTATTTAAAATTGCCTCAGACCTAGCGATCGCCTCTGGGGTATTAAACTCATACAAGCTATTATTAATTATTAGATCTGACTTAAAGAGTAAATAGTTATAGAGATCAAATACAAAGGGAATTTTTGCTAAAATTGCCTCCTCCACAATTTTTTGATCCTCTAGGAGAATGCTGACCACTTCTACAGGCTGGTCATTATTATATAAGGTGTAATATTTACCAAGAAACTTAGTGGTTGCCGATCGCCACAAATCAGTTGAAATCAGAGGCATTTTTTCTACTAACTGCCCAGTAGATAGCTGTGAGTTTTGCAACTCTTCCAGTAAAAGCTCAAATTCCTGCAAAACTATCTGCAAAAGTAGTCGTTTTTTATCTTCTTTCAGAATATCAATTTCTAATGGGGTAGAAGTCTGATTTTCTAAGCTCAGTTGTATGCTTTGTAAAGCAGATTGAGAGAGTTTTTTCCACGCGGATTGATAAATATTGAAGCCCAAGCCCGTAACTCCATTACTTTTAGAATTAGACTTGCTTTTAAACTTGCCCTTAAATTTAAGGCTGGAGTTTTTGTCAGATACCAGTTGTTGTGGATAAAGCGGGTAAAGTACCTGATCAACTAGCCACCTTGCTGCCCTTAACTCTCGACATCTCCCCTGAAGCACCAATATCTCTATTAAATTTAAGCGAGAACTAATTAACTGCTGCTCAATTCCTTGTAGGGTACTATCAATTTGTTTAAGCCCAGCATTGCGCAAAGTGAGCCGAATTTTAACCAGAGCTTCATCCATCCTAAGACTCCTTAGTTACCTCAGTTTTTAATTCTTTAGATTCCAAATCAGGACTAATTCCAAATGCTACTCTTAATAGAGGTGGGGCAATGAAAGTAGTAATAATAACCATAATAACGATCGCAGCATTCAACGATTCCGATAAAACCCCACTGGATGAACCAATGCCCGCAAATACTAACCCCACTTCGCCACGGGGAATCATGCCCACACCGATCGCCCAACGATTAATCCCCGGTTGCCCAAATGCGCCTAGACCAGTTGCTACCTTACCGACAATTGCCACCACAATTAAAAATGCTGCAATGATCAACCCTTCACGATTAACTGGAATTAAAGGATTCAAGACCCCGATATTAGTTTTTGCCCCCACGGTCACAAAGAAAATTGGTACTAATAAATCCGCCACAGGTACTACTTGTTTTTGCAGTTCGTTGCGTTCATCGGATTCATCTAAAATTAGTCCTGCCGTGAATGAGCCTAAAATTGCCTCTAAATGAATTGCATTCCCCAGATAAGCCATGGCAAAGGCAAAAATAAAAGCAGGCGTAATAATTTCACCTCTGGTTTTGAGATTAGTTGCCACTGATACATACAATTTATTTACTAATTGTCCCAGCAGCAAAGCCCCAACTAAAAAGCTCGCAGCACTAATAATTAGGATGATCACATTCCCCAAGTCCACCGTTCCCGTCTTAGCTAAACTGGCTACTATTGCCAACACAATAATCCCTAAAACATCATCGGTGACTGCTGCACCCAAAATAATCTGCCCTTCCTTGGAGGTTAATTTACCCAACTCAGACAGAACTCTCGAAGTTATGCCAATGCTAGTTGCAGTTAGTGCTGCCCCAGCAAAAATAGCAGGAATCGGTGCCATCCCAAATAAAAATATTAATCCAGCAGTACCCGCCGCAAATGGAAGTACTACGCCAATTACAGCCACTACTACAGCCTGAGCCCCAACTCCCAGTAGTTGCTTTAGATCGGATTCTAGCCCAATTTCAAACAGTAAGATAATGACACCTAACTCAGATAACAGTAAAACCACATCACTAACTTGAGTAAATACAGCTGACACCTCAGAAGCTGGTAAGCCTAAGGTTGTTTGCAATAGCCACATAATTACTGAGTCGGAACCATCACTGCCACTTTCGGGAAATGTTAACAGTTTTAAAGCTGAAACCCCAACTATAACTCCCGCTAAAAGCTCACCTAAAACTGGGGGAAGACCTAGCCTATTTGAAATTTCACCACCAATTTTACTAGCAAGATAGATGACAACTAGACTGAGTAGCACTCCTGATAGGATAAACGGTGCATGATCAATACTTGGTTCACTACTCACACTCGCAATCAAAAAATTCATTAACACCTCTCAGCTTTAGAGCACTTCATGACTTACTCCCTTCCCAGTGCAAGATTAAGGTATTAGGGTGTAGGAAAGGAATATCTGACCTAAAAAGTATAAGTGAATATGCCCAAAAATTTTGTAGCCAATCAAGCTATAGTTTTTCTTCTATTTCAGAATCGGCTAGAATAATTGCCATGCTCAGAGCGGAAATTCATGCAAAATACTCGCCTTACAGTAATTACCAATACTAGCCTATCAAGATTAGAACGCTGGTTCTCAAATCCTTGGCGACGTATATCTTTGTACATTATTTCTCCTCTATTGGGCTTTTTTTTAGCTTCGATCATTTCCACAGTTTCGGGTGCTAAATCAGCTTTTGATCCCTATGTTGCTGCGGCATTATTATTGGTAACGGAATTAATTAGCTTTGTTGCCTACAGAAGAACTAAAGAGAAGCGATCTTTATATTTAGAAATCTTAAATCTCTTAAAAATTGGTTTGATTTATGGCATGTTTTTGGAGGCATTCAAGCTTGGTTCTTAGATACTATTATTAAAAATAAAAAATAAAGAGGCGATTAGAAGCTAATGCCCCTCGATTATATTCAGTTGAATGATGACTATTTAGGCATTTACCTTAACTTCACTAATTACAGCATCCACTGCTTCAGGACTGTTTGCCTCAGAGGGTGGAACTAACTGCCAGAACTTGGGAAGATAGGTTGACCAGTTTTCCAGAATAGTTTTTGCCTTAGGGCTACCTGTGCGATCGCCTGTCAATTGAATTAACTCTTTTAACTGCGCTTCGCCTGCTTGGGTAGCGACTCGTTGCACTTTTAGGCTTTCTTTGCTGAGATATTCCTTAAAACGGTCGTCTTCATCCAAGAAGTACGCAATTCCCCCCGTCATCCCCGCACCAACATTTCTACCAGTTTTACCCAGTACGACAATTACGCCACCAGTCATGTATTCACAGCAGTGATCGCCTGCCCCTTCAATGACTGCCTTTGCCCCAGAGTTCCGTACCCCAAACCGTTCTCCAGCCTTGCCATTGGCGAATAGATAACCACCCGTAGCTCCATATAGACAGGTATTCCCAATAATGACGTTTTCGGCGGGATCGATCACGGCATCTGGCTTAGGTTTGATCGTAATTTCTCCGCCATGCATACCTTTACCGATATAATCATTCCCTTCGCCAATGAGAATTAAGTTCATGCCTCTGGAATTAAATGCCCCAAAGCTTTGTCCTGCACTGCCGATAAATTCCAGATTTAAGCTACTAGCTAAACCAGAATTACCATAGAGTCTAGCAATTACCCCTGATACTCTTGCGCCAATGGAGCGATCGGTATTCACGATTTTATAGGACTTAGTTAGATCAGTTTGGTTGTGAATAGCAGATTGAATTTCTGCATCCAACAGCATTTCATCATCTAAAACATATCCGTTAGTGTGGGGTTCCTCGTCATGGATTAACCAACTGCGATCGCTTCTGGTATCAGGTAGTTTAGTTAAGCAGTCTAGGTTGAGATTTTCTAGTTTTGCCAGTTTTACATTTTGGCGCTGGGATAAAAGATCGGAACGTCCAATCACATCGGTTAAGGATTTATAACCTAACTTTGCCAGAATTGTCCGAATTTCTTCAGCAACAAAATAGAGGAAGTTAACTACATGTTCAGGGGTACCAGGGAAGCGTTTGCGTAAAGATTCTAGCTGTGAAGTGACACCGACAGGGCATTTATTGGTATGACATACCCTTGCCATAATGCAACCTTCAGCAATCATT